>DATLCL010000126.1:0-31733 GCA_035526415.1 Aeromicrobium sp.
ACCGGGTCGGGCCGCATCATCACCGCGATGCAGGACACCGGCTTGGAGGTCCAGCACGAGGAGAACCTGCGGATGCACTACGCAATGACCCTCGCCGGATGGAACCACAACCTCGTCGAGAACTGGGACGAGTGCGTCGCCGAGGTGGGCGAAGGCACCGCGCGCGTCTGGGGTCTGTACATGGCCGGGTCCCGGATGGGGTTCGTGGCCAACGACATCCAACTGCACCAGGTGTTGGCCACCAAGACCGGCGCTGACGGAACCAGCACCTTCCCGCTGCGGCCCGACTGGACTCCCTGACGTCAGTCGGCCAGCCATGCCGGGTCGAGGTCGGCGGCCTCCGGACGACCCACCGGGACGCTGCCCACGATGGGCCTGCCGGTGAGGCGGGTGAGCTCGCGTCGGTTGAGCTGGTTGCCGGTGTCTGCACCGATCATGAGCACCGGTTCCAGCCCCCGGGCTTGCAGGTGTTCAACGGTCAGGCCGGTGTGGTTGAGCGTTCCCAGGGTGTCGCGGGTGACGACGACAACTTCGGCGTCCCACAGCTCGGCCAAATCGGCAATGGTGCTGCCGTCTTTGTCCAAGCGCACGAGCACGCCGCCGGCACCCTCGACGATGACCACGTCGGCGTCCACGGTGCGCAGCCGTTCGACGAGGTCAGCGACCGGCGTGAGGTCGGCGCCCGTCTCGTGCGCAATGGTCTCGGGAGCGAGGGGCAGGGCGAGCCGTTGCCACTCCTCGGCGACGGGGATGCCGACCAGGCGGTTGATCTCGTCGGCATCGGTGGGTTCGCCCGTCTCGACACCGGTCTGCACCGGCTTGACGACGACGACACGACTGCCCCTCAGCACGAATGCCTGGGCCAGTGCGGCGGTCGCGTAGGTCTTGCCTACGGCTGTGTCGGTGCCGGTGATCACGATGCGCCTCACGCCAGCACCTCGCCGAGGACATCGAGCGCACGAGCGAGGTCGGCATCGGAGAGCCGGGCGGAAGCGGTGATGCGCAGGCGGCTCGAGCCGTCGGGAGTTGACGGTGGGCGGAAGCACCCGACCAGGACGCCGGAGGCTCGGCACTGGGCTTGGGCGGCGAGCGCTTCCGCCGGGCCGGGCATTGGCACCGACATGACGGCGCCGGCCGGCGAAGCGCCGACCCTCGCCCCCAACGCCTGAGCCACCTGACGCAAACGGGCAACGGTCCCCCAAGCACTCCGCTTCGCTTCGTGCAGGGAGGTGCCCCCAGCGTCGTCGCTGGCAAGGATCGCGAGGGCCTCGGTGGCCGCGCCGGCGGCGGCCGGCGCGAGGCCGGTGTCATAGATGAACGGACGTGCTGTGTTGACCACCTGGTCGATGACCGCCGGCGACCCGAGGATGGCCCCGCCCTGACTGCCCAGCGCCTTGGAGAGCGTCGCCGTGACGACCACGTCCCCGGCGTCCGAAAGCCCCGCTTCGTGCACCAGGCCTCGGCCGCCTTCGCCGGCTACGCCGATGCCGTGTGCCTCGTCCACCAGCAGGACGGCCTCGTGCCGTGCGCAGATCGCGGCCAACTCCGCCAGAGGCGCCGCATCGCCGAGCACCGAGTAGATCGATTCGACGACGACGAGAGCACGCGGTCGGGACCGCTCCCGCAGGGCGGCATCGACGGCGGCCACGTCGTTGTGCGCCACGACTCGCACCGTTCCGCGGGAGAGCCGGCACGCGTCGATCAGCGAAGCGTGCACGTGCGCATCGGAGACGATCACCGTGTCCTCGTCGGTCAGCGCGGTGACCGCGGCAAGGTTCGCGTGGTAGCCGGTGGACAGCGCGACGGCGGCCGTCCGGCCGGTCCACTCGGCCAGCGCGGTCTCCAGCGCCTGGTGCACGGCGAGCGTCCCGGTGACGAGACGCGACGCGCCGGCGCCGGCGCCCCACGCCTCGGCCGCCGCGCTCGCTGCCTTCACGACCCGCGGGTCCCGCGCGAAGCCGAGATAGTCGTTCCCGGCGAGATCGACGACGTCGTCGGCCGACGGGTCGGGCAGCCGACGCTCGAGGCCGGCAGCTCGGCGCTCGCTAGCTCGTTCGGAGAGCCAGTCGTCGATCCCCCGCGCCCTTCGGTCGCGGGAGGTGCCCCCACTCATGACAGGCTCGCTTTCGTCGCCGCGAGCATGGCCGTCGTGATCTGTTCGACGTCCGCCGGCGCCGTGACGAAGGGGGGCATGGCGTAGATGAGGTCGCGGAACGGACGGATCCAGACGCCATGGTCGAGTGCGGCGCGCGTGGCTGCAGCGACGTCGACCGGGCGATCGAGCTGGATCACGCCGACCGCGCCGATCGTGCGGACGTCAGCAACCCCGGCGAGCCCACGGGCCGGCGCCAAGCCGCTTGTCAGCCCGGTCTCGAGCGCTCTGATGCGGTCCGGCAGGTCGTGTTCGGCCACCAGGTCCAGGCTGGCACTTGCCACCGAGCAGGCCAGCGGATTGGCCATGTACGTCGGGCCATGCATGAGGACGCCGGATTCGGAAGCGTCAATGCCGTCGGAGACGTTTCGTGTGCACAGGGTCGCGGCCAAGCCAAGGTACCCGCCGCTGAGCGCCTTGCCGACACACAAGATGTCGGGCTCGACCCCAACACGCTCGAACGCGAACGCTGTCTCACCGAGGCGGAAGAAGCCGGTCGCGATCTCATCGAGGATCAGAAGCCAACCCCGCGCATGAGCCTGGTCGGCGAGCCAACGCACTGCCTCCGGCGGGTAGATGTGCATGCCCCCCGCGCCTTGCAGCACTGGCTCGAGGATTACGCCGGCGACGTCGTCCAAGCCGTCAAGGACGGGTTTGCACTGCGCAACCCAAGCCGAGATGTCGCCATCGAGGCCGGCAGGTGGGCGGGGGAGGAAGGTCTGCCGCCACAGGACATCGGTGAACATCACGTGCATGCCACCGACTGGGTCGCACACGCTCATCGCGCCGAAGGTGTCGCCGTGGTAGCCGCCCTCCAGGGTGACGAAACGCGTGCGCTCGGGATGGCCGGTGCCGCGCTGGAACTGCAGCGCCATCTTGAGGGCGACTTCGACGCTTACCGAACCGGAGTCGGAGAAGAACACGCGCTCCAAGCCCGTCAGCGCGGCAAGTCGCGACGCGAGTGTGGTGGCGGGCTCGTGGGTCAGCCCGCCGAACATGACGTGCGCCATCCGGCCGATCTGGTCGGTCGCCGCGGTGTCCAGTTGCGGGTGCCGGTAGCCGTGGATCGCCGCCCACCAGGACGACATCGCATCGATCGGCGTCTGCCCGTCGGCGAACTCCAGTCGGACGCCCTCGGCGCCGGTGACGACACCGAACGGCGTCGCGCCCACGGATGCGTAGGGATGCCAGACGTGTGCCGCGTCGGCGGCCAGGACGTCCTCGGCTCTCATGGGGCGCTCTCGGTCGGGGTGATCGTGCTCCTGAACAGTGTTCAGGATAGAGTCTCCGCCATGTCGGACGTCCTTGAGGTAGCTCGCCAGCAGGTGCTCGAAGAAGGCCGCGGGCTCGACCGCGATCAGCTGGTCCAGGTCCTGCAGCTACAGGACGACGATGTTTCGGCGCTGCTTGAGCTCGCGCACGAGGTCCGGATGAAGTGGTGCGGTCCGGATGTCGAGGTCGAGGGCATCGTCAGCCTCAAGACTGGCGGATGCCCCGAGGACTGCCACTTCTGCAGCCAGTCCGGCCTGTTCGACTCGCCCGTGCGCTCGGTATGGCTCGATATCCCCGAGCTGGTCCAGGCCGCCAAGGAAACCGCGGCCACGGGCGCCAGCGAGTTCTGCATCGTCGCCGCCGTCCGTGGTCCGAACGAGCGCCTCATGCAGCAGGTCAAGCAGGGCATCGACGCCATCAACGCGGCCGTCGACATCAACATCGCCCTCTCACTTGGCATGCTGACGCAGGAGCAGGTTGACCTGTTCGCCGCGTGGGGCGTGCACCGCTACAACCACAACCTCGAGGCGGCCAAGTCGTACTTCCCCGACGTTGTCACCACGCACTCGTACGAGGAGCGGTGGGAGACCTGCCAGATGGTCCGCGAAGCCGGCATGGAGCTGTGCTGCGGCGGGCTCGTCGGCATGGGCGAGACCCTTGAGCAGCGGGCCGAGCTTGCCGCCGAGCTGGCGTCGCTCGACCCGCACGAGGTACCGCTCAATTTCCTCAACCCGCGTCCGGGCACACCGTTCGGTGACCAGGAGGTCATGTCGTCGGCCGACGCACTGCGCGCCATCGGCGCCTTCCGGCTGGCCATGCCGCGCACGATCCTGCGCTACGCCGGCGGCCGCGAACTCACGCTCGGCGACCTCGGGACGCGTGAGGGCCTGCTCGGTGGCATCAACGCGGTCATCGTCGGCAACTACCTGACGACGCTGGGCCGCAACGCCGACGAGGACCTGGCGCTTCTCGGCGAGCTGGAGATGCCGATCAAGGAACTGTCCAAGACTCTGTGATGGTGACGGTGGGGACGTACTGCGGTCACTGCGGTCGACCGGCTGACACCGGCGACCACACGCGTTGCGTCGAACGGCTGAGGATGGAGCCACCGCGCTACTGCGTGCAGTGCCGACGCCGGATGAAGGTCCAGGTGACGCCGCGCGACTGGACTGCGTCGTGCGTGGAGCACGGAAGGGTCACGCCATGAATCGCGACGACATCGTCACATCGGCGCTCGACGTGCTCGACACGTGGGGGCTGGAGTTCTGCTCGATGCGCCGTGTCGCCGGGGCGCTAGAGGTCCAGCCGAGCGCGCTCTACCACCACATCGCGAACAAGCAGACCCTCCTTGGCCTGATGGCCGAGCGCATCGTCGGCGGTGTTGCGGTGGACGCGGATCTGGTCGCATCGAGCCACCGACTTCGCGAGGCGATGCTGGCCGTCAGGGACGGCGCCGAGGTGGTTGCGACGGCGTCCGCCTTCCGCCTGGGACTGTCCGAGCTCGAGGGAGACCTAGCCAAGCAGTCCTCGCCCGACCTCGCCCGCACACTGTTGATCTACGTCGTCGGGCACACGCAGGCCACCCAGCTGCATCGCCAAGCAAGTGCGCTCGGCGCGATCGAGCCGGACCCAGACCTCGACCCGTCGTTCGACCGCGGCCTCGCGATCCTGTTGGGTTAGGACGCCTGAGTGTCCGCCGCAGCGGCCGGCGCGTCGATCAGGAACGCGACGCCGCACTGGCGGCACACGCCGATGTCGGCGTAGTCGTCGGGAAAGTCGATGTCGCTCTCGCAGGTCTCGCACACGATCGACAGGCCGGCCGAGGCCAATCCGTGGTTCATGGTTTCTCCCTCAGGCGAAGTCGAGCAGGGTCGTTTCGGGGATCGGTTCCTCGAGCAGGTTCTCCCTGTTTACCCGTGCCCTCAGACAATGCGTTTGGTGGCGCATCCGGAGCGTGCCGGACTGCGACGCATATGACGTGAACAGTTCGCGCACGGCCGGATAGATCTCGTCGCCGGCGGTCGGGCCCTTCACGTCCGCGGCGAACCGGAGCGCGCCGGCGAGATCGAGTTCCTCCCACGTCCCGAATTCGTCCACCTCGGGTTCAGCGAACAACCCCGACGCCGTCAACGTGTCAGCCGACGGAGTCGCCTCCGGTCGGCGTCCGACCACGGCGTGCAGCCGGCGCATCCAGGGGATTGACTCGTCGTAGGTCCGCGTCATCGTCGACAACAGCCCGCCGGGCCGCAGCACTCGGGCGTACTCGGCAAGCGCCGTCGTCGAGTCCCTGACCTGCGGTGCGACGACAACGTCGAAGGACTCTGGTCCGAACGGAAGGCGTTCGCCCCGCGTCCGGACATAGAAGATCTCCCGGTGACGCGACGTGGTGACGTCGTCGCCGGCGACGATGACCTCGTGGCCCTGATCGGCGAGCACGTAGGCCATCGCGGCATCCCCGAGATGCAGGACGCACGAGAGCGTGTCGCCGACCAGCCAGGCGGCAGCGCGTTCGGCGCCGGTGCGTGGCTCCGGTGGGGCCACTCCGACCGCCGTACCAAGGGCAAGGGCTGTCCGGTCCATTGGCGTCAGGCTAATCACCCCGCGTCCGCCGATGATGGACGCGCGCCGTAGCGTCTACTGCCATGTCTGATCCGTTCCTGTCGGCCGCCTCGCTGGAGGGCGTGGCCTCGGCGTTCGCGGCCACTCGCGACGGCATCGACGCGCTCCTGCGCGACCGCGGCCTGCGTCGGGTCTCTCCGGAGGACACATCGCGCGCGCTTCTGCTCGGCGCCGCAGCCACGGCCGTCCTGGAGGGCAGCGAGGTCACCGCAAACGAGCTGTCCGATGGAGCGGGCGACGCGACGGCGCGGGCCGCGCTGCGCCTGTCCACCGAGCTACTCGGGCTCGTGCCGGTCTGGCGGCGCGCCCCGGTCCAGGCGATCGCGCGCCTGCACGCCCTCGCGGCGGCCGGATCCGTCCCCGACGACGCCCTCGGCCGACCGGACGGCGACACGTCACGCCTGGTGGCTTTGGCCCGCAACGTGTCAGCACCAACGAAGGCGCCAGGGCTGGTTGTGGCCGCGATCGTCCACGCCGAAATCCTGAGCAGCGGGGCGTTCAGCTCACATGCCGGCGTCGTCGCCCGTGCGGCCGAACGCATCGTGCTTGTCGAGCTGGGCGTCGATCCGCCGTCGGTCACCGTTCCGGAGGCCGGCCACGCCGCTGTCCCGGACGGCTATCGGTCGGCATTGGAGGCGTACGCCACCGGCACCGAGACCGGCCTGGCGCAGTGGCTCAAGTATGCGAGCCAAGCGTTCGCGCGCGGCGCCGAGGCTTCGCCGCTGGCAGGGTAACGGCGCCCTCAGTTGGCGCGCAGCGCCGCGATGTCGGCATCGACCATGAGTTGGGCCAGCGTCTTGACGTCGGTCTTTGCCTCCCAGCCGAGCACGTCGCGCGCCTTGGAGGCGTCGCCGATGAGAGCGTCGACCTCGGTGGGGCGCTCGTACTGGTCGCTGTGTCGGATGTACTTCTCCCAGTCCAGTCCAACGTGCGCGAACGCGAACTCGCAGAAGTTGCGGACGGTGTGCCCGACGCCCGTGGCTAGGACGAAGTCGGCCGGCTCATCGTGCTGCAGCATCCGCCACATACCCTCGACGTACTCCTGCGCATAGCCCCAGTCGCGGATGGCGACCAGGTTGCCGAGGTCGAGGTGGTCGGCCTGCCCTTCGACGATGGCGGCGACGCCGCGCGTGATCTTGCGCGTCACGAAGCTCTCGCCCCGGCGTGGTGACTCGTGGTTGAACAGGATTCCGGAGACGGCGAACATGTCGTACGCCTCGCGGTAGTTCACGGTGACCCAATGCGAGTAGACCTTCGCTGCGCCGTACGGCGACCGCGGGTAGAACGCCGTCGTCTCGTCTTGTGGCGGCGGCGTGGCACCGAACATCTCCGACGTCGACGCTTGGTAGAACCGGGTTTCTAGACCGGCCGCCCGGATCGCCTCGAGCAGGCGCAGTGTGCCGACCGCATCGGCCGACGCGGTGTACTCCGGCATCTCGAACGACACCTGTACGTGACTCTGGGCGCCGAGGTTGTAGACCTCGTGCGGCTCGATGCCGCGGACCAGGTTGGCGAGGCTGACGCCGTCGGTCAGGTCGCCGTAGTGCAGGTGCAGGTTCGGGTTCCCGGCGAGATGGTCGATCCTCTGGCGGTTGAGCGAAGACGCGCGTCGAACCAGGCCGTGAACGTCGTAGCCCTTCTCCAGCAATAACTCGGTCAGATACGAGCCGTCCTGACCGGTGATGCCAGTGATGAGTGCGCGGCGAGTCATGAGGAGGAGGCTATTACAGGGCGTCTGTGCGCATGGTCGTAGTCCCGGCCGGTTGCAGATAGCGCGGGTCTTCGGCCACACCGGTCTCCAGCCGGGCGATGTCGGCCGCGACCATTCCAGCGATGACGTCGCGGAACGGGACGCGCGCGCTCCACCCGATCGCTGCTTGCGCCGGCCGCGGGTCGGCCACGAGAACCGGAGCGTCAGCCGGCCGCACGAGGTCTGCGTCCAGCTCGATGTGGCGCCACGGGTCCTCGACGCCGGCGGCCTCGAAGGCAACGGTGATGAGGTCGCGCAAGGAGTGATCGATCCCGGTGCCTATGTCCAGGTCGACTGGTTCGTCGCGACGGACCATCCGTCGCATCGCGTCGACGTAGTCGCCGGCGAAGCCCCAGTCGCGGCGCACGTCGACATTCCCGAGTTTCAGCGGTTCGGAGTCGCCAGCGGCAATGCGAGCGACTGCCTCGGTGATCTTGCGGGTGACGAACTGGTTCCCGCGCAGCGGGCTCTCGTGATTGTGCAGCTTCGCAAAGCAGGCCGGGACGCCATGCGTAGAGCGGAATTCGGCGATCGCGACCTCGGCAGCTGCCTTCGCAGCCGCGTAGGGACTCTTGTTTCCGGCGCCGATCGCGCCCGAGGATGCCAGGAAGACATGGGTGTCCTGGCCGGTCACCTCGCGGTGATCCTTCACCGCGTGAAGCAGCCCGGTGACGGCCGTCTCGTTCGTCGCGGCCACCGTCTCGCGCGCGTCCCAGCTGCGGCCAACGCTTGTGAATGCGGCGAGGTTGTAGACCTCATCCGGCCGGTGATCGCGCAGGATCGCCCTCAGGTGCCGGCTGTCGCGGATGTCGAGTTCAAGGACATGGACCTTCGACAAGTAGGCCGCGATTCTGTGGCTGTTCGTGCTGCCCGGCCGGACCGTCCCAACGACCCGTGTGCCCTCGTCGACCAGGAGCCGCGCGAGGTATACGCCGTCCTGGCCCGTGACCCCTGTGATGAGCGCCGTGCGACGTGAGGTCTCGTCCCCGCTCAACGGGGGGCCTTCGTCGCCAGCTCAACGATGACGGTTTCGAACGCGTCGACGATGCGGTCCGGATTGAACTTCGCCTCAGCCACGCCGCGCGTCTGCTTCCCGATGTGGGCTCGTTTCGCTGCGTCGTCGGCGTGGTCAGCCAGCCAGCCGGCGGCCCGGCGGGCGCCGTTCGGCGTCGGTTCGTCGACGTACCCGCCACATGCGGCGATGTCGACGGCCGCAGGATTGTCGGTCGGCATCAGGCCGATCAGCGGGCGGCCGGCTGCCATGTAGGTCAGCACTTTGCTCGGGATCGAAAACATCGTCGCTTCGGGTTCCAGTAGTCCGACGAGAACGTCGGCTGATCCCAGTGTGTCGGACAGCAAGTCGGCTGGCTGGAACGGATGGACGGTCACCGGGATGTCAGGCCGCTCGGACGCCAGTGTGCGCAGGTCGTCGGCGGCTTCCCCTTCGGACACGACCGACAGCACCGCGGGCAGTCCGGCTTCGCGCGCTGCAACAACGAGATCGACCAAGAGCCCCGGATTGTGCTTGCGGCCGAGCGTTCCGGCATACAGCAGGCGGAGATCCGACTCCTGGCTGCCGGACCAGATGGACTTGGACTGCGGATTGTCACGCTGCACTGGGACCGTGTCCTCGAGGGGAGCCCAATTGGGGATGACTGAAACCTTCGCAGGGTCGACCCGCCAGCGCTCGTAGACCGCCGTGAAGGCCTCGCCGATCGCAATCGCATGCCCGGCGTGGCGCGCGCACCACGCTTCGAGTCGGTCGAATCCGGCGGCGACCGGCTTGGCCAAGGGCTGGGGAAGCCGCCGGTTCGCTTCGTCGGCCATGGCGGCGCTGTACACGTCCTGGTGCCAGAAGATCCACGGGATCTTCCGGCGACGTGCTGCCCGAACGAACGCGGACATGGCCAGGAGGGGGACGTTGCAGGTGATGACAACCCCGGGCCAGTCGGCGAGGCGTTCCTTGGCGGCGCGGCCGTATTCCAGCTCCCAGCGGATCCGGTCTGCTACGGCGTACTTGTTGAAGTCCCGGCCGACGCGGATTTGATCGAAGCTGAGTGTTTCCGGGTCACCAGGAGCCCGCTGGAGCCGGCCCTTGCCACTGACGTACTCGGCCGCGGACAGGTGGAGAACACGATGGCCGCGGGCCGCCAAACGGCGGGCGAGGTCAGCTTGGAAAGGGTGGCCGGAAAAGTCGTGGACAGCGATGTCCAAGGGGGCGACCGTGGAGGTTCTCAAGCCGGGGACTGCGCCGACATCTGGTCGTAGATCCAGGCGTAGGTCTTTTCCAGGCCCTCGCGAAGCGAGATGGACGGCTCCCAGCCGTAGACCGAATGGAACAGCGTGTTGTCGCTGTTGCGTCCCCGGACGCCCTGTGGGGCGTCCAGCTTGTACCGCCGCGGCGCTTTGATGCCGGCGATGTCTTCGAGGATGTCGGCCATCTGGTTGATCGTGACGAGTTCGGCTGAGCCGAGATTCACCGGCTCGGTGAAGTCGCCGGCCAGGATCTCGCGCGTTCCGCGGACGCAGTCATCGATGTACATGAAACTGCGGGTCTGTTCTCCGTCGCCCCAGATCTCTATGTCGTCGGCCAAGCCGAGCTTGACGGCTGCCACTTTGCGGGAAAGTGCAGCGGGCGCCTTCTCCCGGCCGCCGTCCCACGTCCCGTGCGGGCCGTAGACGTTGTGATAGCGGGCGACCCGGGTCTGGATGCCGTAGTCCTCGCGGAAGTGTCGCGCCATCCGCTCGGCAAAGAGCTTCTCCCAGCCGTAGCCATCTTCGGGATCGGCCGGGTACGCGTCCGTCTCCTTCAGGGCGGTGACGTTGGGGTCGGTCTGCTTGGCGCCGTTGTAGACGCAGGCCGAACTGCTGTAGAAGAAACGCTGCGCTCCGGCGTCACGCGCCGCGACGAGCATGTTCGTGCTCGTGAGCACAGACAGCATGCATTCGGCCTTGTTGTTTTCGATGAAGCCCATGCCGCCCATGTCGGCGGCCAAGTTGTAGATCTCTGCCATGCCATCGGCGATCTTGTGCGCATCGATGGGATTCGAGCAGTCCGCGATCACGTTGTCCGCGTGGGGATGAACCTGGTACCACTCGTCCAGTGGCTTGACGTCAACAGCCCGGACGGGTTGCCCCTCAGCGATGAGGTGGGCGAGGAGATGCCCGCCGATGAAGCCTCCGGCTCCGGTGACCAAAATCGTCATGCGAAGAACCCTCTCCCTTGGCTGTCGACGAACCCTCTCCCTTGGTTGTCGGCGACATCTTATGCCGCACCGCCGCGAACTCAAGACGCGGCCACGGGACACGCCCGCCAGGACGCATGTCGTCCCCGTAGACTCACCGTGCGAAACTGACCGGAACTGCGTACTCCCATATGAAGGGGACCCTGTGGACCTGCACCAATTCCTGGGCATATTGCGGGCGCGGTGGCGCTTCGTGACGCTGGTGATGGCCACCGGCGTGCTGTTGACGGGCGCCTGGACCCTGTCCACGCCGGCCACCTACGCCTCGACCGCAACGCTCTTGGTCTCCACACCGCCATCCGGCGTTCTTGACCCCTACGGCAGCGTTCAGACGGCGCAGCAGCGGGCACAGTCGTACGCGAACCTGGCCAGCGACGCCGAGCTGATTCAGCGGGTGGCATCGCGGCTGGAGGGCGGGTTTAACGGCGGCTCGGTGACCGCCGAGGTGGTTCCGCAGACGCTGTTGCTGCGGTTGAACGCGCGCGCTCGTTCACCGGAACACGCCCAGCAGATCGCGACCGTCACAGCGGACGAGGTCATCCGCATGGTCAAGCAGCTCGAAACGCCGAGCAACCCCGACATCCCCGCTCCGATTGTTGCCAGCCTTGCGTCCAAGGCCACGCTCAATCCCACGCCGGTGGCGCCCAACATTCCGTTGAATCTTGTGTCGGGCCTCCTCCTGAGTCTTTTGGTCAGCGTGGCCGGAGCGGTCGTTCGCGATCGCCTTGACACCTACGTGCGAACGAATGACGAGGTTGAAGACCTCACCGGTCACACGCCGATGGCGGTCCTGCCGTTCGAGCCGTCGGTCAGGGAGCAGCCATTGACGTCCGATGAGGCTTCCGGCTCCCTCAGCGAGGCGTTCCGGGTGCTACGAACCAACCTGAACTTCACAAGCCTCGACTCGAGTAGCCAGACCATCCTGGTCACAAGCTCAGTCCCCGACGAGGGCAAGACGTTCGTGGCGACGAATTTGGCGATCGCGATGGCCCAGAGCGGTCGCGCCGTGCTGATCCTGGATGCCGACATGCGGAATCCCAACGTCGCCACGCTCCTCGGCCTGGAGAACACCGTCGGCATGGTGACGGCCCTGTTGGGCCGGACGACCCTCGACCAAGCCATTCAGGTGCACGAGTCAGGCGTCCACTTCCTCGGGACGGGTCCGCAGCCCCCCAACCCCTCGGAGGTCTTGGATACGCAGGCGATGCGCAACCTGCTCAGCAGCCTTCGGGATCGATACGAGGTCGTCGTTGTCGATGCCCCACCGCTGCTCCCGGTGGCGGACTCAGCGATCCTCGCAACTGAGGTCGATGGAGCCCTGCTCCTGGTCCGCTACGGCGAGACTCACCGCGAGCAGCTTCGGCAGGCCGTCGGTCGGCTCACGGCAGTCAATGGCCGGTTGCTCGGCACGATCATCAATCAGGCTCCGTTGCGTGCCGTCGGTCAGTATGGCTACGGCTATGGCTACGGCTATGGGTATGGAGACGCGGCGTCGGCCGCGGGCCGGCGCAGATCCAAGGATCGCGGTCGTCGCGTGCTCCGCTGACGGTCCCGATCGGCTGCGCCGGATCGGCGCGCACGGCATAGACTCGACGCGCAACCGTCGAAGATGTCTCCCAAACAGGACAAGGACGCTCGTGGGGATCAACAGTTGGCTTCGGTCGCGGTCGCGGCCGGGGCTGGGTCGGCGATCTCGCGGTGTCGGCATCGGTGTTACCACGTTCGTCGCCTCGATGGCGGTGTTGGCGTCGTTGATCAAGGTGTCACAGGGCGGCTTGCACGGACCGACCCAAGCGATCGCGATCGCCCTCGTGATCCTGGTGGTTGTGATCTCCGGTGCGCACCGGGCCGGCTTCGGTTCGGTCTTACTCGGTGCGTTGTTTGCCCCGATGGTCACTCTCGGACCGATTCCCGCCGCGAGCCTCTGGACGCTTGCCGACGTCTTTCTCGTGATCGGGTTCGTTCTGCTGATTCCGCAGATGCTGGGCGGACGGTTGGAACTGCCGCCGTTGTTTGTCGGCGGAGCGATTCTCCTGGTGATGGCGGGACTCGTTGCTTCGACTTTCTCAGCCCAGCCCTTTCGGAGTCTCGGCGAGATGTTGCGTCTGGTGGCGGCAGGGGTGCTACTGCCCACCGCGTTCCTGTTGTGGAACCCGTCGCGGCGCAAGATCGTCGCGGTTGCGGCGGCCTACGTCTGCGGCTCAGCGATCAGCAGCCTCTACGGCCCGACTATCGGCGGCAAGACCGCCGATGGGCGGTACGCAGGCTTGTCCGAGCACCCCAACGGCCTGGGCTTGACGGCCATGTTCAGTGTGGCCTTGGTCCCATTTCTCTTCGCGGCCAGTTCGCGTGAGCGTCGCTGGATCTGGCTGACTCTGGGCGCCGTCAATGCAGTGGGTGTCTGGATCAGCGGAAGTCGCGCGGCGCTGTTGGTCCTGCTGGTCCTGATTGTGCTCTTTCCCTTGGTCAGTCGTTCGGCCGTGGGCCTCGGGCTCGTGGGATTCGGCACGGCTTTGAGCCTGCTGTTCTCAGACCGGTTGCTGAATGCGGAAGGCGGGAACGCCTTGAGTCGGCTCTTGGGCGGCGGCTCGTCGTCGGATTCCAACGCAGAGCGGGAGGATCGCATCGGCACGGTGATGGGATCCATTCGCGAGCATCCGCTCCTTGGCTCTGGCTTTATCCACACGTGGTTCGCACACGTCACCTACCTCGAGATCATGGCAGCTGCTGGGCTTTTCGGGCTGATCGGATTCTGCGCGATACTGATTTCGGCAGATCGCAACGTCCTTTTCTCGCCACGCCCGTACAACCTCTTGGCGTATCCTGCCCTCGGTTACACGATGGTCGGGTTTGTCACCAACGTCATCTGGGAGCGGTATATCTGGATACCGTTGTCGTTGAGTCTGTTGGCATGGATTCACTCCCGGCCTGACGGCGACCGCGCGATAGCGCCCTCGACACATCCCATGGAGGTTGTCCCGTGAGCCGAGCCTTGCCGATGGCAGCACGACGTGTACGCCAGACCATTCATTCGTTCGACAACGGCAGTTCCGTGCTGGCCAGCATCGCCAGCGGGCGCCTGACGTCGTGGCCGGCGGACCTGACCTTTCGCACGAGCGGGTTGACTCTCGTCACGCCCAACCGGCCGGGTGCGCGCATTCCGATCTACGAATTGTTCGTCGAGGATGCGTATCTCTTGGAATGGTTCTTGACGGGCCTGGACAGATCGGCCGTGGTCGACATCGGAGCGCATGTCGGCTGCTTTTCAATCGCTGTCGCCAAGCGCCTTCCCGGGGCACAGATCTCCGCCTATGAGGCAACGCCTTCGACCTTCGGGTACTTGGAGCAGAATGTCAGTGCGAACAACCTCGCTGACCGGATGAGCATCCACAACGAGGCGGTGGCGGGAACGCGCGGCACCATCGCGTTCGGCGACACCGGGCCCGGCAGCGGACACAACGGCGTGCTACATCTCGGCCGTCCCGGGACAGTTGCCATCGAGGTCCCGAGCGTCACGATCGAGGACGCCTTCGGACGCGCCGGCGGCTCGGTGGAACTGGTCAAGATCGATGCCGAGGGTGCGGAGTACGACATGATCCTGGCGTCATCGATCGGCGCCTGGGGCACGGTGCGGCGCGTTGTGATGGAGTATCACGGCGTTGAGGGGCACTCGTGGGAGGAACTGCGTCGGTTCTTCGACGCGGCCGGACTCCGCGTGGCCAAGCACGTCGTGAGCGTGGACGGCTACGGCATGGCGTGGCTTAGTCGCGACGACCTGGGTCCCTGTCCATGAAGCGGCGTCCAGCGTATGCGTTGAGGCGCGTCCGTCAGACGGCGTCCGTCTTCGACAATGGCCCCCAGCTGCTGGCGCAACTGGCGTTCCACCGGGTCACCGGCCGGCCGCGTGAGCTGGTGTACCGGCTCGACGACGGGGTCCGTGTCCGGTGTCCCAATGTCGCCGGCGCGCGGCTTCCCATCTACGAAGTTCTGATCGATGACACGTACGGCCTGCCGTGGTTCACGACTGGATTGCGGGCGGCCCCGACGGTGCTCGATATCGGCGCCCACATCGGCAGCTTCTCGCTGGCCGTCTGCCGGCTGCGCTCGGACGCCGTCGTTGCGGCCTTCGAGGCGTCGGCGACGACCGCATCGTTTCTGCAGCACAACGTCAACGTCAACGGGCTCGCCGAGCAGGTGCAGGTTTTTAACGTCGCCGTCGCCAGCGTCAGCGGGACCGTCGAGTTCGTCGACAATGGCTCTGGCAGCGTGCACAACGGAATGGTCTCCCCTGAGCGTGCGGCGCCCACGCGCGTGCCGAGTGTCACCTTTGTTGAGGCGGCCGCGAGGGTCGGCGAACGCATTGACCTCGTCAAGATCGATGCCGAGGGTGCTGAGTACGACTTCATCCTCGCGTCGGATCCCCGCGACTGGGCCGGAGTTCATCGCATCGTGATGGAGCACCACAACGTCGGTGGACACCACTGGGACGAGTTGGAGCGGTTCTTCGCGGCCACCGGGCTGCGCGTGGTCCGGCACGTGGAACACTCCGATCGGCTCGGGCTGGTCTGGTTGTCACGGGAGCCGGTGCCGGGCCCGTGGCCGGACGCCGGTGCGGTAGCGGGGTCGTGAGCCGCCTGCCGCGGCGGCTGCAACCGGCTTGGCCGCTGGCCAAACGCGCGCATCTGGCTGCCACGGTCATGCTCGGTGTGGTGTGGCGTCGCCTCGCGCCGCTGTGGGGACCGCGCGGGCTCCCGCGCCGGGCCAGCCTGCAGTCGGCGGATACGGCGTCCGTGCCGTCAGAGGGAGCTGTCCTGCACGCGGGGCCGGCTGGCGAGGTCATTGACCGCGCCTCGGCGCAGGGCGAACCACCGCTCCACCCGACCTTTGAGGCAGCTCGAGCGGCGCATCTGCCAGACCCTTACGTGCTGGAGCTGTCGAACGGGACGGTCGTCGGGGACTACGGCGCGACGGTGACAGCTCGCGGAACCTTCGATTTCGAGACCAGTCGCTACTTCAGCGTGTACCGCTGGAATGAGCACCCGCTGTTCCTGCGGCCGAGACTGCCTAAGCCGTATCGCGTCGACGGCACCGTGGCCTCCTTGGCCACGCGAGGCGGGGACCGCAACTACTACCACTTCCTGTTAGAGGTCTTGCCGCGGTGGGCGTTGGTTCGCCAACTGGTGGCGGATGCCGAGATCGACGCCGTCTTCATGCCGGCGGCACTGGGGTACGAGCGAGACCTGGCCGCGATGGCTGGCATCGACGCCGACAAGATCCTTCCGACCGGCAGTGTGCCGGCGGTCCAGGCGTCACGACTGCTGATACCCAGCTATCCGAACATGGGTGAGCTGCAGCCCCGCTGGTTGGTGGAATGGGTGCGCGCCACCTTCCAGGCGGTCAATACCGAAGAACTGCCCCGCCGGCTGTTCGTCACCCGCGCGAACACCCGGCGCCTGATCCAGGGGCCGGCCATCGAGGCGATGTTGCGGGAGCGCGGTTTCGTCACGATCGACCCGGGCACGATGAGCGCCCAGGAGCAGATCGACCATTTCTCCGCCGCCGAGGTCATCGTCGGGATTCACGGCGCGGCCATGACCAATCTGGTCTTCGCGCCGGTCGGGGTGCGGGTCCTTGAGCTGTTCGCGCCGAGGTACGTCAAGCATTGCTACTGGGCGTTGTCGAACGGCATTCCCGACGCGAGGTATCGCTACCTCATCGGGCGGGGACGGCCACCGCGCCCGGGCCAGCCCATGTACGGACTACAGGACGACATTGACGTCGACCCGGATCAGGTGCGGCGAGAGCTGGACGTCCTCTTGGACAGATGATGTTCCAACGCCACCTCGTAGGCACGGCGGTGCTGTTGGGCGCCGCGATCAGCAGCGAACTGGGCGATCGACTCCTTCCTGGCTTGCTCTGACATCGATGTGGCCAGCACCGGATCGCCAAGAATTCGCGCTGTGGCCACAGCGATGGCTTCCGGGTCATTCGGTGGCACCACATATCCGCTCACGCCCTCGGTCACACATTCCGAGGTGGATCCCACGTCCGTTGTGACCACGGGCAGTCCCAGTGCTTTGGCCTCGCCGATCGCGGTCGGAATGCCTTCGGAGTTCGGCTCGGACGTCATCCAGAACAGGTCGAATGCGGGTGCCAGCTCGGCGACGCGTGGCCCGGGGTCCTGCACGATCAGGTCACGTCCCAGCTCCAAGCCAAGGTCGCCGGCCAAGGACCATAGCTCGTCGTAGTAGTCGTCCCGATCGGCGTGGCGGCTGCCCAGGATGACGAAGCGCACGTCCGGGTTCGTCTCGCGCAGCCGCGCTGCAGCGCGGATGAAGGTCGCGTGTCCCTTCATGGGACTGATGGTCGCGACATTGCCGACCACGGGGACGTCCGAAGGCAGACCCAGCTCGGCCCGCGCCCGCGCCCGCGACTCGGGGTCCGGCTTGAACCGCTCGACATCGACGCACGGGAAGAAGGTCAGCCAGCGATCCCCCAAGTCCGTCGTTCCGGGATGCAGCTCGGCCACCCGGACCCCGGTGGTGAGGATCGCGTCGGAAAGTCGGAGCACCATCGGCATGTACGCGCGCCGCATCGCGGGCGGCGGAAACGTGTCGATCAGCTCCCACACGCAGGCGGCACCGGCCAAGCGAGCGGCAATGCCCGCATGTGGATTTGCCAGCGCGTTGACCGCCACCACGTCGATCTCCCGTTCCCGGATCAGCCGGGCCAACGCGCGGATCTCCGAGGGCATGGAGGCTGCCCACGCCGCGTTGCGCCCGACCAGTCGAGGCGTGCGCAGTCGGTGGAGCGGCATTTGGTGCACGTCAACACCGCGATCACGGATACGGCGGGCCGCCTCATCAGCCTCGGCTGGCAGCACGACCAAGGTGTCGATCCCGTGGCGCTGCAGCAAGCTGCTCACGATTCCAACGCGGTTGTGCGGCCCACCGGCGACCGGGTAGTGGATGATCGACAGGACCTTCACGGTGACCCAGTACCTCCTGAAACGGGAGCGAGCATCTGCCTAGACTGGCATGCTTGCGCCGGCGGACACGGCGGGGGTGCACCATCGGCCTGTAGTAGAGGAGACGACGATTACGCAACGGGTTTTCATCACGGGCGGGTGTGGCTTCATCGGATCGAACCTGATCCGCCGGCTGCTCGAGGGTGACGTCTCCGTCACTGTCTGGGACAGCCTCGTCTCGGGCCGGACGGAATATCTCGACGGTCTCGGCGTGGACATCGTTCGCGGCGACATCGAGGATACGGCTCGGCTCACCGAGAGCATCGCCGATGCCGGCACCGACGTCGTCGTGCATCTCGCTGCGAGCGGCAATGTCGTGGACTCGGTGGCCGATCCAGCCAGCAACTTCCGGTCAAACGCGATGGGGACGTTCAACGTCCTGGACGCCACCCGCGTGGCGGGTGTCCGCCGCCTTGTCTTCTCGTCGACCGGTGGCGCGCTGATCGGCAATGCCGTCCCTCCGGTCACCGAAGAGTCGGTGCCAAAGCCCATCTCTCCCTATGGCGCCAGCAAGTTGGCCGGCGAGGCCTACTGCAGCGCCTTCGCGCACAGCTACGACATGAACACCGTCGCGCTGCGTTTCGCCAACATCTACGGCCCCTTCAGTGGCCATAAGAAGGGGGCCATCACCCGCTTCTTCCAGGCACTCCACAACGGCGAACCCTTGGAGATCTACGGCGACGGCACCGCTTCCCGAGATTTCCTGTACGTCGACGACCTCTGCGACGGCATTCACCGGGCGATCGAGGCAGACCTATCCGGCGCCACGGTCGCGCACGTGGCATCCGGGATCGAGACATCCGTCGCCGAACTCGCCGACGCCTGCCGGCGCGCGGCCGGACTGCCCGAGCATCCGATCATTCACCTGCCACCGCGACCCGGTGAGGTCGACCGCAACTTCGCGAGCTACGAGTTCGCCGAGCGGCGGCTGGGCTACCGCCCTCGAGTGCCGCTGGACGAGGGCCTTTCGCGGACTTGGCAATGGCTGCTCGAGCATGAGCTCGCCTAGACAATCGGAGCGCGGCCTGAACCCGGCGATCATCGTGGCCGTCGGCACAGTCTCGATGCAGGTCCTTATGGCGGTGTCGGGCATCATCGGCGCCCGCATGCTCGGCGTCGAGGGCCGCGGCCAGGTCGCCTTGGTCGCTGTGGTCAGCAGCATGGCGTCGGTCTTGACCCTTGGAAGCTCGCTGCCGGCAGCCATCGCAACGGAACTGGCGCGGCGCGGGGTCACAGCGCGCGATGGCCTCAGGCACCTGTTCCCTCGTTGGTGCGCACTGGCGTTGGTGCCGGCTGTCCTTGCGGGCGGCTACATCCTTCAGGTAATGGAGGTGACCCCTCTGCAGCGTGTCCTCTTGGCCATACTGACCGTGGTTGCGACGCTGCAGGCCATGGCGGCCCGCGTCATGGTTGGAGCGATGCAGGGCGAGCTGGCCAGCATTGTGCGCCTGATATTCGTCAGTCTCCTGCCTTCGGCCCTTTCGACGGTGCTGCTCGTGGTCGCTTTCATCGCCGGCTGGGACTGGGACGCCGTCGACTTCCTCACGGCCACAGCGGCAATGTGGACGCTCGGACTCCTGTTGAGCATGAGGTTCCTGCGCAGGCCGCGCCGGGACCCCGCCGATCAACTCGACGGCCGCAAGGTCCGGCAGCTCGCCCGCGCAAACTATGTCGGAGCGATGGCGCCGATCGACGGGCTCGGTTTCGATCGCACGCTCATCGGTACCTTGATGGGAACTAGTGCACTCGGGCTCTATGCGGCAGCAACTGCCCTCGGCAATTTGCCGGGATTGATTGGTAGTGCGGTCGGAACTGTCCTCCTCCCACGCGTCGCCGCGCAGCAGTCGCTGCCGGCACGACGACGCCTGATCGCTTCGTGGCTTGCTGCAGCGGCTGCGGGGACAACAATCGTCGTCGTCCCACTCGTGCTGACCGCTGGTCCCCTCATTCATTTCGCCTTCGGGGATGAGTTCATGGGGGCCGTCGAGGTGGCTCGATGGTTGATCGTGGCCCAGGGCATCCTCGGGTTCCGACGGGTCTTCATCATGGCGTTGCAGGGATTGGGCAGGGGTGCTGTGGCGTCGGTAGTCGAGGTGGGACTGACCGTCGTCATGGTCGCCGGGGTGGTATTTGTCGCCGTGCGAGAAAGTCTTGTCGGCGCCGCCATGGTGATGCTCGGTGTGGGGTGCCTGAGCTGCCTCCTCCTCGCCGCCCTGTTGGTTCGAGCGCTGCGACCCGAGCCGTCGCTCGGTGCCGGGTCTCGTGCACTTCTCGTCGAACTGGGCGGAGGGGGCCATCGGTTCCATTACGTCCGGCTTCTTGCAGAGCAGGCGCTGGACCGTGGCGCGCAGGTCACGCTACTGACCCGGGTGGATCCCGTGACCCGCGACCACTTGGAGATGCATCTGGGCGACCTACTGGACCGGATCGAGGTGGTCGAATTGGATCGCCCCGTATGGTCGGATGTCGAGCAGTTCTCCCGGTCGTGGCGGCCCGACATGACGGTCGTGCCGGAGGCTGATCATTACCTGGTTCGCCTCCTCGCCCGGGGTGGTTGGCGCGGGCCAGGGCAGTTGAGCCTCTTGGTAATGCGGGCACGGGTGCCGTCAGTGGGCACCCCGATTCGCTCGGCGTTCGCCAACGTGATCAAGGTGCTCTCGGTCACGACGGTCTTGCTCCTGCCGAGGATTCGCGTGCGCGTGTTGCGCGGGCAAATGTGGCGAACCGGCGGCTGGTGGCCGTCGCTCAACGATCCAGCCACGTTGCTCTGCTCGCCCGACGACGTCGCGAGGTTGCGTCGAGAGTGGGGCCTCGATTCAGGGCGATACTGGATCGGGGTCCTGGGCGCTGTGACCGAGAACAAGAACCTCCCGCTCGTTGCCGAGGTGGCTTCCTCGATCGCGGCCGATCGCCCGATTGGGCTGCTGGTCGCGGGCCGAGTCTCCCCGTCGATTCAGCCATCGCTTCCTGCATTCCGCGAGCAGCTGACGGCTGCTGGTGCGGCCGTGGTCATTCACGACCGGCTGCTCACGGACCTCGAGCTTGATGCCGCTGTTGCGGCCGTTGACTGTCTGGCATTGGCGTACAGCCACAACGGGCCGAGTGGGACCTTCGGCAAGGCGCTCTTGGCGGGGACACGAATCGTGGCGGCCGGATCGCCGGCTTTGCGGCGGGACTGCGACGCTGCACCCGGCATCACCTCGTGGGTTCCCTTGCGGGTTCCGGACGTGACTGCGGCAATCCGGGATGCGATGGACGCCTCGGCCCCGGAGCCGGTGCATGTCCCGGGCGCGAAGGAGTTCGCCACCGCGTTGCTGGGCCCGGCGGCGAGCGACGACCTTCCGACAGGCCCGACGCGGGCCCAACTACTCGCCGCGGAAGAAGACACCGTCCATCTGAAGGATTCGCCCGTCTGAGGCAGTAAATCCCTGTTCCACGCTCATGAGGATGAACCCGGAATCGTACGCCCACGTGAGGGCCTCGTCGATTAGCATCCCGCCCTCGTACAGCGGAACCAGCGACAGTTCGAGCTGCAGCCCTACGCAGGCTTTGAGCGTCTCGGGTGCACCCGCAAGGACCTGTCTCTCATAGCCCTGGGCGTCGATCTTGAGGAAGGGTCGTGAGCCGTCCAGGGTGCCGAGGACGTCATCGAGCCGCTCCACTCGGACCACCTGCGTGGTCTCCATCTGCGTTGTGGGTGAGGCCTTCAGATGAGCTCCGAGCATCGGCAGGAGCGAGCTGCTGTCGCGGTTGGACGCCACGTGCAGGTCAGCCGTCGATGATGCTTCACCCAACGCCAGTTGGTGGACATCCCATCGGGGGTCACCTTCGGCCGCGGCGGCGAGGTCGGCGAATGACGGAGCCAGCGGCTCGAACGACACGATGCGGCCGCCGTACCGGTGCGCCCGCAGTTGTCGCCCGTATGACCCACCGGCTGCGCCGACGTCGATGACCACGTCGACGCGGTGAAGCCTAAGCAGGCGTGCCCGTCGGTCCAGTATCGATCGACGGATCTCAAATCCACGAGCGTCCAGTTGGCGACGAAGCAGGCGGGCGACGGAGGCTTTCATTGCCCGGCAGTCTAGACGGAAGGGTCATGTCTAAGGTTGTCCTGCACGATCCCAGACACGAAGGAGTGCGTCGTTGATCGTCCTCAACCTCGGATGCGGCAGCCGCACGAGTGAACGCTGCATCAACATCGATTGGTCGTGGCCAATACGGTTGAAGGCATCCCCCGTCGGCCGGCGGCTTGCTCCGCTCGTGGTCGGGGGCGAACGGTTGGCATCCTTCGATGCGCTGGCGGGAGACCTGGTGGTCCACGACCTTCGCAAGGGAATCCCGATGCCGGACGCGAGTGTCGACGCGGTTTACCACTCCCACGTGTTCGAGCACATCGACCGTGATGCAGTCGACGGTTTTCTCGATGAGGTCTGCCGGGTGCTGAAGCCGGGTGGTATCCATCGGATCGTGGTTCCGGATCTCGAAGGCTTGGTCAGGAACTACCTGGCCGACCTGGACGCTTGCGTCGCTGGAACGGCGGATCCGGACGATCACGATCGTAGGGTCCATGCGTTCGTCGAGCAGATGGTGCGCCGGGAGGCATCGGGCACTTCTCGCCAGTCGCCGGTGCGGCGGCGGATGGAGAACGCGTTTCTGGGCGACGCTCGGCAACGGGGCGAGACTCACCAGTGGATGTGGGACCGGGTCAACATCTCGTCGGTGCTGGCGGCCGCCGGTTTCGGTGAGATCGCGATTGTCGATCACCTCACGAGCCGGATACCGGATTGGACCGGTTTCGGGCTTGACCAAGTGGCCGACGGCAGCGAGTACAAGCCCGGGTCGCTCTACGTCGAGTGCATTCGATGAAGCCGAATGAGCCGAGACCAGACGACACCTTGCGGGTGGCGATGTTGGCGAAGGGCTGGACCGGCTTCCTCGATACGTCGTTCCGCCGTCTGGCCGAGCGCAATGTCGACCTATTCATCGCTGCGCCCGAGGCCATGCCCAATACGTCCTACCCCGAATACCGCTTTGACGACTATGCAGCATCGTTCCGCTGGAGCAGCACGGGCAACAATCGTTGGCCCGCGTCGCAGCGTGATGACCTGGTAGCTCGCGTGCGGAGTTTCGATCCACATGCTGTCTTGATGCACTCCTGGGAAACCCCGGGCTATCGAGCCGTGGTGAAAGCGACCCGCGGAACGGCGTTGCGGGTTCTCTGGATGGACAACGTCTGGCTGGGAAACGCCCGCCAGTGGGCCGGACGCCTGGCGAGCCCTTTCTACCTTCGTCCGCTGTTCGACGCCGTCATGGTGCCTAGTGATCGCACCGAGTTCTTTGCTCGCCGCCTTGGTTTCTCCGCGGCCGATGTCATCCGTGGTGCATGGTCGGCCGACACCGAGCTGTTTCGCACCGAGCCGCGTGAGGGTGCGGAGCTCGCTGGGCGCCGCCGATTTGTCTCGGCCCTCCGGCTCGTGCACCACAAAGGCGCGGATGTCCTAGCCGCGGCGTACAACCACTATCGACAACTATCGGACGACCCTTGGGATTTGGACGTCGCCGGGATCGGGCCGTTGGCTTCGTCGTTCGACGGACTGCCGGGAGTCCATATGCACGGCTTCGTCGCGCCGCCGGATCTGGCCGAGTTGATGCGAGAGTCGTCCTGCTACATCAACCCATCCCGACTTGAGCCCTATGCCTTGGTGCTCCACGAGGCGGCGGCCTCGGGACTGCCGATCCTGTGTGGCGACGTAATCGGTGCGGCCCCCACGATGGTTCAGGACGGGCAGAATGGGTGGATCGTTCCGGGCGGCGACGAGCGTGCCTTGGCAGAGGCCATGCACCGCGTCAGCGGGCTCAGTCCGGATCGGTTGGCGGGTATGTCTGAGATCAGCCGCAAGTTGGCATCGCGGCTGAGTCCGGAGGGGTGGGCGCGGCATCTCGACGATGAGTTGCGGCGACGGATTGATCGAATGACGGACTGATCGCAGGGGTGATGTACGCTCACGGCGATCCAAGGAGGGAGAACTCGTGAACCCGATCGCACTCTCGGTGCAGCGAAAGGTGCAAGCCGGTCTGAAACGACGCGGATATGAACTGCGCCGGGTGACGCTGTCCCATTTCGACCCGCCTACGGCGGCGACGATTGAGGCTGTTGCGCCTTACACACTTACCTCCCCGGAACGGGTAGCGGCGACGTGCGAAGCCGTGCGCTACATCACCCGATACGGCATCCCCGGCGCCATCGTGGAATGCGGTGTATGGCGCGGCGGCAACAGCCTGGCCGCCGCGCGCACCCTGCTCGAACTCGACGTCACTGATCGCGACCTCTACCTCTTCGACACGTTCGAAGGGATGACGAAGCCTGGCGACGAGGATCGTGACCATGATGGCAATCAAGCGGCCGAGATGATCAGGGCCGGCGTCGTCGACGAGGACTGGTGCGCGGCTCCGCTGGACGATGTCCGGGCGACTCTGCGAACGGTGGCCTACCCTGAAGGACGCATCCACCTCATCCCGGGCCGGGTCGAGGACACCATTCCTGGCAAGGCGCCCGACCAGATCGCGCTCCTTCGTCTCGACACGGATTGGTATGAATCCACGCGTCACGAACTGGAGCACCTGATCGATCGGCTCAGTGACAACGGGATTCTGATCATCGACGACTACGGCCACTGGGAAGGCGCGCGCAAAGCCGTCGACGAGTGGCTGGCCACCTTTGATCGCCCGGTATTCCTCGCGCGCACCGACTACACCGGACGAATCGCAACCGTTGGGCCGGCTCCCGCCCTATCGTGACCCCCGCACGCTGGCGTCCGGACATCGCGATGATGAAGTCCGCCGTGGAGTGGCCTGGCTGAGCAACACCGTCTGAATCGCTAGGCCTTGCGGCCCATCACGCAAGAGTGCTGGCCGTTGTTGCTGCTGACCCGGATGATGGTCAGTTCGACATCCCGAAAGCCCATCTCGGTCAGAGTGGCGTCTAGGGTGTTCCACTCGTAAAACTGGCCGCGCATGATCGGCGTGCCGCCCTTGTCCATCTTGCGGCGACGCATGGCGGCGCGCATGTCTCCAATGCGCCGTCGCATTTCGTAGAGGCTTTGGAGCCTTTCCATGCCCCCGGGCCAGTAGTGCACCGGAAGGTGCACCATGAAGGTGCCGCCCGGCTTCAGAACTCGAAATATCTCGCGCCAGTTGGCGTTGGCATCGTCCGTCGAGTCGAGGTGTTGGAAGACGTGCGTCGAGAACGCAGCATCGACCGAACCGTCTGGCAGTGGAAGCGTGAGGCCATCGCCTTGGTGGAGCGTGACCGGAAGGTTGGCGACGGCACGAGCCGCATGCGCCAGCATTCCTGGGGCAACATCGACCCCGTGGACGTGCGCGAAATCGGCAGCCATGGCGCGGGTCATACGGCCGGTGCCCGAGCCGATCTCGAGGCACGAGCCGTGTGCGAGTCCATAGCGCGCCCACCGGTCATGGAAGTCAGCCCAGTCGCGGCGACCGAACTCGAAGAACTCCTCTTCGCTCCACGCTTGATCGGATTCTGCGTCCTTGCCTTCCCACGAGGCGACGCCCCAGAAGGGATCGACTTCGCCCCAACGGATCCATTCCGCGTTTGAGCCGGCACCCATGTGAAGTCCTTGTCCTGTGGGATGTGATGACGACACGATGCTACAGCGCGGGAATTGTGACCATCGGGTCCGCTTTCGCCGCATCCTGAGCATTGATCACGTAGTGTCGCCCTGTTGTGTGCTCGTGTGCGAACTGGAGGGAAAATGAAAGTCCTGATTCTCGGAGGCGACGGCTTCTGCGGGTGGCCGACAGCTTTGCATCTGTCAGCTCAAGGCCATGACGTGGCGGTTGTCGACAACCTGTCGCGTCGTTCGATTGACATCGAGCTGGAGTGCGAATCGCTCACTCCGATCCGGCCGATGGGTGAGCGGCTGGCGGCCTGGGAGGAGATCTCCGGCAAGGAGATCGCGTTCCATCGCATCGACGTGGCCGTGAACTACCAGCGTCTCCTCGACCTCCTGCTGGAATGGCGGCCGGACGCGTTGGTCCACTTCGCCGAGCAGCGTGCCGCTCCGTACTCGATGAAGAGCAGCTGGCACAAGCGCTACACGGTCAACAACAACATCAATGCGACCAACAACGTGCTCGCTGCGGTCGTCGAGTCCGGACTCGACATCCACATCGTGCACCTGGGCACCATGGGCGTATACGGGTATGGCACGGCTGGCATGCAGATCCCCGAGGGATACCTCAAGATCAAGATCGAGACCGGCGACGGCCAGTTGATCGACAACGAGATCCTCTACCCTGCCAACCCCGGCAGCGTCTACCACATGACAAAGACGCAGGACCAGCTGTTGTTCTTCTACTACAACAAGAACGACGGCGTCCGGGTCACCGACCTGCATCAGGGAATCGTGTGGGGGACGCAGACGGCTGAGACCAGGCTCGACGAGCGGCTGATCAATCGATTCGACTACGACGGCGACTACGGCACCGTCCTGAACCGGTTCCTGATGCAGGCCGCTGTCGGCTACCCGCTGACCGTCCACGGCACAGGTGGCCAGACGCGCGCCTTCATCCACATCCAGGACACGGTCCGTTGTGTTCAGTTGGCGCTGGAGAATCCGCCCACGGCCGGTGATCGGGTCAACATCTTCAACCAGATGACTGAGACCCACCGCGTCCGCGACCTCGCCCAGATGGTCTCAGACCAGACCGGCGTCAAGATCGACTACGTCGTCAATCCGCGGTTCGAGGCCGATGAGAATGACCTCCACGTCGCGAACGATCGCTTCCTGCACCTCGGTCTCGACCCCATCACCCTGAGTGCGGGTCTGATGGACGAGGTCACCGAGATCGCACGCAAGTACGCGCCGCGGTGCGATGTCTCCAAGATCCCGTGCGTTTCGGCCTGGCGCCCTCAGGAATTCGCCGAAGCGGGAGGTGGCGTTCCGGTCTCCTGACGGCTCAGGGCTCGCGCACGCCGCGCGCGTCGGCCCAAGCCTCGGCCAGCCCGAGGTGCGCAACTTCGGATGGAGTTCTGGCTGGCGGCGACGGAAAAAGGGGCACCACCTGACGGTGATGCCCCTTTGGGTCAGCGACTGCAGCTACCAAGCGTGCCTTCGTCAAATCGTCGCCCCGGGGCCGTAGCCTCTTGGCTCTGTTCGGATATCCCGAGTGCGACTGCCCTGTGGGACGGGAGATCGCCGCGTGGGTACTGAGTGCTGGCCGGCTATGAAGTTTTCTTGTCACCTTTGTACGCCGACCGCCGGCCGGACGAAAGTCCTACCCGCGCGTAACCTTGCGCGCCTGCCTTCACAAGGGGCCTGTGGTCACCGCCGCAGCTCGACGGTGGCGTCGATCCGCGCCAGCTTGTGTGGGTTCCGCATGGCGAAGATGTGCGTGATCCGTCCGTTCTCGATGGCGACGCTGATCACCGACTCGCCACCCTTCTCGCCGCCATCGATCCGGGCTGCCGGGCCGCCGTTGACCCAGATGTTCTCCACCTGCGTGCCCGGCACGAGCTTGGTGAACTTCGAGAGCAGGTTGGCGATCGCTCGCGAACCGGTGAGCGGCTTGAGGAAAGCCGGCGCGATCCCGCCGCCGTCGGCCACGAGCACCACGTCGGGCGCCAGAACGTCGAGCAGTCCTTGCACGTCCCCGGTCATGACCGCCTTGACGAAGCGGTCGACGACCTCTTGCTGTTCTGAGCGGGTGACCGCCATGCGAGGCCGCCGCGCCTCGACGTGCTCCCGCGAGCGATGCGCGATCTGCCGCACTGCCGCCGTCGACTTGCCGACCGCCTCGGCGATCTCGTCGTAGGGCACGTCGAAGACCTCCCGAAGGACGAAGACCGCGCGTTCGGTCGGGGTGAGCGACTCGAGCACCGTCAGCATCGCGATCGACACGCTCTCGGCCAGCTCGACGTCCTCGGCCACATCCGGGGACGTGAGAAGCGGTTCTGGCAGCCACTCGCCGACATAGTCCTCCTTGCGTCGGGCGAGGGTGCGCAGCCGGTTCAGTGCCTGGCGGGTCACGATGCGCACAAGGTAGGCGCGCGGATCCCGCACCTCCTCCCGGTCGACGTCGGCCCACCGCAGCCACGTCTCCTGCACGACGTCCTCGGCGTCGGCTGCCGATCCGAGCAGCTCGTAGGCGACGGTGAAGAGCAGGCTGCGGTGGGCGACGAACGGGTCCTCAACGCTCACGAGGCGGACGCTATCCGGAGTACTGGGTCGCCGTTGGTTCGGCCAAGGGCCTCAGGCCGCAGGCGGCCGCGAACCCGTCGGACTCGATGCCGAGCGCCACGTTGGGTCGCGTGGTGAAGTTCGCGAAAGCGATGACGGCTGTCAGCTCGACCAGCGCTGCATCGCCGATCGCATCACGCAGGCGGGCGACCATCGGGTCGGTCACCGCCGGCGGCGTCACCGTCATCGCCTCGGCGTACTCGAGAACGTCACGCTCCAGCGGGCTGAATGCGTCGGACTCGCGCCAGATCGGTACCTCGCGTGCCTTGTCCATGTCGAGGTCGAGGTTGTTCGCCTCGAAGTAGTTGTAGTCAAGGCACCAGCTGCAGCCGACCTGAGCGGCGACGGCCATGTGCGCGAAGCTCTTGAGCTGCTCGTCGCAGGCGTCCCATTTCCGCAGTTTGCTGCCGATGCCGGCCATGCCCATCATCACCTTCGGGTTGTGCCAGTAGACGCCGAGCGATGATGGGACCTGGCCGAGCGCCTTCTTGGCGAACCTCTTGACCAGCGCGCCCTTGAATCCGGTGATCTCTGCTGCCGGGATGCGATTCATGTTTCCTCCTGGATTGGTCATGACATGAAGACACCGCGGACCGTCCGGATGTGACAGTCGAGCCAAGAAAATTTGGCTAGGCGACGTGGGAGGCACGCCGACGCCGCCGCCCGAGCAGTGCCGTCGCGATCAGGACGAGCGCAGCGGCACTGACTGCACCGGCCACTGCGGCGCGATCGTCGAGCCCGAGTCGGGTGCGCAGCGGCACCGAGCGGGTGAACGTAAGGATCGGCCAGCCGCGTTCTTCGGCGATCTTGCGCAGCCCCTTGTCCGGGTTGACGGCGAAGGGATGGCCGACGACCTCCAGCATCGGGGCGTCGGTCTCCGAGTCCGAGTACGCGTACGAAGCCGACAGATCGTAGCCGCGTTCGTCGGCAAGCTCCTGCATCGCCTTGGCCTTGTTGGGCCCGTAGACGTAGTGGTCGACCTCGCCGCTGTACTTGCCGTCCTCGATCACCAGACGGCTGGCCACGACATGATCGGCGCCCAGAAGCCGGCCGATCGGCTCGACCATCTCAATGCCGGATGCGGAGACGATGATGACGTCTCGACCGGCCGCATGGTGCTGTTCGATCAGGTCGACGGCTTCGTCATGGACGAGCGGGTCGATGATCTCGTGCAGCGTCTCGGAGACGACCTGCCGGACGACGTTTGCGTCCCATCCGGTCACCATCTGCGTGAGATAGGCGCGCATCTTCTCCAGCTGGTCGTGGTCAGCGCCGCCGATCGCGAAGAGGAACTGGGCGTAGGCGCTGCGAAGGACCGCCCGGCGCGTGAGCAGGCCGCCCTCGAAGAAGGGACGACTGAACGCCAACGCGCTGGACTTGGCGATGATCGTCTTGTCCAGGTCGAAGAACGCGGCTGCGCGACTCACGTGACCCAGCATAGGCACGGGTCACTGATCGGACGGCGGTCTTAGCCGGTCCGCGTCCCCGGGTCGGACGATGCCGTGGTCGAAGGCGTAGACGACTGCGGCGGCGCGATCGCGCAGCCCGAGCTTCACGAAGATCCGCCCGATGTGGCTCTTGACGGTCAGTTCAGAGATGAACAGGGTTGCCGCGATCTCGGCGTTGGTGAGCCCGCATCCCATCGCGTGCAGGACTTCCTGCTCGCGGCTGGTCAGGAGCGCCTGGTGCGCACCACTGGCCGGGACATCCGCGGACTCGCGGAAGCGTGTAAGGACGCGCTCGGTCACGGCCGGATCGAGCCAGGATCCGCCCTCGGCCACCGTGCGTACGGCTGCGACGAGATCTTCGGCGGACGAGTCTTTGAGGATGAATCCGTTCGCGCCGGCGCGAAGGGCGCCGGACAGCATCTCGTCGTCGTCGAAGGTGGTCAGCACGAGCACCGGTGGGCCGTCGCCGCCGCGGACCTGGCGGGTGGCCTCGATGCCGTCGACGCCGCGCATCCGGAGGTCCATGACGACGACGTCGATCGTGTTGACGGCCAAGGCCGCGGGGACCTCGCTTCCGTCGGAGCATTCGGCGACGACCTGAAGTCCGTCGCGGGGCCGCAGGATGCGCTTTAGGCCGGAACGCACCAACTCCTGGTCGTCGACCAGCAGGACGCGCATCGGCTCGGTGTCAGTGTTCACTGGCTGGCCCGCTGCGTTCTCTGGGCCATTACTGGGCCGGCTCAAGACGCCCAACGGTCGGCCGGGCACCGCCGGACGGTGCCTGCCGGGGAACGATCGCCTGGACGATCCAGGCGTCGCCGCCGCGCCCGGCGGAGAGGTTGCCGCCGAGCTGCTCGACGCGCGCCTTCATGCCGGCGAGCCCGGTGCCGAATGGGTCGGCCGGCAGACGGCTGGGCGCCGCCGGTTTACGCACGGTCAGGCGGACCTGCCGTGGTGTCACCTCGAGCTCGACCTCTGCCGGTGCGCCCCCAGCGTGCTTGACGACATTGGCCAAGGACTCCTGTGCGACGCGGTACAGGCCAAGGCTGACCGGTGCACTCAGGCCGGAGAGGTCACCGCTGGTCGCGAACTCAACCTTCTGTCCGGCTGCTCGGAACTGCTCGATGAGGGCGGGCAAGTCGTCGGCGGTGGGCAGCGGCTGCCGGCCGCCGGATGCTGACATGCCGCTGACGGTCTGGCGGATGTCGGACATCGCCTGACGGCCAATGCGCTCAGCGTCTGACAACGCGTCGACGGCCTCGCTGATGTCGCCCGTCGGGTCGGGAAGGTCGTTGAGGATCCGGCGGGCCGCCGTCACCTGCAGCATCGTCACGCTGAGGGAATGGGCGACGAGGTCGTGGATCTCGCGGGCGATCCGGTCACGTTCGGCCAAGGTGGCGCGTTCGTACGCCTCGGCGCGCGCCTGGCGCTCGGCGAAGAGGGCGCGCGCACCCCAGCGGACCATGACTCCGGCTTCGAGCCCCAGTGCGATGGCGAACAGGGACAGCAGCAGCGCTGCCGTGCTGCCGATGGAATCGAGCATGGGCAAGGATGCGGCGGCCAGGAGCGAGACGGCGACGCCGACGCGTGCCCCGTCGCGGGCCTGGAAGTCGGCCACCATTAGAGCGAGGACGACGACGACGGCGTCGATCGCGATGTTGGAAGCGATCGGCAGGGTCAGGATGACCGCGAAGACCGCGATGTTGGGCAGGACGCGCACCCAGCTCGGCTGCCAGGACGCGGTGGCCAGCTCATAGGCGATCGGGAGCAGGAGCAGCGCCAGCACTGCGGGGAACTGCCAAGTGTCAAAGGCATCGCGTTGCAGGAAGGCGATGGCCGTTGCCACGACCTGGCCTGACTTGCACAGGACACCCATCCACCACGGGTAGGCGACACCGTGCTCGAGACTCGTCGTCTCGATGCGGCGCAGCACGCGGGGAACTGGCAGGTGCATGTTC
>DATLCL010000136.1:0-5475 GCA_035526415.1 Aeromicrobium sp.
CCGGTCAGCGCCCGCGCGGCGACGCTGGAAGCCGAGGGTCACCGCATCCTGAAGCTCAACATCGGCAATCCCCAGCCGTTCGGCTTCGATGCGCCGGAGGAGATCATCCAGGACATGATCGCCGGCCTGCCGGCGTCGGCCGGGTACTCCGACTCGCGCGGCATCCAGCCCGCTCGGCGTGCCGTCGTTCACCATTACCAGCTCAAGGAGGGCTTCCCGCACATCGACATCGACGACGTCTGGCTGGGCAACGGCGTCTCCGAACTCATCCAGATCGCGCTGCAGGCGATGCTCGACGATGGCGACGAAGTCCTGATCCCGATCCCGGACTACCCGCTCTGGACCGCCGTGACGAAGCTGGCCGGCGGTACCCCGATCCACTACCGCTGCGACGAGAACGACGGCTGGAACCCCGACCTCGCGGACCTCGAAGCGAAGATCACGGACCGCACCAAGGTCATCGTCGTGATCAACCCGAACAACCCCACCGGAGCGGTGTACTCGCGGCAGACCCTCGAAGGTATCGCTGAACTCGCGCGCAGGCACGGTCTCGTCCTGATGGCCGACGAGATCTACGACAAGATCCTGTACCACGACGCCGTTCACATTCCGCTGGCGAGCATCGCTCCCGACGTCTTCACCCTCACGTTCGGTGGCCTGTCGAAGGCGTACCGCGTGTGCGGCTATCGGGCCGGCTGGCTGGTCGCGACCGGTCCACTCGAACGTGCGCGCGACTACTTGGAAGGCATCACGCTGCTGTGCTCGATGCGCCTTTGCCCCAACGTGCCCGCGCAGAACGCCATCCAGGTGGCACTCGGCGGCTACCAGAGCATCAAAGAGCTGATCCTTCCGGGCGGCCGCCTACTCGAGCAGCGCGACACCGCCGTGAGTGAACTTCGCAAGATCCCGGGTGTCAGCGTGGTCGAGCCGCGGGGCGCGCTCTACGTCTTCCCGCGCCTCGACCCCGACGTCTATCCGATCAAGGACGACCAGCAGTTCGCGCTGGATCTGCTCGAATCAGAGCGCATCCTGGTCACGCAGGGGACTGGCTTCAACTGGCCGGATCCGGACCACATGCGGATCGTGACGCTCCCTTGGGCGCGTGACTTGTCCGACGCAATCCAGCGGATCGGCCACTTCCTGAGTACCTACGAGCAGTAGGTCTTGCGGCGGCCGGCGGGCGACGTGCGACCCCATCGGGGCAGAATGGCCATTTCTCCGGCGATTTCGCCATAGACTCCGGCAACGAATTCGTAAACGTTTCAGGTGGTCGCCAAGGATGTTCGGCAAGCGCAAAGAGGATCACAAGCACCGGTACGACCCGCCGGAGGATGACGCGCGCCTGGCGCCGGACGATCCGGAGTTGGCGGCCGCACTGCGGCAACTCGCACCCAAGCGCCACGCGCTGCAGCCAACTGACGCGAGCGATCTGGACGCGCCTAACGATCTGGACGCGCCTAACGAGGTGGACGCGCCGAGCGAATCGAACAAATCGCTGGCTCACGATGGTCCGGACAAACCAGTCGGCTCCCATGTACCGAACGGCCCCGGCCGCGCCACCGTCCCGACCGCGGCGGATCTCGCCGAGCCTGAGCCGGAGCCCGAATCCAATCCCGACGGCGTGGGGCATGAGCCAAGCTCAGTCGGTGGGGTGGCGACGTATCCGGCACGGAGGCGCGACCGGTCCAAGGAGGATGAGCAGGAAGCCGCCCTGCGGAGGGCCAAGGACGAGGTTGCGTCCCTGAAGGCTGAACTGAAGCGGATGCGGGTCTCCGCAGCGGGAACACAGACCGGCGACGTGCGTGCGGTGACGGCACGGGCAGACGAGCTTGAACAGTCACTGAAGGAGTCGCAGGAACGTATCGATGAGCTGACGGCCGAGGTCGACCGGCTGCAGTCGACGGAGACCGACGAGCAGCTGAAGGAGCTGCGGTCCAAGGTGTCGGCGCTGACGGCCGAGTTGGAGCGGTCGCGCTCCGAGGCAGCAGCTTCCGGTGTCGCGCTGGAACGGGTCGAACGCGAAGCCAAGGACCAGGAGAGAACGGTCGCCGCGGCCGAGGAGCGGGCCGAGCAGTTGGCAGCCGAAATCAAGCAACTCCGCGCCGAAGCCGCCAAGGGGCCGGCGCAAATCGAGCGGCTGCGGCGAGAAGCCGAGCGCGAGAAGGCGTTGCGATCGGCGCTGGAGCAGGCGCAGGCAACCCATGTGCAGGCGGAAGCGGCTCTGGCCGACAACCAGCGGCTGGCCAGCGACCTCGCGGCGAACCTGCAGAGCCAGGAAGGTTTGATCGCCGCGTTGGCCGGCTTGCAGGCCGAGGTCACCGAGCAACGCGCATGGTTCGAGGCGCAGCTCGCCAGTCTGCGCGAGATGGAAAGCCAGCAGACCAGCGTCGTGGACACCCTCCAGGCCGCCATCGAAGATCGGGACGAGGAACTAGAACTGCTTCGTCAGCAGTTGCTCGAGGCCGAGGCCAAACGCGCTGAGGAGGCCGCGGCCTTCGTCGCTGCGCTTGAGGGTCAGTGAGGCGACGTACGGTCTCCGTATGTCTGACATGATCCGCGCAACCGGGCTGGTCAAGCGTTATCGCGACGTAATGGCCCTGAGCGGACTCGACTTGACGGTCGGCGAGGGCCGCGTCCTCGGTTTGCTGGGACCGAACGGCGCCGGCAAGACGACCGCCGTCCGCATCCTCACGACGCTGCTGTCGCCGGACGCGGGCACCGTTGCGATCGCCGGCATCGACGCGGCCCGGGATCCGGACGGCGTGCGCGCGCGAATCGGGCTGTCCGGCCAGTACGCGGCCATCGACGAGCACCTGACCGGATTCGAGAACCTGCGCATGGTCGGCCGCCTGTACGGGATGCCCGGGCGCGTGGCGGCCGAGCGGGCAGATGCGTTGTTGGACCGGTTCGACCTCACGGACGCCCGCAATCGGCCGTCGAAGACCTACTCCGGCGGCATGCGCCGACGGCTCGACCTCGCCGCCGCGGTTGTGGCGGCACCGCCGGTGGTTGTTCTGGACGAGCCCACGACCGGACTCGATGTCCGCAGCCGACAGCAGATGTGGGGTGTGATCAAGGATCTGGTCGGTGGCGGCTCGACGATGCTCCTGACCACGCAGTACCTGGAAGAGGCGGACCTGCTGGCTGACGACATCCTGGTCATCGATCATGGACGCGCCATTGCTCAGGGGAGTCCCGACGAGCTCAAGCGTCAGGTCGGTGGCGAACGGATCGAGATGGTGATATCCGACCCCACGCAGTCCGCCGATGCCGCGCGCGCCCTCGGCACGGTCGCGCTCGACGACGTGCAGGTGTCCGACAACGGTCGCCACCTCGCCGCTGGCGTTGAAGGCGGTGCGGGTGAGCTGTCGAGTGTCCTGGCTTTGCTCGCGTCCGAGGCCATCGACGTCTTGGACATCGGGCTGCGCCGGCCGACGATGGATGACGTGTTCCTCTCGCTCACCGGCCGGTCGGCCGAGGAATCCGACGAGTCCGACGAAGCCGAGGAGGCAGCGTCGTGACGTCCCGGCTGCTCACGGACGGCTGGGTCATCACCCAGCGCAACCTGATCAAGATCAAGCGCGTGCCCGAGGTGCTCATCTGGGTGCTGATGAGCCCGATCATGTTCGTCCTGCTGTTCGCGTTCGTCTTCGGCGGCGCGATCGACGCGGGCAACGACCTCAGCTACCGCGAGTTCTTGCTCGCGGGCATCTTCGCCCAGACCGTGGTGTTCGGGGCGACGTTCAGCGGCGCGAGCCTGGCCGAGGACATGACCAAGGGCATCATCGACCGATTCAAGTCGCTGCCGATGTCGCGATCGGCCGTCATCTTCGGACGCACCGCGGCGGACATCGTCTACAACGTGCTGTCCCTCATCGTGATGGCGCTCACCGGATTCGCCGTCGGCTGGCGGGCGCACGAAGGACTACTTCCGATGTTCGCCGGCTTCGGGCTGCTCCTGCTGTTCGGCTACGCCATCAGCTGGATCATGGCGTACGTCGGCCTGATCGTCCCGAGCGTCGACGTCGTCAACAACGCGTCATTCATGGTGATCATGCCGCTGACGTTTGTCTCCAATGCCTTCGTGCCGCTGCAGTCGTTCTCCGGAATCCTGCGCCATGTGGTCGAGTGGAACCCGGTGTCGGCGCTCACGCAGGCGGCCCGCGGGCTCTTCGGCAACCTCCCCTCGGACATGCCAGCGCCCGACGCATGGTCGATGCAGCACCCCGCGGCGTACACCGTGTTCTGGGTCGTGCTGATCATGATCGTGTTCGTGCCGCTGTCGGTTCGTCAGTACGCGCGCGCCACTCCGAAGTAGGCAGGCGGCTCGACTAGTCTGGTCGGATGCCGAGTGGTTCGTCGTTTGTGCACCTGCATGTGCACACCGAATACTCGATGTTGGACGGTGCGTCGCTGCTCAGCCCCCTGTTCGACCGGGTGGTCGAGCTCGGGATGCCGGCCATCGCGATGACTGACCACGGCAACCTCCACGGCGCGTTCGCTTTCTACTCCCAGGCCCGCGAGCACGGCGTCAAGCCCATCATCGGATTGGAGGCGTATCTCACCCCAGGCACCCATCGAGGTGACAGGAAGCGAGTCCGCTGGGGCAACGGAAATGCCCAGGAAGAGGGCGGCGACGACGTCGCCGGCGGTGGCGCGTTTACGCACATGACGATGTTCGCCGAGTCGACCGAAGGCATGCACAACCTGTTCCGGTTGTCGTCAATGTCGAGCATCGAGGGCTACTACTACAAGCCGCGGGCCGACCGCGAGCTGCTCGAGCGCTACGCGAAGGGTCTGATCGTCACGACCGGCTGCCCCTCCGGCGCGGTGCAGACGCGGCTCCGGCTCGGACAGTACGACGAAGCCCGTCGTGAGGCGGCGGAGCTGCAGGACATCTTCGGCCGCGACAACGTGTTCCTGGAGCTCATGGACCACGATCTCGCCATCGAACAGCGAGTGCGCGACGACCTGCTACGGCTGGGCAAAGAGCTGGGCATCCGGCCGATCGCCACGAACGACTCGCACTACACACATCCCGATGACGCCCGCGCCCACGAGGCACTGCTGTGCGTGCAGTCCGGCAGCACCCTGTCGGAGCCGCCCTACGCCAAGGGCGGAAAACGGTTCGCGTTCGAAGGCGACGGCTACTACATCAAGTCGGCCGAAGAGATGCGCTCCCTCTGGGATGACAAGCACGGGCTCAAGGAGGCCTGCGACAACACGCTGCTCATCGCAGAGCGCTGCGAGGTCGACTTCGTCGAGGAAGAGGGCCAATACATGGCCCGCGCCGACGTGCCCGATAGCCACACCGAAGAGTCGTGGTTCGTCGAAGAGGTGTGGCGAGGCGTCCATGCGCGCTACGGCACCGACCCGTCCGACGAAGTCCGGGCGCGGACCGAGCTTGAGATCGAGGTCATTGTCCAGAAGGGATACTGCGGCTACTACCTCGTGGTCGCCGACTTCATCACGTGG
>DATLCL010000201.1:0-14992 GCA_035526415.1 Aeromicrobium sp.
GCGATTGGCTGATGGTCGGGTATCGCAACGACCCAGAGAAGACCGCCGAGGCGATCAACCCCGAAGGCTGGCTGCACACCGGCGATGTTGTGAGCGTCGACGACGACCGTTACGTCACGATCATCGACCGCAAGAAGGAGCTGATCATCAGCGCCGGCGGCAAGAACATGTCGCCGGCCAACATCGAGCAGAAGCTCAAGGCATCGCACGCTCTGCTCGGCCAGGCCTGCTGCATCGGCGACGCACGGCCTTACAACGTCGCACTTCTGGTGCTCGATCCGGACGCCAGCGCCGCCTACGCCGCCGCCCACGGCCTCGACGACCCGTCGCCCGCGGCGCTGTCGACGAATCCCGACGTCAAGGCACAGATCGCGCTCGCCGTCGAGGAGGCGAACTCGCACCTCAGCCGGGTCGAACAGATCAAGAAGTTCACGATTCTCGGCGAAGACTGGATGCCGGACAGCGACATCCTCACACCGACGTCCAAGCTCAAGCGTCGCGGCGTGAACGAGAAGTACGCCGCTGAAATAGAAGCGCTGTACGGGAGCAGCCGGTTGGAAGGCGAGGACGTCGGCTAAACCCCGGGTGGACGCGGTCCGGTGTAATCCGGTCCGTAGGCGCCCGGCGCTGGGCGCCTCGTCTTCTCCAAGGCCGGGCGCCCGGGCGCCATCCGACGCGCCGTGACGAGGAAGGCAGTGTGCCCCACCGACCCATGGATGGGACGCACGGCCAAGCCTTCGAGGTGCCAATCGCGCATCGAGGTCTCCCAAGCATGCGGCTCGGTGAAGCCGCCGTCGGCGCGCAGCGTCTCGACGAAGAGCGACAGTTGGGTCGTCGTCGCCACATAGGCGCACACGATGCCGCCAGGGACCAACCGCTCGACCGCCAGCGGCACGCACGTCCACGGGTCGACCATGTCGAGTATGAGCCGGTCTATCTCGGTCTCGGCGATAACCTCGCGGACGTCACCGACAGTCAAGGTCCATGGCGCGTCGCCGCCGGCGATCTGCTCGACGTTGCGGCGCGCGATCTCGGCGAAGTCCTGGCGCATCTCGTAGGATCCGACTCGTCCATCGGGCCCGACTGCTCGCAACAAGTACAGGGTGAGGGCTCCTGAGCCCACCCCGGCTTCGACGACACGGGCGCCGGGGAAGATGTCAGCCATCGTGACGATGTGCGCGGCGTCCTTCGGGTAGACGATCGCAGACCCACGGGGCATGGAGACGACGTACTCGCTGAGCAGCGGGCGGAACACCTGGTACTGGCCGCCGAGCGACGAGACAAGGACGGTGCCTTCCGGCTGGCCGATCATGTCGTCGTGCTTGAGTTGCCCCTTCTTGGTGGAGAACTCCTTGCCGACCTCGAGGCGCACGTTGTGCCGACGCCCCTTGGCGTCGGTGATCCGCACCCACTCCCCTTCCTGCAGCACCCGGCTCACGGCGTTCCCATTTCAAGCGAACGAAGCGCAGCGGTGGCTGCTTGCCACATGATCCACGCGACAAGGACTACGAAAGCCAGATTGATCGCCCAGGTACCACTGAAATCGCTCCGCACCAGTGTCACCAACACCAGAAGCACGGCAACGGCACGGCCGATCCAGGCGGTAGCCCTGATGCCGGAAGTCTGGCGACCGGTGAGCTTCCAGACAATCGCGCGCATCGCCTGCCCGCCATCAAGCGGAAGGCCTGGCAGGAGGTTGAAAAGGCCAAGAATGATGTTCGTCGCGCCGAGCGACCAGGCAACGGCGCCGATCCAGCCGGTCGCCAGCTCAGCCACGGCCAGCGACCCGACACCCACCAGGATCGATGCGATGGGACCCACGATCGCCGTCACAAATTGCTGTCCGGGCCGGGTGGCCCTGCCCTCGAACACAGTGACGCCGCCGAACAGCATCAGCTCGATCGTCCGGGCCTGCCGGCCAGTTGCGCGGCCCATCAGCAGATGGGCGCATTCGTGAATGAAGATCGAAACGTACAGAGCCACCACGAAGATGCCCGCGATGAGATAGCGGCCCCCGCTCGGGCCATAGAAATTGTCGGCAAAGATCAAGGCAAGAAGTGGGCCGGCTATGAGGAGTGAGGTGTCGAGAACGACCTCCGCGCCGGCGACCCGACCCACCCGAATCAATGCCACGCCCCAACGGTATCGGGAGCGCCATCTGTCAGAGCCGGCGTCTATGGTCATCGTCATGGAAGCCGTGGAAGTGCGCACAGCGCTCTCGCCCAGCCGCGCATCAGACTTCCTCACCTGTCCCCTGCTCTACCGCTTCCGCACGATCGACCGCTTCCCCGAGCCGCCCGATCCCGTAGCTGTGCGCGGGACGCTCGTGCACGCCGTGCTTGAAAGCCTCTTCGGTGAGGTGGCCGTGGCCCGGACGCTTGAGCGGGCGCGGGAGCTGCTGCCCGAGACCTGGGAGACGCTGCGCGCCGAGCATGCCGAACTCGTCGACCTCGACGTTCCGGACGGCTGGCTCGCGTCAGCCGGCGACCTCCTCACGTCCTACTTCACGATGGAGGACCCGAGCCGCATCGAGCCCGAGTCACTTGAGTTGCGGGTGGATCATGCTCTCGACTCCGGCCTGTCGCTCGGAGGGATCGTCGACCGGGTCGACATCGCGCCCGACGGCCGGATCAGAGTTGTGGACTATAAATCCGGGCGATCGGTCGGCGAACGGTTCGAAGGCAAGGCGCTGTTCCAGATGAAGTTCTATGCGCTGGTCATCTGGCGTACCCGCGGCGTCATTCCGAGCCTGCTGCAGCTCTACTACCTCGCCGACCAGACGGTGCTCAGCTACGAGCCGACCGAGTCCGACCTGCTGGCCACCGAGCGCAAGGTGGTCGCGCTGTGGGAGGCGATCCGCACCGCGATCGAACGCGAGCACTTCCCGCCTCGCCCGAGCGCGCTGTGCCAGTGGTGCCGTCATCACGACAAGTGCCCGGAGTTCGGTGGCCTGACGCCCCCGATGCCGACGGTCACGCTGGTGGCTGGACGCGCTGAACCCGGGCTGCCAGCCGATTAGTGCACGACCGAATGGGTCATGCCTCGAAGTCGGCGATTTCGCCCGGATCCAGCCAGTGGATGCGGTCGGCGAATGGCGATGCCGCCAGCACTGGCTCGGCGGCGCCGCGTCCTTGCTTGAAATGGCTCCAGCCCTCGTAGTGGACAGGCACCACGACGGCCGGATCGACCAGACCGAGCAGCTCGACCGACTCGCGCGCATCCATCGTGTAGCGGAACGGACCCGTCAGGTACGCGAATCGCACCGCGCCCAAGTGGAGAATGACCGAACCGATCTCGATCCGCCGTGGAACCTCGCGCAAACCCGGGTAAAGCACGGTGTCGCCGGTGACCCACAGCGCACCGTTCTGCTGACCCTCCCACGTCAAGGAGAAACCGATGACCGGGCCGGTGATGGGGTCCATTCCGGGCGGGCCGTGCCGGCATGGTGTGGCCGTGATCGTCACCCGCGGCTTGTCCGGCGCCTCGAGTGTGGTGGTGCTCCAGGGCAGCAGCCCCACTGCGTCACCGCCCAGATGCTGGGACCCCTTGACCGTGGTGATCGTGGTGCCCCACTTCGGCAAAAGGTCGCGGGCCGACGGATCGAGGTTGTCGCCGTGGTGGTGGTGACTGACGAGAACAGCGTCGATCTCGCCGATCTCGTCCGAGCTCAATGCCGGACCGTCCATCTTCTTGGACGTCGTGCCCCACCCGAAGAAGTAGCGCTTCCCGGCGGGGTCGAAGGTGGGGTCGGTCAGGATGCGCCAGCCGGCGAATTCGATGAGCGTGGTCGGCCCACCAATATGCGTGACGCGAACGTTCGTCATTCGGACCACCTCCGATCCCAGAGCATAGACGGCGACACGCCGTCGAGCGGGGTCTGTACGGGCGGCCGTCGCGGACTCAGTCCTCCGGGTTGTAGCCGAGGTTCGGGCCGAGCCAGCGCTCGGCTTCCTTGAGAGTCCAGCCCTTGCGGGACGCATAGTCCGCGACCTGGTCCTGAGCGAGCCGGCCGACCACGAAGTACTGCGACTGCGGATGCGAGAAGTACCAGCCGCTCACCGCCGCACCGGGCCACATGGCCATCGACTCAGTGAGTTCGATGCCGGTGTTGGCCTCGACATCCAGCAACTGCCAGAGTGTCTGCTTCTCTGTGTGCTCCGGGCACGCCGGATAGCCGGGTGCCGGACGGATGCCGACGTACTTCTCGCCGATCAGCGCGTCGTTGTCGAGGGCTTCGTCCGGTTGGTAGCCCCAGAACTCCTTGCGCACCCGCTCGTGCATCCGCTCGGCAAAGGCCTCAGCCAGCCGATCTGCGAGCGACTCCAGCAGGATCGCGCTGTAGTCGTCGAGTGCCGCCTTGAACTCCGCGATCTTCGCTTGGCTTCCAAGCCCGGCAGTCACCGCGAAGCCACCGACGTGGTCTGCGAGCCCGGCCTCCTTGGGCGCGACGAAATCGCCGAGCGACCGGTTCGGAATGCCCTCGCGGTGCTCGCCCTGCTGGCGCAGGTTGCGTAGCGTCGTCAGCACTTCGGAGCGCGAGTCGTCGGTGTACACCTCGACGTCGTCTCCGACGGCGTTGGCCGGGAAGAAGCCGATGACCCCGTTGGCGGACAGCCACTTCTCCTTGATCAACTTGTCAAGCATGTCCTGCGCGTCGTCGTAGAGCTTTCGGGCGGCTTCGCCGGAGGCGGGGTTGTTGAGGATGTCCGGGAACTTGCCCTTCATCTCCCAGGCATTGAAGAACGGCTGCCAGTCGATGTACTCACGGAGTTCGGCGAGGTCGTAGTCGGCGAACACCCGGACGCCGCTCTGGTTCGGCACCGGCGGGACGTAGCCCGCCCATTCAATCGGCGTCCGGTTGGCGCGCGCCTTTTCGAGCGTGAGCATCGGCCGTTCGTTCTTCTGTGCGTGCCGTTCGCGCAACGCCGCGTAGTCGGCCTCAGTGGCTTCGAGCAGGGCCGGACGTTGGGTGTCCGACAACAGCGCGGCAGCGACCGGCACCGAGCGGGAGGCGTCCTTGACCCAGACGACCGGTCCGGTGCGTCGCGGGGCGACCTTGACGGCCGTGTGGGCGCGCGACGTCGTCGCGCCACCGATCAGCAGCGGGATCTCAAGACCCTGCCGCTCCATCTCGGCTGCGAAGTTGACCATCTCGTCCAACGACGGCGTGATCAATCCGGACAGGCCAATGATGTCGGCGCCGACCTCCGTCGCCTTGTCCAGGATCTTCTGCGCAGGCACCATCACGCCGAGGTCGATGACCTCGTAGTTGTTGCACTGCAGCACCACGCCGACGATGTTCTTGCCGATGTCGTGGACGTCGCCCTTGACCGTTGCCATGACGATCGTGCCATTCGTTGTGTCCGCATCGCCCGGCTGCTTCTCCGCCTCGATGAACGGCAGCAGGTAGGCCACGGCCTTCTTCATAACGCGCGCCGACTTGACCACCTGGGGCAGGAACATCTTTCCGGCACCAAAGAGATCGCCGACGACGTTCATACCGTCCATCAGCGGGCCTTCGATGACCTCGATCGGACGCCCACCGGCAGCGGAAATCTCCGCCCGGAGTTCTTCGGTGTCCGCTTCGACGTCCGCATCCAAGCCCTTGACGAGCGCGTGCGTGATCCGCTCGCGGACCGGCAGGCTGCGCCACTCGGCCGCCTTCGGATCCTCGGTCTCTCCGGCCGTGTTGAACCTCTCGGCGATCTCAAGCAGCCGCTCGGCCGCGTCAGGGCGCCGGTTCAGTACCACGTCCTCAATGCGCTCGCGCAGCTCGGGATCGATCTCGTCGTACGGCACCAAGGCACCGGCGTTCACGATGCCCATGTCGAGCCCGGCCTTGATGGCATGGAACAGGAAGACCGCGTGAATGGCCTCGCGGACCGGGTTGTTGCCGCGGAACGAGAAGGACACGTTCGAGATGCCGCCGGAGATGTGCACGCCGGGCAGGTTCTCCTTGATCCAGGCGCAGGCCTCGATGAAGTCGATCCCGTACGTCGCGTGCTCCTCGATGCCGGTGGCCAGTGCGAAGCAGTTCGGGTCGAAGATGATGTCCTCGGGCGGGAAACCGACCTCTTCGGTCAGGATCCGGTAGGCCCGGCCGCAGATCTCCTTGCGACGCTCAAGGTTGTCGGCCTGACCGTCTTCGTCGAAGGCCATGACGACGACAGCAGCGCCGTACTTGCGGCACAGCCGCGCCTCTCGGACGAACTTCTCCTCACCCTCCTTGAGCGAGATCGAGTTCACGATCGGCTTGCCTTGGACGTTCTTCAGGCCGGCCTCGATGACCTCCCACTTTGACGAGTCGATCATCACCGGGACGCGGCTGATGTCCGGCTCTGCGGCGATCAACTTGGTGAAGCGATCCATGGCTGCGACGCCGTCGATCATGCCTTCGTCCATGTTGATGTCGATGGCCTGCGCGCCGACCTCGACCTGCTGCAGGGCAACCGTCAGCGCGGTGTCGTAGTCCTCGGCCTTGATCAGGTTGCGGAATCGCGCGGAACCAGTGATGTTCGTGCGCTCACCGATGTTCACGAAGAGTGAGTCCTCGGTGATATTGAGCGGTTCCAGGCCGGAGAGCCGCGTCGCATGCTCTACCTGATTGACAGCTCGTCGGGTCCTGCCCTCGACCGCCTTCGCGATCTCGGCGATGTGCTCCGGCGTGGTGCCACAGCATCCACCGACGAGATTCACAAGCCCGGCTTCGGCGAACTCGGCGATGTAACCTGCCTGACGTTCGGGCGTCTCGTCGTACTCGCCGAAGGCATTCGGCAGGCCCGCGTTCGGGTAGGCCGAGACGAACGTGTCCGAGATGCGGGACATCTCGGCGAGGTACGGCCGCATTTCGGGCGCGCCCAGCGCACAGTTGAGGCCCACGGCGACCGGTTTGACGTGCCGCATCGAGTTCCAGAAGGCTTCGGTGGTCTGGCCGGACAGCGTGCGTCCGGACGCGTCGGTGATCGTGCCGGAGATGATGACCGGCCAGCGCCGACCACGCTCCTCGAACAGGGTTTCGACGGCGTAGATCGCTGCCTTGGCGTTGAGCGAGTCGAAAATCGTCTCGATCAGCAGCAGGTCTGATCCACCGTCGACGAGCCCGTTCGCCGCTTCCAGGTAGGCGGCTGCCAGTTCGTCGTAGGAGACATTGCGCGCCGCGGGGTCATTGACGTCGGGTGAGATCGAAGCCGTTCGCGTCGTCGGGCCTATGGCACCGGCGACGTAGCGCGGTCGCTCAGGCGTGCTGGCCGCATCGGCGGCAACTCGAGCGAGCCGGGCGGACTCGTGGTTGAGCTCGTAGGAGAGTTCCTCCATGCCGTAGTCGGCCATCGAAATCCGGTTCGCACTGAATGTGTTGGTCTCGATGATGTCGGCGCCGGCCTCGAGATACTCGCGATGGATCCCGCTGATGATCTCGGGCTGCGTGAGCGTGAGCAACTCGTTGTTGCCCTGGACGTCGGACGGCCAATCCTTGAACCGCTCGCCCCGGTATCCGGCCTCGTCTGGACGATCGCGCTGGATTGCCGTACCCATGGCGCCGTCGATGATCAGGATCCGCTCAGACAGGGCGCGCGTGAGTTCGTCGGTACAGTCCGGCCGGACGTTCGCGTCCACGTGCGTTCCTCCCATATGTGGAAGGCGTCCTTTGGCTCTCTGCCGAGCGTGGCAGACCTCGCACGGCCCGTCGCAACGCCTCTCGACCACGTCAGTCTACGGGGTGCCCTTTTCGATCCCAAGGAGGTTTCAGCCGTAGGGTTGCCGGTGTGACGTCCGACTTCCTGCTCCCGCCACTCAATGACCCGTGGATGGTTGCCGCCTTCGAGGGCTGGAACGATGCCGCCGATGCCGCGTCATCGGTCATCGAGCATCTCGTGAGCGAGTGGGACGCGCAGATCCTGACCGAGCTGGATCCGGAGGACTTCTACGACTTCCAGGTCAACCGTCCGCACGCGCACGCCAACGAGCACGGGGTGCGCGAGATCGTCTGGCCCACCCCGACGATCTACGTGGCCACGCCGCCCGGTGCCGACCGCGACGTCCTGCTGCTGCGAGCGCCCGAGCCGAATGTTCGGTGGAAGTCGTTCTGTAGCCTGATTGTGAAGCTCGCGGGACTCGCCGGAGTCAGCGATCTCGTCACTCTCGGGGCGCTTTTGGCCGACACCCCGCACACGCGCCCGGTGCCGCTCACCGGCTCGGCGTCGGACCCGGAGGTCGCCGAGCGGCTCGGGCTGCAGTCATCGACCTACACCGGCCCGGTCGGCATCACGGCGATCCTCAACCACACCGCCGCTCACGAGGGCATCCCGTCGGTGTCGCTGTGGGCTGCCGTGCCGCACTACGTCGCCGAGCCGCCCTGCCCCAAGGCCACACTGGCCCTCCTCGGAGGACTCGAGGACGCCGTTGGTGTCGCGCTGCCTCTCGGCGACCTCGAGGAGCTTTCGGCCGCATGGCAGCGCGGGGCCGACGAGTTGACGCAGTCGGACCCGGAGATCGCCGAGTACGTCTCAGAACTCGAGAGCGAGCTCTCGACGGCCGAGTTGCCGGAGGCCACCGGCGACGCCATCGCCCGCGACTTCGAGCGCTACCTCCGTCGTCGCGGCACGAACCCGGGGGCGTGAGGAGCGGAGCATGTCTGACCCCGCTGCCACGATCGCGCCATGACCGAAGACCGCCGCTTGAGTAAGATCCGCAAGCTGCTCGCGTTGGCCGAAGATCCCTCGGCCACGCCGGCAGAGTCGGCCGCATTCACCGAGAAGGCCATGGCTCTCATGGCTCGCCACGGCATCGACGAGGCGCTTCTTTCCACGGACGCCGGACGCCCCGGACGCGTCGTCAATCGGCGGCTGGCCATGCCGGCGCCCTATGCCCGCGACAAGGCGACGCTGGCGGCGTCAATCGCCATGGCCCTGCGCTGCAAGGCGATCTTGCTGACCCGGGACAAGGACATCGTTCTGCACGTCTTTGGCTTCGACTCCGACGTCCGCAATGTGGATGCGCTGTTTTCGAGCCTGCTGGTGCAGGCGGCCCACGAACTCGCCATCACGCCCATTCCGCCGCACGAGCACGCGGCGGCATTCCGTCGGTCGTGGTGGGTCGGTTTCGCCGTGGCGGTCAACGCCCGCCTTGAGCAAGCCAATCGGGCCGCGGAGGCGCAAGCCGAGCAGAGTCACACGAACTCGGCGGCCGGGAGCCCCGACCAGCCGAGCGTTGCCCTCGTGCTGGCCCACCGGGCCGACGAGATCGACGACGCCCTGGCCGACGTCTATCCGAAGGTGCAGCGGGGTCGCCAGCGCCGGCTCAGCGGGGGCGGTCGCGCCGAGGGATACCGGTCCGGGCAACGCGTCGACATGGGCCTCTCGGCGAAGATCACCGCACGCTGAGACTGCTCAGCCCAGATCGGTACCCAGGAGCGCATCCAGCGCATTCCGGACCACGGAGGTATCCGTCGCCGTGCCATCTGACGCACACCATTCATCGACGGCCGCCAGCGCCGCGGGCGCATTGAGGTCGTGGGCAAGCTCGGCACGGATCCGCGCGATCAGCGGCTCGGCCGGCGGATGGGTCGGACGGTCGAGCGCCACCCGCCAGCGATTGAGGCGCTCCTCGGCATCGGACAGGTCGAAATCAGTCCAGTCCCAGTCCGAGCGGTAGTGGTGGGCCAGCAGGGAGAGCCGGAGCGCCGCCGGGTCATGATCCCGAAGGTTCGAGACGAGCACCAGGTTTCCGATCGACTTCGACATCTTCTCGCCCTGGTACGCCACCATCCCGGCGTGCAGATAGGCGCGGGCAGCCGGCTGTCCGGTGGCCAACCGGACATGTGAAGCGCACAGCTCGTGGTGCGGGAACAGCAGATCCGAACCGCCACCCTGCACGTCGAACTCGGTCCCCAGGTAACTCAGGCCGATCGCCGCGCACTCGACGTGCCAGCCGGGTCGACCGGCCCCGATGGCGGTGTCCCAGGACGGCTCGCCCGGCCGTGACGCCCGCCAGACCATGCAGTCGAGCGGGTCGCGCTTTCCCGGACGGTCGGGATCTCCCCCGCGTTCAGCCGAGAGCCCGCGCATTTCGTCGGCGTCCAATCTGGCGATGGACCCAAACGACTGGTCCGCACGCACCTCGAGGTACAGGTCGTCGTCGACGCGATACACGGCGCTGCCGAGTGACTCGATGAGCTTCGCGACATCAGGCAGCGCCTCGACGACGCCGACGAAATGGTGCGGCGGCAGGATCCGCAACGCGGCCATGTCCTGCCGGAAGAGTTCGGTCTCGCGTTCGGCCAGGTCGGTCCACGGCTCCCCCGTTGCCTGGGACCGATCCAGGAGCGGGTCATCGACGTCGGTGATGTTCTGCACATAGGTCACCTGGACGCCGCGGTCCAGCCACTGCCGGTACAGCAGGTCAAACGCCAGATACGTGGCCGCATGACCGAGGTGCGTGGCGTCGTACGGCGTGATGCCGCAGACGTACAGTTTGGCGTGGCCGCCGACGTCCAAGGGTGCAATCTCGCGCTTGCGGGAGTCGTAAACCTGGAGTGGCTGCGGGTGCCCGGCGACACGAGGCACCTGGACAGCCGACCAACTCCGCATGGGGTGAGCGTAGCCACGGCACAATGGTCGGCGTGCCATTGATCGATTGCGCGACCTATTGCCATGGCGTCCGTGAGGAAGTCCCCCACGATCCGCAGGCTCTCACCGATGTCATGACCAGTCTGGCCGCCGACGACGACCAACGATCGTTCCTGTGGATCGGACTGCACGATCCTGCGCCGCCGGAGCTGGCCGCCTTCGCTGGCCCCCTGAACCTGCACCCGCTGGCTGTCGAGGACGCGCTGGAGGCGCACCAGCGACCCAAGGCCGAGCGCTACGAGAACCACATCTTCATGTCCGTCCGGACGGTCGAATACCAGGACGACGACATCCAGACCAGCGAGATCAACATGTTTCTCGGTGAGAACTTCCTGTTGACCGTTCGCAAGGGACCTGGACACGACCTGCGCGGCGTCCGCAAACGGGCCGAGGCCAACACCGAAGAGCTCGAACACGGTCCCATCGCCGCTCTCTACGCCGTCGTCGACTCGGTGGTCGACGACTACGAACGGGTGGCCGCGGAACTCGACCTGGACATCGCCGAACTGGAGGCGTCGGTGTTCTCCGCCCAACGCACAAGCGACTCACATCGCATTTACCGGTTGAAGCGCGAAACGCTTGAGTTCCGCCGCGCCGTCATGCCGCTGCGCGAGCCGGTGGCCCGGTTCGCGACGACGACCATGCCGGAGGAGGCTCGACCATACTTCCGCGACATCGCCGACCACCTGAATCGAGTTTCGGAAAGCATCGACAGCACTGACAAGCTGCTCGACAACGCGTTGAATGCGCACCTCGCGCAGCTGACCATCCAGCAGAACAACGACATGCGCCGGCTCACCGCCGGCGCGACGCTGTTCGCGATCCCGACGGCCGTCGCCGGCATCTATGGCATGAACTTCGTGCACATGCCGGAGCTGCAGTGGAGGTTCGGGTATCCCATCGTCATGGGCATCACGGCCGTAGTCTGCTGGTTCACGTACCGGCGGTTCCGAAAGAGCGGGTGGCTGTAAACGGATGAGCATCTTTGATTCCATCATCCTGGGAATCGTCGAGGGCCTGACCGAGTTCCTGCCGGTCTCCAGCACCGGCCATCTCACGATCACCGAGAAGCTCTTGGGGCTTCCGGTCGACAGCAAGGCGGTCACGGCCTACACGGCAGTGATCCAGATGGGTGCAATCGCTGCGGTCCTGGTCTATTTCTGGCGCGACATTCGCGACATCGCGGAGGCGTGGCTGGCGGGCCTTGCCCGTCGCTCCCGGCGCGGTGCCGCCGACTATCGGCTCGGCTGGTACGTCATCATCGGATCCATCCCGGTCGGTCTGGTCGGTTTGCTGGCCAAGGACGTGATCACCGGGCCATTGCGTTCGCTCTGGTGGGTTGCCGGCGCCCTGATCGTCTGGAGCGCCGTCATGGTGCTCGCCGAGCACCGAGGTTCCCAACAACGTGACCTCAGCCAAGTGAGTCTGTCGGACGCCGTCTTGGTGGGACTTGCCCAATGCGTTTCGCTGGTTCCAGGCATCTCACGCTCCGGTGCGACCATCTCGGTCGGGTTGCTGGCCGGCCTGGATCGCGTGACGGCAACTCGGCTCAGCTTCTTTCTGTCAATCCCCGCCCTCACCGCAGCCGGTCTCTATGAACTCAAGGACGTGATCGGCAGCAACGTCGGCATCGCGCCGACCGTGGTCGGCACGGCGGTCAGCTTCGTCGTGGCGTACGCCGCCATCGCCTGGCTTCTCAGATTCGTGGCCGGCCATTCCATTGTCGCGTTCGTGCCGTATCGCGTGGCTTTGGGCTGCGTACTCCTCGCGCTCCTGGGCACCGGAGTGATGACGGCCACCTGACGGACTCGCCGCGAGTCTGACACCCGTTTTGCCACCCGAGCAATAACCTGACCGCATGCAGTACCGCCGTGTCGGAATCTCCGGGCTCAGCGTTTCGCAGCTCGGTCTCGGCACGATGGGTTTCGGCAGTTCGGTCGATGAGCTCGACGCCGAAGAACAGTTGCGCGTATTCCTGGATGCCGGCGGAACGCTGGTGGACACGGCGCCGATCTACGGTGACGGCCAGACCGAGCCGATGCTGGGTGCCCTCCTGAGCAAGCTCGGCGCCCGTGCCGACGTCGTCCTGTCCGGCAAGGCCGGACTCGCTTACCGCGGCGGTACGGTGGTGCGCGACGCATCCCGGCGCACGCTGCTCGACCAGCTCGACCAGACCCTGCGCGACCTCGGTACCGACCACCTGGACCTCTGGCAGGTGCACCGGTGGGACGAGGTCACGCCGCTCGACGAGACGCTCGCCACTCTGGAGTACGCCCTGACCAGTGGACGGGCCCGCTATGTCGGCGTCTCGAACTTCTACGGCTGGCAGCTGGCAACGGCGGCCGCCGGCCCGGGTCCGCGGCTGGTCAGCAATCAGGTGGAGTACTCGCTGCTGCGTCGCGACATCGAGGACGAGGTCATCCCGGCCGCCGAGCACCACGGCATCGGGATCATCGCCTGGGCCCCGCTCGGACGTGGTGTCCTGACCGGCAAGTACCGCACCGGTATCCCGGGAGATTCGCGCGGCGCCGACTCCCGCTGGGAGGGCTACGTCCGGCCGTACCTCACTACCGACCGGGCCCACATCGTCGAGGCGGTCTCCAAGGCCGCCGACGGTCTCGAGGTCACGATGTCGCACGTCGCCTTGGCGTGGCTGCTCAAGCAATCGGTCGTCGCTGCAGCCCTCATCGGGGCACGCACCACGGCACAGCTCAGCGAAAGCCTTGCCACCGAAGAAGCAGAGGTCCCGGACGAGATCATCCGGGCACTCGACGATGTCTCATCAGAGGAGACTGTGCCCATTTCTGGGGGGAAGGACCAGGCGTGATCGAGTACGAGTTCTGGAATCTCAACTTTGACCGAACAGACTCGCGCAGCGCCGTCTGCCGGCTTCTCACCGAGGCCGCCGAATATCACGGGTGGGAGATCGACCGGCTCCGCAGGGACCCGAAGGGCAATCGCACCGTCACCCTGCGCCGCAAGGTCATTCGCATGCGGTCGACGCTCGCCTCGTTCTAGTTGGCTAGCCCATCGCCAAGGCGCGCATGGCACCGAGCGTCAGGATTGCCATGATCAGCGTCACGACGTCAGCCAGCACCATCCCGAATGGGGACTTTGCTCGGGCTCGCGTGGTGATGGCTCCGATGATCAGCACGATGAAGCCGACCGCCGCCGCAAATCCGAGCCACGCCGGAAGCCATCCGAGAAGCGTCGCACCGATAGCCAGCGCCCCGAGTACTTCCAGCGCGCCAATCGTCCGCCACAGTCCCGGCGCGACCGCCAGCGCGTCGCGCTGCTCGACAGACATGGTCGCGCTCACCAGCTTGGCCACTCCGGCGCCGGCGAACAGGACGGCGGTGACGATGGCGACGACCGTGATTGCGCTCATGCGTCGACAGTAGAGGCTGGGTCACGCCAATTCGAGGAAACGGTCGAAGACGCGCGCACCGAATTCGAGCGCGTCGACAGGCACTCGCTCGTCGATCCCGTGGAAGAGCGCGGCGAAATCCAGGTCCTCGGGTAGGCGCAGCGGCGCGAAGCCATATGACGTGATCCCCAGCCGGTCCCAGGCCTTGGCGTCCGTACCGCCGAACATCAGGTACGGCGCCACCACCGCCCCGGGATCCTGTTCGTGCAAAGACAGCGTCATCGCGTCGATCAGGTCTCCGCTGAACTCGTACTCGAGCGCGGGTTGAACGATGTACGGTTCAACGCTCACCCGTTCTCCGACGAGGCGTTGCACCTCGGCCTGGAACTTCTCCTGCTGGCCGGGCAGGAATCGTCCGTCGATGTAAGCCGTCGCCTCCGGCGGGACAACGTTGTGCTTGAAACCGGCCTGCAGAAGTGTGGCGTTGGTCGAATTGCGAATACCGGTACTGAGCGCACGTGCGGCGGAGCCGAACTCGGCGATGAGCTCGTCGGGGCTCCCGCTCGCATGGGTGAGCTCGCGCACCGTGTCGAGCAGGCGGTTCATCGCAGGCCCCACCTCGACCGGCCAGTCGTGGTCACGCAACGAGACGAGCGCTTGGGCAAGGTGGTCAACCGCGTTGTCGGGGTTGGCGATCGAGCCATGGCCCTGAGTGCCCGAGGCTCGTAGCCGCAGCCATGCGATGCCCTTCTCGCCGGTCTCGATCAGGTACACACGGCGTCCCGCCACAGTCGTGGAGAAACCGCCCACCTCGCCAACGGCTTCTTCGATGCCTTCGAAGATCTCCGGGCGGTGTTCGACCAGCCAGTGGGCGCCGAGGAGACTGCCGGCTTCCTCGTCGGCGGTGAACACCAACGTGATCGGGCGGTTGGGGATGGCGCCGGCCCGCTGGCGGGCCCGGACCACCGAAAGCAGCATGGCGTCGAAGTCCTTCATGTCG
>DATLCL010000228.1:0-13773 GCA_035526415.1 Aeromicrobium sp.
AGCCGACGACCGGCCTGCACTTCGAGGACATCCGCAAGCTGCTGGGTGTGCTCGGCCGCCTTGTCGATGCCGGCAACACCGTCATCGTCATCGAGCACAACCTCGACGTCATCAAGACCGCGGACTGGATCGTCGATCTGGGTCCCGAGGGCGGCAGCGGCGGCGGCCAACTGGTCGCCGAAGGCACACCCGAGGATGTCGCCAAGAACGCAGACAGCCATACCGGCACATTCCTCGCCGAAATCCTCTGAGTCGCCATGGCTGATCCCGCAACCTACCGGCCGGCGACCGGCGAGATCCCGGCCAAGCCCGGGGTCTATCGATTTCGGGACGACGAGGGCCGCGTCATCTATGTCGGCAAAGCCAAGTCGCTGCGGTCGCGCCTGAGCTCGTACTTCCAGGACGTCAGCGCACTTCACCTACGGACGCACCAGATGGTGACGACGGCGGCGAGCGTCGAATGGACGGTGGTCGACACCGAGGTCGAGGCGCTCCAGCTCGAATACACCTGGATCAAGGAGTTCGATCCGCGGTTCAACGTCAAGTACCGCGACGACAAGTCGTATCCCTGGCTTGCCGTCACGGTCGGCGAGGAGGTCCCGCGCGTCCAGGTCATGCGTGGCGCCCAGAAGAAGGGCGTGCGCTACTTCGGTCCGTACTCGCACGCTTGGGCCATTCGCGACACCGTCGACAGCTTGCTGCGGGTCTTCCCCATGCGCTCGTGCAGCGCCGGGGTCTACAAGCGCGCCCACGCGTCGGGTCGGCCATGCCTGCTGGGCGACATCGGCAAATGCGCGGCGCCCTGTGTGGGCCGGGTCAGCATCGATGAGCACCGGGAGATCGTCAACGACTTCCTGGCGTTCATGACGGGCAACACGGCCGGGTTCACGCGCGATCTCGAACGCCGAATGCGAGACGCGGCGGGAGACGAGCGGTATGAGCAGGCGGCGAAGTATCGAGACGACCTCGCCGCGCTGCACCGCGTGCTGGAGAAGCAGACCGTCGTGCTCCGGGACGGCACCGACGCCGACGTATTCGGATTTGAGGACAACGGGATCGAGGTGGCGGTCCAGATCTTCTCGATCCGTGACGGCCGCATTCGTGGTCAGCGTGGCTGGATCGCCGACCGCGCTGTCATCGAGGGCGGCAACGCCGACATCGCTGATGGAGGACTTGCCGAATACGTCCAGCGCGCGATCATGACGCTGTATGCCGAGACCAGCGCGGATGCGGTGCCGCCGGTCGTGCTGGTCCCTGAACTGCCCGCGGACGCCGACGCCGTCGCGCAACTCCTGGCGGAGCATCGCGGTCGGCCAGTGTCCATCCGCGTCCCCAAGCGGGGCGACAAGCGGCGCCTGCTGGAGACGGTCGAGCAGAATGCCCGCGAAGCCATGATGCGGCACAAGCTCAAGCGCGCCTCCGACCTGAACGCCCGCAGCGAGGCGCTCGAAGAGCTGCGGCGCGCGCTTGGTCTCGACATCGCACCCCTGCGCATCGAGTGCTACGACATCTCCAACCTGCAGGGCACTGAGATCGTGGCGTCGATGGTGGTGTTCGAGGACGGGCTCCCGCGCAAGTCCGAGTACCGGCGCTTCACCATCCGGCAGGCCGGGCAGAGCGACGTCGCAGCGATGAACCAGGTCATCCGGCGCCGACTCGAGCGGCTGCTGCGCGCCAAGGATCCCGAGGGCCGGCCGGAGGACGACACGCTCTCTCGTAGGTTTGCGTATCGGCCATCGCTCATCGTCGTGGACGGCGGCCCGACACAAGTCGCCGCCGCCAAGCGCGCCTTCGACGATCTTGGGGTCAGAAACATCGGCCCCGGCGGAATCGCACTGTGCGGGCTCGCGAAGCGGTTGGAGGAGATCTGGCTGCCTGATTCGTCCGATCCGGTCGTCCTGCCGCGCAGCAGCGAAGCGCTCTACCTCATGCAGCGGGTGCGGGACGAGGCACACCGTTTCGCCAACACCCATCACCGCGAGCGGCGCGGCCGGGCCATGACCGTGAGCGCGCTCGACGGCATCGCCGGGCTCGGGACGACGCGGCGCAAGGCCCTCATGAAGCAGTTCGGATCGGTCAAGAAGCTCCGCGCCGCGAGTATCGACGAGGTGGCCAAAGTCCCCGGAATCGGCCGGGCTACGGCAGAATCCATCGTGTCCCAGCTGGCCCGGGCCAAACCCGAACCGGCGATCAACATGACGACCGGCGAGATCGTGGAGGAGGAGTAGGTGAGCGTCCTCACGAACTTCGTGTTGGTCACCGGCATGACCGGCGCCGGACGCGGCACCGCCGCCAAGGGCTTGGAAAAGCTGGGCTACTACGTCATCGACAACCTGCCGGCCGAGTTGCTCGAGTCGGCCATCGACGCCATCGAGCGGTCGGGTGAGGTCAGTCGGCTGGCCATCGTGGTGGATGCCCGGTCGGGGTCCTTCTTCGCCGGTCTCAACGACGCCCTGCAGCGCCTACGCGAGCGCGGCACGCAGCCGCGCGTCCTCTACTTGGAAGCCTCCGACGACGTCCTTGTCCGGCGGCAAGAGGCAGCCCGGCGCCCGCACCCGCTGAGCCGGGAAGGCCGCCTGATCGACGGGTTTGTCCGCGAGCGCGAACTGCTGCGGCGCATCCGGGGGCGCGCCGACATCGTCATCGACACGTCCAACCTCAACGTCCACCAGCTCGGCCAGCGGATGCAGGCGGCGTTCGAGGATCCCGAATCCGAGGGCCTGCGGGTCAGCGTCGTGTCCTTCGGTTTCAAGTACGGGCTGCCCATCGACGCCGACATGGTCGCCGACATGCGGTTCCTGCCCAACCCGTACTGGGTCGACGAGCTGCGCCCGATGAGCGGCCTCGACGACCCGGTGCGTGACTACGTGCGCAACCAACCTCGGTCGACCGAGTTCCTGGACAGCTACGAGGCGCTGCTGGCGTTGCTCACCGACGGTTTCGTCCACGAGGACAAGAGTTTCCTGACGGTCGCCATGGGATGCACCGGCGGGCGCCATCGCAGCGTCACGATGGCTGAGGCGCTGGGCGAGCGTCTCCGTGCCCGTGGCGTGAAGACCCAAGTCATTCACAGAGATCTGGGCCGAGAGTGAAAGTCGTTGCGCTCGGCGGCGGTCACGGGTTGGCCGCATCGCTGTCCGCGCTGCGCCGGTTGGACGACATCATCGAGGTCGGCGACCTGACCGGCGTCGTCACCGTGGCCGACAACGGTGGCTCCTCAGGACGCCTGCGCGACCTATTCGGCATCCTGCCGCCCGGGGATCTGCGGATGGCGCTGGCCGCGCTCTGCTCAGATGACGAGTGGGGCCGCACGTGGGCCCGCATCCTCCAGCACCGCTTCGGCGGTGGCTCGGAGGACAGCGGCGGAGAACTACGCGGCCATTCGGTCGGCAACCTGCTCATCGCTGCCGCTTGGGAAATCCTCGACGACCACGTCGAGGGTCTCGATCTCGTCGGCGAGCTGCTCGGTGCCCGCGGGCGTGTTCTGCCCATGGCGGCTGTTCCGCTCGACATCGAGGCCGACGTCCACCTGACGGCGGCCCCTGATCGCCTGACGCTGGTCCGCGGTCAGGCTCAGGTGGCCAGCGTCGACGGCCAGGTCGTCAGCGTCCGGCTCGACCCGGCCGATCCACCGGCCTGCCCGGAAGCGGTCGAAGCGGTGCTCGACGCCGACTGGGTCGTCATCGGCCCCGGCTCGTGGTTCACCAGCGTGATGCCGACGCTGCTGGTTCCGCAACTGCGCGACGCGCTCCTGGCCACCAAGGCGCAGCGCGCGCTGGTGCTCAATCTCGTCGAGCAGGCGGGGGAGACCGAAGGACTGTCGCCGGTCGACCATCTCGAGGTGCTCAGTGCACACGCGCCCGATTTGCGCATCGACCTGGTGGTCGCCGACGAGTCGCTCTGCGACGGAAACGGGGCCCTCGAAAAGGTCGCGCGGGAGCTGGGGGCGCGGCTCGTGGTCGCCGATGTTGCGTCGTTCCCCGGGTCAGACCAGCACGATTCCGGTCGGCTCTCGGAAGCGCTCCGAGGGTGCTTGCACTCGGCCGTAAGGTGAGCCCATGGCATTGACAGCTCAGGTGAAGTCCGAGCTCGCCAGCACGACGATCACCAAGGCGTGCTGCCGCAAGGCGGAGGTGGCGTCCATGCTCCGGTTCGCCGGCGGGCTGCACATCGTGGCCGGGCGCGTGGTCGTCGAGGCAGAGCTCGACACCGGGGCCGCGGCCCGCCGCCTGCGGAAGGACATTGCCGAGATCTACGGCCACGAGAGCGAAGTCGTCGTGATGCAGGGGAGCGGGCTGCGCAAGGGAACTCACTACATCGTCCGGGTTCCGCGTGGCGGCGAAGTGCTGGCCCGCCAGACCGGGATCGTGGACTCGTCCGGCCGGCCCGTGCGCGGCTTGCCACCGCAGGTCGTCAACGGTTCGTCCTGCGACGCCGTCGCGGCATGGCGCGGCACGTTCCTCGCGCACGGTTCTTTGACTGAGCCCGGCCGCTCGTCCTCCCTCGAGGTCAGCTGCCCGGGCCCGGAGGCGGCACTCGCCCTCGTGGGTGCGGCCCGCCGGCTCGGCATCAGCGCCAAGGCCCGCGAGGTCCGCGGTATCGACCGCGTCGTCATCCGCGACGGCGAAGCCATCGGTGCGCTGTTGACGCGGCTCGGCGCCCACGAGTCGCTGCTCGCCTGGGAGGAACGCCGGATGCGCCGAGAGGTGCGCGCCACCGCCAACCGGCTGGCCAACTTCGACGACGCCAACATGCGGCGGTCGGCGCGGGCCGCAGTCGCGGCCGGTGCTCGTGCCCAGCGTGCGCTCGAGATCCTCGGCGATGAAGTTCCCGACCACCTCAAGATGGCGGGCGCACTGCGGGTTGAGCACCGGCAGGCAAGTCTGGAGGAGCTGGGTCAACTGCACGACCCGCCGCTCACCAAGGACGCCATTGCCGGCCGCATCCGCCGACTGCTCGCCATGGCGGACAAGATCGCCGACGACCAAGGCATCCCGAACACCGAAGCGATGCTCGCCGATCTGCCTGAGTGAGCCCTGAACTCGGAAGATAAAGTGACAGTGCCCGCAGCACTGGGCAGCCACCAAACCCAGGAGTGATTCGTTGTGACCGTCCGCGTAGGCATCAATGGCTTCGGCCGTATCGGCCGCAACTTCTTCCGTGCCGTTCGCGCATCCGGCACTGACATCGAGATTGTCGCCGTCAACGACCTCACCGACAACGCGACGCTGGCGACTCTGCTGAAGTACGACTCGATCCTTGGGCGCCTCGACGCGGACGTGACGCACGACGAAGGCAACATCTACGTCGGCGACCAGAAGATCGTCGCGTTCGAAGAGCGCGACCCATCCAAGCTGGACTGGGCCTCAGTCGGCGCCGACATCGTCATCGAATCAACTGGCTTCTTCACCGACGCCACCAAGGCCAACGCCCACGTCGACGGCGGCGCGAAAAAGGTCATCATCTCTGCGCCGGCCTCGAACGAGGACATCACCATCGTCTACGGCGTCAACCACGAGCTGTACGACCCGGCCGCGCACACGGTGATCTCGAACGCGTCCTGCACGACCAACAGCCTTGCCCCGATCGCCAAGGTCCTCAACGACGGCCTCGGCATCGAGAAGGGCCTGATGACGACAATCCACGCGTACACACAGGACCAGAACCTGCAGGACGCGCCCCACAAGGACCTGCGTCGCGCCCGGGCTGCCGCATTGAACATCGTCCCGACGTCCACCGGTGCGGCCAAGGCCATCGGCTTGGTGCTCCCGGAGCTCAAGGGCAAGCTCGACGGTTACTCGCTGCGCGTGCCGGTGCCGACCGGCTCGATCACCGACCTGACGTTCGTGGCGAGCCGCGAAACGTCTGTTGACGAGGTCAATGCGATCGTCAAGGCTGCTGCCGAGTCAGGCCCCTTGGTCGGAATCCTCAAGTACAACGAGGACCCCATCGTGTCAGGCGACATCGTGACGGATCCGGCGTCATCGATCTTCGATGCTCCGATCACCAAGGTCGTGGGTGACCTGGTGAAGGTCTACTCGTGGTACGACAACGAGTGGGGCTACTCGAACCGCTTGGCGGATCTCGCGGTGTTTATCGGCGAGACGCTCTGACGTCTCGATGGTTCGCACAATCGAGGACCTCGGCGACCTGCGAGGCAAGCGGGTGCTGCTGCGCAGTGATCTGAACGTTCCACTCGACGGCCAGACCATCACGGACGACGGCCGTATTCGCGCCAGCCTGCCGACGATCAAGCGCCTGTCCGCCGCGGGTGCGCGGGTGCTTGTGGTTGCACACCTCGGGCGACCCGACGGCGAGCCGAACCCGGCCTACTCGCTGGCGCCGGTCGCAGGTCGGCTCGGCGAACTGCTCGGCGGGGACGTCGCGTTCGCGACGGACACGGTCGGCGAAGACGCCCAGCGGGTCGCGGCCCGGCTGCAGGACGGCGACGTCGCCCTGCTGGAGAACGTCCGATTCAACGCGGGCGAAACCAGCAAGGACGGTGCCATCCGAAGGGCCTTCGCCGAGCAACTGGCGAGCCTGGCCGAGGTCTTCGTGTCGGACGGGTTTGGCGTGGTGCATCGCAAGCAGGCCAGCGTCTATGAGATCGCCACGCTGCTGCCGTCGGCCGTAGGCGGCCTCGTGCAGGCCGAGGTCGAGGTCCTGGAGCGGCTAACCCAAAGCCCGGAACGTCCGTACGTGGTCGTGCTCGGCGGCTCGAAGGTTTCGGACAAGCTCGGCGTCATCGACAACCTGATCGACAAGGCCGACGCGCTGCTCATCGGCGGCGGGATGGTCTTCACCTTCCTCGCCGCTCAGGGGCACAACGTCGGCACGTCGCTGTTGGAGTCGGACCAGATCGACGTGGCCAAGCGGTACCTCGACGAGGCAGCGGCCAAGGGCGTCGATCTCGTGCTGCCGACCGACATCGTCGTCGCGCCAGATTTCTCGGCCGACGCGCCACCCACGGTCGTGACCGCCGATGCGATGCCAGACGACCAGATGGGCCTGGACATCGGCCCGGCGTCGGCCAAGGACTTCGCCGATCGCGTGCGGACGGCCAAGACGGTGTTCTGGAACGGGCCCATGGGCGTGTTCGAGTTCGCCGCGTTCGCGGCGGGCACCAAGGCCGTGGCTGCAGCGCTCACCGAGGTCGCCGGTCTGTCTGTGGTCGGCGGTGGCGACTCGGCCGCCGCGATTCGTGCTCTTGGCTTCGAAGACTCGTCCTTTGGGCACATCTCCACAGGTGGTGGTGCCAGCCTGGAATACCTGGAAGGCAAGACCCTGCCCGGCCTGGAGGTGCTCGCGTAATGCGTACCCCGTTGATGGCCGGCAACTGGAAGAGCAACCTGAACCACCAGGAAGCGGTGGTGCTCGTCCAGAAGCTGGCTTGGACCCTGCAGGACAAGAAGTGGGACCCGGAGAAGTCCGAGGTCGCTGTGATCCCGCCCTTCACCGACATTCGAAGCGTGCAGACGCTGGTCGACGGCGACAAACTGTCCATCGGGTACGGCGCACAGGACGTCTCGGAGCACGACGGAGGGGCGTACACGGGCGAGATCTCGGCCGCGATGTTGGCCAAGCTCGGCTGCACGTACGTCGTCGTCGGCCACTCTGAGCGTCGCGAGTACCACGTTGAAAGCGACGCCGTCGTCAACGCGAAGGCAATGAAGACGCTCGCCGCCGACATGACGCCCATCGTGTGTGTCGGTGAGGGTCTCGAGATCCGCCAGGCAGGCAATCACGTCGAGTACACGGTGACCCAGATCGACGGGTCCCTGGCCGGCCTGACTGCTGAGCAGGTGGCCGGTCTGGTCATCGCATACGAACCGGTGTGGGCCATCGGCACCGGCGAAGTGGCAACGCCCGAGGACGCGCAGGAGGTCTGCAGTGCCATCCGTGCTCGGGTTACGGAGACCTGGTCTGTCGAAGCCGGGGATGCGGTGCGTATCCTGTACGGCGGATCGGTCAAGGCGGCCAACATCGCCGCGATCATGGCTCAGCCCGACGTGGATGGCGCCCTGGTCGGCGGTGCGAGCCTCCAGGCGGACGAATTCGCCGCGATCGCCAGGTTCTACGATATGCCCGCCCCCCTGAACTAGTACCGCGCTGAGAGAAGAAGAGGCCCCCAGTGATCCTGCTGTTCTCGATCGCGCTGACGATCAGCAGCCTGCTGATGATCGTCCTGATCCTGATGCACAAGGGCAGGGGAGGCGGCCTATCCGACATGTTCGGCGGCGGCATCTCCAGTTCGTTGGGCGGATCATCGGTTGCCGAGCGGAATCTCGATCGCATCACCGTCGGCGTTGCCGCCGTGTGGGCGGTCAGCATCATTGCGCTCGGCCTGTTGTTGAAGGTGAGCAACTGACATGGCAGCAGGAGCAATTCGCGGCAGCCGCATCGGCGCCGGACCCATGGGCGAGGCCGAGCGGGGCGAAGCAGCGCCGCGCCAGTCGGTGACGTACTTCTGCAGCCGTGACCATGAAACGGTCCTGCAGTTCTCCATCGAAGCCGAGGTACCGGATTCGTGGGACTGCCCGCGCTGTGGGATGCCGGCCAGCATCGACCAGGAGAATCGTCCGACGGCGCCGAAGACCGAGCCGTACAAGACGCATCTCGCGTACGTGAAGGAGCGCCGGAGCGACGCCGAGGCGGCCGAGATTCTCGCCGAGGCGCTGGAGCTGCTGCGGAGCCGCAGGAAGTCTGGCGACATCATCTTCTAGGGGTTCGGTCCGTTCGGGTCCCGGCCGCAGCAGGGCCTCCCTCTGCGAGGTTGTGCCCCTTCGCGGCGGAGGACCCCCGCGTCTCGCGCTACGCGCGCCACGCGGCCCCGAGGCTCAGGGACACGAACCTCGCGCGGTCGGCCCTGCTGCAGCCTCAGTTCTACAGCTTGCTGGCGGCGGGTTTGTCCACGAACCAGATCGTTTCCTTGATTCCTTGGACTCCGCGGGCGGGCGTCTCGTCCACGCTCCCTTCGTCCGCCAGCGCCCGGGCGACGGCGTCAGCCTTGTCGGCGCCGGCAACGATGAACATCACCGTGTTGCTGTTGGCCAAAGCCGGATAGGTCAGGGTGACCCGCACTGGCGGTGGCTTGGGGGAGTCGAAGACGGCGGCGGTCAGCGCGTCGTTCTCGCGGAGCTGCGGGAATCCCGGGAACAAGGACGCGATGTGGCCATCCGGGCCAACGCCAAGCAGGGTCAGGTCGAACGGTTCGGCCGGCAGGGTCGTGGCGTAGGCGCGGGCGGCGTCGGCTGCGCTGAGCGAACAGTCGTTGTCGGCGAGCGAGTGGACACGGGTGGCCCCGACGCGATCCAGGAAGGCGTCGCGCGCCTGCCCGTCGTTGCGGTCCGGCAGGTCGATACCGACGAAGCGCTCGTCGCCGAACCAGAATTCGACGTTCGTCCACTCGACGGCGCCGGCATCGAGTTCGCGGTACGCCGCCATCGCGATGGAGCCGCCAGTCAGCAGGACGCGCGGGGTGCTTCCGGCCGCCTGGACCGCAGCGAGTCTGGATTCGATCGTCCGCGCGGTTGCCGCAGCCAGCGCCGCCGCATCAGGTCGTACGTCCACAGTGGCTGGGGGCACCTCCCTGGACGCTCTGCGTCCTTGGGGGATCGTCAAGAGAGCAACTCCACCAGCCGTGGCAAGGCGCTCGACGCGTCCGTCAGATGCAGCCGCAGAAGCGGGCGGCCATGGGCTTCCAGGACCTGCGCGTCGCCGGCAGCCTGTGCAGCAATGAACTGTCCGAAGGTGAAGTCCCGACCGGGAACATCGAGGTCCTGCGCCGGGTCGTCGGTGAGCTGAAGGAACACGCCCGTCGCCGGACCTCCCTTGTGCAGTTGACCGGTGGAGTGCAGAAAACGCGGGCCCCAGCCAAACGTCACGGGGCGCTCGGTCCTCTCGGCAAGCAGCTCGCGAAGCTCGGCGTACCCCGGCAGCGCCAGCCGATCGAGGTAGGCCTGAACGGCGACGTATCCACGCTCCGGATCGACTTTTGCCAAGAGCTCCTCGACAGCGGCCTCCAAAGTCGATGCCGAGGTGTCGTAAGCCAAAATCCCGGCCGTCTGGACGTCTGGTGGCGTGACTTCGGTTCCAGCCGACGTCAGGAAGGTCCGGGCTGCTTGCTTGGCACTCTCAACATCCGGCTGGTCGAACGGGTTGATGCCGAGGCCGGCTCCGGCGACGGCGACCGCGGCTTCCCAGAACAGGAACTGGGCCCCGAGGTCGGCCTCAATCGCCGCCGAATAGCCCGAGGATGATTCCGGCGGCTCCATGCCGCCTGTGACCACCAGGAACCCGTCCGGGGTGCTGGGGGAGAAATTGATGGCGTGCTCCGCGGACACGACGACCGGCAGGATGCCGTGTCCGTCCTTCCCGGTCGACTCGGCGACGAGCTGCTCGATCCAGTCGCCGAGGCCGATACCGGAGGCGTCGCGGAGGATCAGCTTGTCGACGCCGGCGCCGCAGGCGGCCGCCAAGGCAGTTCCAAGACGCACGGCCGGGTTGTCGGGCGCGTCGGTGGCGAGTTCGTCCCGTGCTGCCGCAGCGCCATCGAGCAGTGCGCCGATGTCGGCGCCGGCGAGGCCGCTGGGCACGAGGCCGAACGCGGACAGGGCGGAGTAACGGCCGCCGACATTGGGGTCCGCCTTGATGACGAGGTAGCCGGCTGCCGTGGCGTCCTTGTCGAACGGGGACTCGGGGTCGGTGACGATGACCAGATGGTCAGCGGGCTTGAGCCCGGCTTGCTCGAACGCGTCGACATAGGCACGCAGCAGACTGTCGGTTTCGACGGTGCCGCCAGACTTGCTGGACACGACGACAACCGACTCCTCGAGGCGCTCGGCGAGTGCGTCGCGCACCATGTCCGGATGCGAGGAGTCGAGCACCGTCAGGGGGACGCCCTCGGCGGCGCAGATGACCTCAGGCGCGAGGGACGAACCACCCATTCCGCACAGGACGACGCGTGTCAGCCCGCGCCGCAGGAAGTCCGCACGGAGGGCAGTGACGATGTCGACCAGAGGACGCGACGACGAAGGCAGGTCAGTCCAGGCAAGGCGGACGCTCGCCTCCTTCTCGGCGGCCGGACCCCAAAGCGTCGCGTCCTGGGCAAACAGCCGGGACACGAAGTCCTGCTCGATGGACTGGACAGAACGTGGGGCGTTCAGCTCAAGCCGCATGCCTCAGCCCTTCAGCGCCATCTCGACGGTGGCCAGCAGGTCGGCCCAGGACACGTTGAACTTCTCGACGCCTTCGACCTCCAGCAAGTCGACGACCTCGTCATACGAAATTCCCTGGGCCTCCAGGTCGCCGATCAGCGCCCGCGCTTCGTCGTACCGGCCACGCACCGTGTCGCCGGTGACGACGCCGTGGTCAGCGAAGGCCAGTAGCGTCTTCTCCGGCATCGTGTTGACCGTGCCGTCGACCACCAGCTCGGACACGTACAGAGTGTCGGGGTACGCCGGGTCCTTGACGCCGGTGGACGCCCACAGCGGGCGCTGGGCGTTGGCGCCCGCGAGCGCCGTGAAACGTTCGCTTGCAAACTCCTGCTCGTGGAGCTCGTAGGCCAGACGGGCATTGGCGATGGCGGCCTTGCCCCGGAGCGGGCTGTCGGCCGGCAACCGCTTGTCGACCTCGGTGTCGACGCGACTGACGAAAAACGACGCCACCGAATGGATGGAACCGAGATCGCGCCCAGCGGCGGCCGCCTGCTCCAGGCCGGTCATGTAGGCGTCGATGACGTCTCGGTAGCGCTGCAGGGAGAAGATCAGTGTGACGTTGATGCTGATGCCTGACGCGATGGCAGCCGTGATCGCCGGGAGGCCCTCCGCGGTGGCCGGGATCTTGATGAACAGGTTCGGCCGATCGACACGATCCCAGAGTCGCTGGGCCATGGCCGTGGTCGTGTCAGCGTCACGGGCCAGGCCTGGATCGACTTCGAGGGACACACGGCCGTCGAGCCCGCGGGTGAAGTCGTACACCGGGCGCAGCACGTCGCAGGCGTTGCGGACGTCGGTGGTCGTGAGCTCGAACACCACTTCGTCCAACGTCGCGCCGGCCGTGCGCAACTGCGCGACCTGATCGGCGTAGGACTCGCCTTCCTCCAGCGCGGCGGCGAAGATCGTCGGGTTGGTGGTCACGCCGACGACGCCGTAGTCCTTGACCATGTCGGAGAGATTGCCGCTCTCGATGCGCTCACGCGAAAGATCGTCCAGCCAGATCGCGACGCCTGCATCAGCGAGGGCGGTCAGTCGTTCGGTCATGGGTTTGGCTCCTGACGGTTGGTGGCTGACCCGTAAATCGAGCCTACCGGCGTCCCCTAGACTCCAGCATGTGAGTCACGACGTGCGTACCCGCGCAGAGCTGCAGAAAAACGCAGTGCCGACGGGCCTCACGGACCGCATCGGCGCCTATGTCGCACTCACCAAGCCGCGCATCATCGAGCTACTGCTGCTGACCACCGTCCCGGTGATGTTCCTGGCCGCGCGGGACGTCCCGCCGTTGGCCTTGGTGCTCGCAACAGTCGTCGGCGGCACGCTGTCGGCAGGCAGCGCCAACGTTTTGAACTGCGTGCTCGACGCTGACATCGACACCAAGATGCGCCGCACGGCTCGCCGCCCGTTGCCGCGGCACCGCGTCCCGCCGCGCAACGCGTTGATCTTCGGACTCGTCCTCGGCGTCATTTCGACGGTCTTCCTGTGGATACTGGTCAACCCGCTGTCAGCCGCGTTGGCCTTGGCCGCCAACGTCTTCTACGTTGTCGGCTACACGATGCTGCTCAAGCGGCGGACCTCCCAAAACATCGTGTGGGGAGGCGCGGCGGGTTGTTTCCCGGCTCTCATCGGCTGGACCGCGGTGACGAACGAGCTTGACTGGGCACCGGTCGTGCTCTTCCTCGTCGTGTTCTTCTGGACGCCGCCGCACTTCTGGGCGCTGGCCATGCGGTACCGCGAGGACTATGCGGCCGCCGGCGTCCCCATGCTTCCGTCGCTCGTATCGTCGCGCGAGGTGGCCGACCAGATCGTCACCTACTCGTGGGCCATGGCCGCAACTTCGCTCGCGCTGTGGCCGGTGGCGGGCACCGGCTCGTTCTACCCGAGCGCCGCGATCATCCTCGGCGTCGTTTTCCTGGTCGAGGCCTACGATCTTCGCTCGCGCGCCCGCGATACCGAGGAGCTGTCGGTCATCAAGCCGATGCGGCTGTTCCACCTCTCCAACGCTTATCTGGCGCTGCTGTTCGTCGCCGCGGCGGCGGACCCCTTCATCGGCTGACGAGCCACAAGGGCCCTTTCCGTCATGGTCGCCGCGGCGGCTACCAGCAGGGCGGCGCCGAGCAGGTGCGCGGCAACCAGCACGGCAGGCAGGCCGAGGTTGTACTGCGCAATACCGATGACCGCCTGCATGGCTTCGACGCCCAGGAGAGCCCAGGCGGCCCGACGAGCCGTTCCTCGCAGCAAGACGGTGCAGGCGACGGTTGCGCCCACCAGCGTGTAGGCGGCGAACGCATGGAGATGGGCGAACAGGTATGAGTCCAGTCCATTGCGCGGCGCTGAGGCGTCACCAGCGTGCGGGCCGCTGCCGGTCACGATCGTCCCGAGGTAGACGACGACGGCTGTGAGGACACCGGTCAGGACGACGATGCGGCGGGCTGGCGCCGATGTCCGTACACGTGGTCGCGAGGCCACCTGGTCGACCAGGACGGCGGCTCCGGCGATCAGCGCCATGGACAGGACGAGATGCAGCGCAACGAGCCATGGGTTCAGGTCAGTCAGGACC
>DATLCL010000259.1:0-26298 GCA_035526415.1 Aeromicrobium sp.
GTTATGTCGCGTCTGCACCGTGGCCGTCGGATGCTGCGCGATCGGCTCGCGGACTACGCGCGCGAGCGCGGCATGGTCATCACGGGAACTGGGGAGTAAGACAATGGACCCGACGAAGGACACCGAGTCCCAGGCGGACGGGCCGTGTGGCTGCGACTGCAGCACGGCACGTGAGCGCCTGTACCTCTTCCTCGACAAGGAGATCGACTCGGCGAGTTGCGAGGAGATCGAGCAGCACATCGAAGCCTGTTCCTCGTGCCTGACGGAGTACGACGTCGAACGCATCGTCAAGTCCCTCGTCCACCGGTCCTGTGCCGAGCGTGCCCCCGAGACGCTCGTCCAGAAAGTCCAGTTCGCCATCCGCACGGTTGAGGTTCAGTACGAAGCCTGAGCCCTGGCCCTTCGCGAAAAGCAAAACCCCCGCCAGTTGGCGGGGGTTTTCTCACGCGTTGGGGCGCTTGCCGTGGTTCGCGGCCTTCTTGCGACGCGCACGGCGCTTGCGGCCGGTCTTACCCATGGCTGTCTCCTTCTTGTCGGCGACGGTCGGCTGACGCCGATCGCCGACGCCCAAACAGTCTTGTCGTTCCCTACGCGACCGTCCCCCAAGCACTGCGTGCAGGGCGGTGCCCCCAGAAGCCGGATCGCTCGTAGAGCGTCAGTCTCCCACGTGCGGCACGCGGGAGAGGAATCGGTCGCGGTTGACGACGATGCGACGGATCTGTCCGGAGGCGACGAGAGCTCCAGACGTGTCAACGGCTTCGACCCGGAACGTGACGAGTCGGCCGTCCCGGGCGATCATGTCGGCGTTCGCGATGATGGTGGTGCCAACAGGCGATGGGATCAGGTGCTCGATCTCCACCCGCGCCCCCACGCTGGTTTGTTCGTGGTCAAGCGACAGCGCATCGCAGGTGGCCTCTTCGAGCCACGCCAGCAAGACAGGAGTGCCCAAGACTTCGACATCGCCGCTGCCTACGGCCCGTGCGGTGTGTTCCGGGCCGACGGTGTGGGTGACTGATGAGCTTCCCATCAGATCCCCAACGTGTTGCGTGGGTACGCGGCGTCGACGTCGGTAATGACGTTGACGAGGTATGGGATACCCGACGCGAAGGCGCGGTCGATCGCCGGCCCGATTTCGCGGGGGTCGCTCACCATCTCGCCACCGCCGCCGAGCGCGGTCACGATCTGGTCGTACCGGGTGTTCGGCGCGAGGTCGGCGGCCACGTCGTAACCGTAGAGGAACTGCATCGGTCCCTTCTCCAAGCCCCATGCAGAGTTGTTGCCGACGATCATGACGACCGGCAGGTTGTGACGGACGAGCGTGTCGACGTCGATGATCGACATGCCGGCAGCGCCGTCGCCGTAGAGCAGGACCACCTGGCTCGACGGACGGCTGATCCGCGCGGCGATCGCGGCGCCCATTCCAGCGCCAAGGCAGCCGTAGGGTCCCGGATCGAGCCACCCGCCGGGCCGTTTGGGCTCGACGTACTTGCCGGCGAACGACACGAAGTCCCCGCCGTCGCCGATGACAACGGCGTCGTCAGCCAGCCGGGGGAGCAGCTCGCCGTAGATCCGGGCTGGGTGAATGGGATCAGCTTCGGCCCTTAACAGCTCGTTGTCGCGGCGTGTGCCTTCGGCAACCTGGAGCTGCAGCTTGTTGAGCCAAGGCGTCCAGTTCGGTTTCGGCCCTTGGGTCAGCGCCGCGAGGATGCCGTCGATGCATGCCGAGAGGTCACCGGCCGCCGAGCCCGCGAGCGTCGCGTGCTGCGCGACCTGGCCGGGGGAGTCGGCGATGTGCACGACCTGTGCGGGCGTGGCTCCTTCCTTGCCACCGAATGTGCCATAGCCGAGCCGGAAGTCGAGCGGAGTGCCTACGACCACCACGAGATCAGCGCCGGTGAGGGCAGCCGAGCGAGCCTTGGTCACCAACTGCGGATGGCCGCCTGGGACGATGCCGCGGCCCATGCCGTTGGAGATCACCGGGATGCCGGTCTCCTCGACGAAGCGCAGCGCGGCTTCCTCGGCACGGTCGGCCCACACATCGGTGCCGAGGATCAGCACTGGCTGAGTTGATGCGGCGAGGACACGGCCAATGGCCGACAGGTCGTCCGGGTTCGGCTCGATGGGCGTGACCACGGTGTGCGGCGTCGGTCCGACGGGAGCCTGTCCGAACAACTCGTCCATCGGCACATCGACGAAGGCTGGGCCGCGGTGCGATGACCCCGCCGCCGTGAATGCGTCATCGATGGTCGGAGCGATGCTGCCAACGGTGTGCGCGGTGGTCGAGAGCTTCGTGATGGTCTCGAAGATCGGTGGGTGATCCAGTTCCTGCAAACTGCCGCTACCCCACCGACCGGCCGGAGCGCGCCCGCCGATGACCACCAGCGGCGATCCGGCGAACATGGCTTGGGCTACCGGGCTGACGCCGTTGGTCACGCCGGGTCCGGCGGTCAGCACGGCGAGGCCGGGCGTTCGCGTCAGCTTGCCGATCGCCTCGGCCGCGAAGACCGCGCTCGGCTCGTGCCGTACGTCCACGAGCGGCATCGGCGGGTCGGCGATGACGGCGGCGTCGTAGAGCGGGAAGACATGTGCGCCGGACAGAGTGAACATCGTCGAGGCGCCATGGGCGCGGGCAACGTCGAGCGCCTGGACTCCACCATGCGAGGTTGCCGGCGCGTCGGTATGAACGTCTTCAACGTCAGTCATAGAGGCGACGTTAGTCGGGCAGCGGCAGCGCGCGGGAGGTCGGCCGGTAAAGCCACGGGCTCTCGGCCCTGATCTGGTCGAGCACCACCAAGATCAGGTCGGCGCGATTCGCCGGCTGCTCCGCGAACAACTCTGCGTCGTGCAGGAGACCGGGCCGACCTTGGACGCCGAGCGCCAACTGGAGGTGCAAAGCGCGCAGCAGGCGCGAGGTGTTGAATGCCGACGCGGACGGCCACTCCGACAACGGGCCCCGGGTCCTCGGCGGCTTGATGCCCTCTCCGAGCCGCTTCAGCCACGGCTCGACGAGCGACGTGTCCAGCGCGTTGCGGTGCAGCAGGGCCATCACGGCGAAGGCCAGCCGGTCGTCCTCGCCGTGCCGCCAGATGTAGGACGTCGGTGTGAGAACCCGGTCGGCAACGACGTCGAGCAAGACGGTGAGCTCGAGGCGGCCGAAGTGTCGTGAGCGCGCCAAAGCAGCAAGCAGATCGGCGCCGTGCGCCATGGCGTGCGCCCAGCCCTGTTCGGGGACCCACCCGCGGTGGTCCTGCTCCCGTACGTACCAACTCGTCGCGCGATCACCCCACTCCAGGACCGAGGAGGCGCCGAGCAACTGCTGGTCGTTGTCGCGACCAAGGATCTCGGCGAGCATCAGCGCGCTGTAACTGCGCCGGATCACCGAACTGTCGCCGTCGTGCCCGAGCCCGTACTGAAGTCCTGGGACGAGGCCATTGCCCAATCCCGGCAGCAGGTCGTCGTACACGCCTTGGTCGAGCCAGCCCGTCAGGATCGGATAGGCGACGTCCTCGCGCAGTCGCGGGTTGGGATGCCCCAGCATCTCGACCAGCTCGGCGGTGAGCTCGTCCAGCGGGCGGTCATCAGGGAGTGCGCGATTTGATTGCAGCACGCGCTGCCAGTACGTGGGGGCCCAATCAACCGGAGACATCTCGTCAACCATAACTAGTCTTGGCCCGTGCTCCTCCCCCACGCTTGCAGCGCGGGCGGTACCCCCAGCGTTGTCGTCGACGGGCCTTCGGCCACTCGGCCTCGAGCCGCAAGTCCCCCTGCGCCTCGCGGCGCGGGAGGTGCCCCCAGCTCGGGCGCTCGGTAACCTCGGCCCGTGCCCTCCCTGGACGAGATTGCCCGCAGCAGGACGACGCTGCGGCCGGACGACATCGCCTGGTTGCATGCCGTCGTTACGGACTGGCAGATCGTTGCCGACCTGGCTTTCGCCGATCTCGTCCTGTGGGTGCCGGACGCCGAGGAGCGGGGACACTGGGCCGCTGCGCAGATCCGCCCCACGACCGGTCCTACCACGCTGCTGGAGGATGTCGCCGCTTCGTTCCGTGCAGCTGACGCCGACGTGGCCGGGCACGTGGTCCCAGTCGTCCACGGCGGACGGTCACTCGCCATGATCGAAGTCCGCGCCGCCGGCAACGAGGGCCGTGCGACGAGTGCGTTGGAGTCGGCGTACCGCTCGTCGGCCGATGACCTGCTGGAGATGATCGCCGCGGGAGTCTTCCCGTTCGCCGGCGCCCGATCCGACCTGGCCGATTCGCTGCGAGTCGGTGACGGGTTCATCCGGCTGGCAGGTACCGGAATCGTCGAGTACGCCAGCCCCAACGCGCTGTCGGCGTTCCGGCGGCTCGGGCTCGTCGGCGACCTGGAGGGCGCCGACTTGGGGGGTGTCACAGCCGAGCTCGTCGATGGGCGCCCGACGCATCGCGGCGTCCGCGGACTGCTGCACGGAAGCGAGCCCGGCGAGGCGGAGATCGCCAACGGTGATGTTGCCGTTGCGCTGCGGCTCATCCCCTTACGTCGTGACGGGATCGCGGTTGGCGCCGTCGTGCTCCTGCGCGACGTCACCGAGTTGCGTCGGCGCGAGCGCCAACTGGTCTCGAAGGAAGCGACGATCCGCGAGATCCATCATCGGGTGAAGAACAACCTGCAGACCGTCGCCGCGTTGTTGCGGCTGCAAGGGCGGCGGCTGGCCGAGCCGTCGGCGCGCGAGGCACTCGACGACGCCGTGCGTCGCGTGGGCTCAATCGCGCTCGTGCACGAAACGCTGAGCCAGTCGTTCGACGAGACGGTCAACTTCGACGACGTCGCCGACCGGCTACTGCGCAGCGTCCTCGACGTGGCCGGCGAAGGGGAGCGGGGTCGGGTCGCCGGCCAACGCATCGGAAGCTTCGGATCCGTCCCGGCGGATACGGCGACTGCGCTCGCGATGGTGCTGACCGAACTGATCCAGAACGCCGCCCAACATGCGTACCCTGACCAGCCCGGTCGGCTGACTGTGGCGGCAAACCGGATCCGCGACCGACTCCGGGTGCGGGTCAGCGATGACGGTGTGGGCATGCCGGACGAGCTCGACGTGGGCGCCAGCCTCGGTCTTTCGATCGTCAAGAGCCTCGTCGAGTCAGAGCTCAACGGGACGCTGACCTTCGAGCCCGGCCGCCGCGGCGGGACGACGGTGGCGATCGAACTCGAGGTGTGAGTGACGGCTATGCGCGAATGCGGGCGCGGGCGTTGCGACGCTTGAGCGCGCGACGTTCGTCCTCGCTCAGGCCGCCCCACACGCCATGGTCCTGGCCGGACTCGAGCGCCCATTGGAGGCACTGTTCCTGCACGTCACAACGACGGCAGACCAACTTGGCCTCCTCGATCTGGAGGATGGCCGGGCCGGTATTGCCGATCGGGAAGAAGAGCTCCGGGTCTTCGTCGAGGCACGCGCTGCGATGGCGCCAGTCCATGACGATCTCACTCCCTTTCCCGGTGATCAGGCTGTCGGTTACACCCGGTCCGTCGATCTTGACAGGCCAATGCAAAGGGCAAACCAAATGCCTCAGGCCATATTTCCAAGAATTTCGGTCCCAAACAAGGGAAACCGCCCACTTCCTTGGTGTCGAGTCGGTCACACTGCACACTTCGACGATGCCTACCTGACCTGCGGTAACGCTCCCGCGAGGGGATAGCCACGTGGGAACGGATGGGGCATGTGAGAGACTTGCAGTCGGGCAAAACCCGCCGCCGCTGGCGCACCATGTGACGCTGGCGCACCCTCCGGCCGGACCTGATCGGTTCGCGAAACCGCCCAGAACAATTCGCACCGCATCATTCGCACCGCCGGATATGCGCTGACAGGACCTATGCGCTGATGGTTGCCACTGACATCGATGCCCGGCCGGACCTCCCTGATCCTGGGGACGACCCGGTCTTTGCGCTGCACCGCGGCGGGAAGATGGAAGTGGCCGCGACCGTCCCGCTACGGGACGCCGACGACCTTTCGCTGTCGTATACGCCGGGCGTTGCCCGCGTCTGCGAGGCGATCTTCGCCGATCCGGAACTCGCCCACGAATACACCTGGGTCTCCAACACGGTCGCGGTGGTCACCGACGGCACGGCAGTGCTCGGCTTGGGCAACATCGGCCCGGCGGCCTCCATGCCAGTCATGGAGGGCAAGGCCATCCTGTTCAAGCAGTTCGGCGGGGTGGACGCCATCCCGGTCGCCCTGAACACGACCGACGTCGACGAGATTGTCGAGACTGTCACCCGACTCGCGCCGACCTTCGGCGGAATCAACCTCGAGGACATCGCCAGTCCGCGCTGTTTCGAGATTGAGCGTCGTCTCATCGAGGCCCTCGACATTCCGGTCTTCCATGACGACCAGCACGGCACGGCCGTCGTGGTTCTTGCCGGGCTGCTCAACGCGGCCCGTGTCACCGATCGCGACCTCGAGGACTGCAAGGTCGTCATCTCCGGCGCGGGCGCGGCTGGCGTCGCGATCACCAAGATCCTCATGTCGGCCGGTGTCCGCAAGATCAGCGTGATCGACCGTCAGGGTGTGGTCCACCCGTCCCGCGACAACCTCAACGAAGTCAAGCAGTGGCTGGCCACCAAGACCGCCGAGTGGGCCAAGCCCGGATCCGTGGCCGACGCCTTGGTGGGCGCCGACGTCTTCATCGGCGTCTCCGGCGGAACGATCCCGGAAGAGGCCGTGGCGCAGATGGCCGACGATGCGATCGTGTTCGCACTCGCCAACCCGCACCCCGAGGTCCATCCCGACATCGCCGCCAAATACGCCCGGGTCGTCGCGACCGGGCGGTCGGACTTCCCGAACCAGCTCAACAACGTCCTGGTTTTCCCCGGCATCTTCCGCGGAGCCCTCGACGTCCGCGCTACCGGCATCTCCGAATCGATGAAATTGGCCGCCGCCAATGCCATTGCCGACCTGATCGAACCCGATGAGCTGACCGAGTCGTACATCATCCCGTCGCCGTTCGATCCGCGCGTCGCGACGGCGGTGGCTCGGGCGGTCACCGACACCGCTCGCCGCGAAGGTCTGGCCCGACGGCCCTACTGACCTTTCTGCATTTCGCCTTGTCACTCGTCTGAGGAGCGCCCGTGTTCGCTGTCTACGCCCAATCGTCCAACTTCGACGACCCGCTTGCCGGTCTTGGCGTGGGGGAGCGGCCGGACCCGGAGGTGCCCGATGGCTGGACCACGGTCGCGGTCAAGGCCGCGTCGATCAATCACCATGACGTGTGGAGCCTGAAGGGTGTCGGCCTGCCAGAGGAGCGGCTACCGATGATCCTCGGCTGCGACGCCGCCGGCCTCGACGAAGACGGCAACAAGGTCATCGTCCACGCAGTCATCAACGACCCGGCGTGGACGGGCAACGAGCTGCACGATCCGAAGCGATCACTCCTGTCCGAGCGATTCCAGGGAACATTCGCCGAGAAGGTTGCCGTGCCGAGGCAGAACCTCTTGCCCAAGCCGGCGAGCCTGTCGTTCGAGGAAGCCGCCTGCCTGCCGACGGCCTGGCTGACGGCCTACCGCATGCTGTTCTCGAAGTCGGGCCTGCAGCCCGGTGATTCGGTCCTGATCCAAGGCGCGGGCGGAGGCGTCGCGACCGCGCTCATCGTGCTCGCTCGCGCGGCCGGATTCCGCGTCTTCGCCACGAGTCGAGACGAGGAGAAGCGGGCCCGCGCGCTCGAACTCGGCGCACACGAGGCGATCGAGTCGGGTGGCCGGCTGCCGCAGCTGGTCGACGCGGTCATGGAGACCGTTGGCGCGGCGACGTGGTCACACTCGGTGAAGTCGCTGAAGCCAGGCGGGACGATTGTCATCAGCGGCACTACGTCGGGCCCGAATCCGCCGAACGCCGAGCTGATGCGGTTGTTCTTCCAGGAGAAGAACGTCGTTGGATCGACGATGGGCTCGCGCGCCGAGCTCGGCCAATTGATCGAGTTCCTCGACGTTACGGGCGTGCGGCCCCTGATCGACCAGGTCGCACCGATGGATCAGGCGGCCGCCGGACTCGAGCGGGTGGCGTCAGGCGACGTCTTCGGCAAGATCGTCCTGACGCTGTGAACTACGGGCAGTTCTTGGCCGAGTAGTCGCGCAGTTCCTGCGGCGTCTCGAGCTTGCCGCCCCATTGGTCGTAGAATTCCTTGTTGGTCCGCATCGCTGAGATGGGGGAGTCAGCCGGGAGCTTGCCGAGGGCAGCGACGAAGTCGGCACCGCTCTGCATGTAGTCGATGAAGACCTGCCGGGTCTCCTGTGGCATGTCTGGCGGTGTTCCGACCTTGCGCTGGTGATCGAGGAGGTCCTCGAAGGCGTCGGCCGCCTCTCCGGTTGTATCGACGCCGGCGAGCTTTGTCGGGTCGCCCTTGAAAGCGTCGCAGTACGCCTGAACCGACGCGCTCGTCGGGATGGCTGGGGTGGAGGGCATCTCGGTGGGTGCCGCGGAGTGGGTCGCGTGGTCGTCCTGGGTGTTGGGCGTGCTCTCAGATCCGCAAGCCGCCAGCACCAAGCCGGCGCCAGCCAATGTGATCGTCATCAGAGACATGGACCGTGCAGCGGTGTGCACGATGAAGACACCCCCCATGCCTGATCAGATCAAGGGGTCATCGATGTCGCGTTCGACAACCTCGCGTTCGACAACTCGACTTCCACCGCGCCGCCGCACTCCGGAGACCCCAACCCCACGGTCGCGCCAGAGGGTCAGCGCCAAGACGATCGCTGCGATTCCGCCGAGAATCAGGATGACGCCCAATGCGTACTCATTTACGAGCGGAATGTCGACTTGGATGACACCCATCATCAAGATCAGGCCCAACACGATCAGCGTGATACCGCCACCAACACCCATGGTCTCGTCCTTTCAACTCGAAAATGGGGTACCCAAACCGGCGCACCGTCATTCCCGGCGACCTACATCTCGTCTTCGTCGTCCAAGCGCGCCAGCCAGGTGGCCAGCCGCTCGACCGGTACCTCGAACTCGGGATTGAGGTCGACGAACTCACTCAGCCGATCAGCCAGCCAGGCCAGCGAGACGTCCTCGTCACCGCGCCGGGTGGCCAGTTCCTCGATGCCTCTGTCGGTGAAGTACATGGCTGTTGAGCGGGTCGAGGGTTCAGGCGAAGGCCTGGGCCATCAGCGCTTCCTGCTCGTCGACATGCCGGTTGTGCGAACCGACGGCGGTCGTCGAGGACTCCGGTCGCGCAATAAGGCTGAGCGGGAGATTGCGCTCCAGGTTGCCCGGGAAGTGAAGCGCCACGTGCGGCCACGGGCCTTGGTTGGCGGGCTCGTCCTGCACCCAGCGCACCTCGGTCGCGCGGGGGAATGCGGCGAGGATCGCATTGACCTCGTCCAGCGGGCGCGGGTACAGCTGCTCGAGCCGAAGGATCGCGGTACGCGTGTCCTCGCGCCTCTGCCGCTCGGCGACCAGGTCCCACGTGATCCGGCCCGAGCACAACAGCACCCGGTCGACCGTCGCGGCGTCGACGGCGTCGTCAGCGATCACCGGACGCCATTCGCCGGAGGTGAAGTCGCCCGGCTGGGACGCGGCCGCCTTGCTCCGCAGCATCGACTTCGGCGTGAAGACGATGAGCGGACGGTGCTCGGCCTCGAGCGTGTGCTTGCGCAGCAGGTGGAAGTACGACGCTGGGGTCGACGGCTGGGCGATGGTCAATGCGTCCTCAGCACACAGCTGGAGGAAACGCTCGATGCGAGCCGACGAGTGGTCCGGGCCCTGGCCCTCATAGCCGTGTGGCAGCAGCATGACGACGCCGGACTTCTGGCCCCACTTCGTTTCGCCCGAGGAGATGTACTCGTCGATGACGGACTGGGCCCCGTTCACGAAGTCACCGAACTGGGCCTCCCAGAGGGTCAGCGCCTCCGGGCGGGCCACCGAATAGCCGTACTCGAAGCCCAGCGCTGCGTACTCGCTGAGCAGCGAGTCATAGATGTAGAACGTCGCCTGGTCCTCGCCGACGTGCTGCAGCGGGGTCCACTCATCGGCGTTGTTGCGGTCGATGATCGTCGCGAACCGGGACGAGAACGTGCCGCGGCGCGAATCCTGACCTGCCATACGGATCGGCCGGCCGTCGAGCAGAAGTGAGCCGAACGCGAGGATCTCGCCGGTGCCCCAGTCGATCGGCCCGGCGCTGATGGATTGCGCCCGTCGCTGCAGTTGAGGCCAGACCTTCGGGTGAACCATAAAGCCTTCGGGCACGTTCGTGTAGGAGTCCGCGATGGCCTTCATGGTCTCGGCCGAGACCGCCGTTTCCAGCCGTCCCTCGGGCTTCTCGGGGTAGTCCGGCGTCCGCGAGTAGCCGGACTCCTCAACGTCCTCGCGGACGTCGGCGAAGTTGCGCTCGAGCTGGGCCTGGTAGTCGGCCAGCGCTGCCTCCGCCTCTTCCAGCGTGATGTCGCCGCGGCCGACGAGCGCCTCCGTGTACAGCTTTCGCACCGACTTCTTCTGCGCGATCGCGTCGTACATCAACGGCTGGGTGAAGCTGGGGTCGTCGCCCTCGTTGTGGCCGCGTCGGCGGTAGCAGACCAGGTCGATGACGACGTCCTTGTTGAACGTCTTGCGGTAGTCGTAGGCGAGCTGCGCGACGCGGATGCAGGCTTCCGGGTCGTCGCCGTTGACGTGCAGGATCGGCGCCTGGATGGTGCGCGCCACGTCCGTGCAGTAGGTCGACGAACGCGACGCCGCGGGCGCCGTGGTGAACCCGACCTGGTTGTTCACGATGACGTGGATCGTGCCGCCGGTGCGGTAGCCGCGCAGCTGCGATAGCTGCAGGGTCTCGGCGACCACACCCTGACCGGCGAAGGCGGCGTCGCCGTGAACGAGCACCGGCAGGACCGGGTAGTCGGCGCCCCGGTTGAGACGGTCCTGCTTCGCGCGCGCGATGCCTTCCAGCACCGGGTCGACCACTTCAAGGTGCGACGGGTTGGCCGCGATGGAGACCTTGATTCTGTCGCCGTTCTGGGCGGTGAACTCGCCCTCGACGCCGAGGTGGTACTTGACGTCGCCCGAGCCCTGGACGGTGCGTGGGTCGATGTTGCCTTCAAACTCGCGGAAGACCTGTGCGGGACGCTTGCCGGCGATGTTGACCAGCGCGTTCAGGCGACCGCGATGGGCCATGCCGATGCAGACCTCGTCGAGGTCGTCGGCGGCCGCGGCCTCGCAGATCTCGTCCAGCAGCGGGATGGTGGTTTCGCTGCCCTCCAGGCTGAAGCGCTTCTGGCCGACGAACTTGGTCTGCAGAAAGGTCTCGAACGCCTCGGCCTGGTTGAGCTTGAGCAGGATGCGCAACTGCTCCTCGCGCGGCGGCTTGACGAAGCCGCGCTCGATGCGCTCCTGGAGCCAGCGCCGTTCGTCCGGGTCCTGCATGTGCATGTACTCCAGGCCGATGGTGCGGCAGTAGGAGTCGCGCAGGACGCCGAGAATCTCGCGCAGCTTCATGAACGTCTTGCCGTGCTCCTTGGCGAAGGAACCGGTGGCGAACTCCCTGTCGAGGTCCCACAGGGTGAGGCCGTGAGTGGCGGTGTCGAGATCGGGGTGGCTGCGCTGCTTGTACTCCAGCGGATTGGTGTCCGCCATGAGGTGGCCGCGCACGCGGAACGCATGGATCAGCTCCAGCACACGAGCCTGCCGGTGTAGCTGGTCATCGTGGCTAACCGCGATGTCCTGGGCCCAGCGGATGGGCTCGTAGGGGATGCGCAGTTCCTGGAAGATCTCGTCGTAGAAGCCCTCGTCGCCGAGCAGCAGCTGATGGATACGGCGCAGGAACTCACCGGACTGGGCGCCCTGAATGACGCGGTGGTCGTACGTCGACGTCAGCGTCATCATCTTCGAGACCGCCAGGTTGGCGATCGTGTGCTCGGACGCGCCCTGGAACTCCGGCGGGTACTCCATCGATCCGACGCCGACGATGACGCCCTGGCCGGACATCAGGCGCGGCACCGAGTGGTTGGTGCCGATCCCGCCCGGGTTGGTCAGGCTGGCCGTGGTGCCCTGGAAGTCAACGACCTCCAGCTTGCCGTCCCGCGCCTTCTTGACCATGAGCTCGTAGGCCTGCCAGAACGCGGCGAAACCCATCGTCTCGGCGGCCTTGATCGACGGCACGAGCAGCTGACGCGTACCGTCCGGCTTCTGCAGGTCGATGGCCAGGCCGAAGTTGACGTGCTCGGGCTTGAGTTGGACCGGCTTGCCCTTGTCGTCGACCGCATAGCCGGTGTTCATCTCCGGCATGGCCTTGAGCGCCTTGACCACCGCGAAGCCGATGAGGTGCGTGAACGAGACCTTGCCGCCTCGCGCACGACCGAGGTGGTTGTTGATGACGGTGCGGTTGTCGAACAGGAGCTTGACCGGCACGGACCGCACGCTGGTCGCGGTGGGGACAGTCAGGCTCATGTCCATGTTCTGGACGGTCCGAGCGGCTGCTCCGCGCATCGGAACGCGCTCGACCTCACCGGGCCCCACCGGCGCACTTGCGCCGTCGGTGCCGGCCGGGGCTGCCGGTGGCGGCGTGGGCGCCGGAGCCGAGGGCGCCGGTGTCGCGGCGGGAGCCTGCACCGCAGGCGCTGGTGTCGCACTCTGACTTGGTGCAGCGGGTACTGACGGCGCAGCTTGGGTGTTGGGCTGCGCGGGCGTAGTCGTCGGTTCGGGGGTGGCGGGGGCCGCGGGTGCCTCTGCAGGTGCCGTCGTGACGTTCGCTGTGGCGGTGCCGTCTTCAGCGAAAAACGCTCGCCACGTCGGATCCACCGACCCCGGATCGGACTTGTACCGGTCGTACATCTCCTCGACCAGCCACTGGTTGGTTCCGAAGTCGGGCATGGAGGGATCCGATGGGGCCACGGGCTCGATCGCCTCTTCCGTGTCAGGCGCCAATTACCGTCCCTCAGCCTAACGCGTGTCCCACGCGACGACTCCGCCGATGGTCTATTTGCGAGCGGCCGAATCGTCGACGCGAAGCTCGAGTTCCACCGAGCGCTCGACGAACGCTCCGAAGTGGCCGGCCTCGGCTTCGATTTCGGCTCGAATCGCGGCCGTGGCTGGACGCCCGGACAACACCTCGATGGACGCGGTCGCGGAGGACAGCTTGCGGGTCCATGACCCGGCCAGCTGGCCGTCGACGAACAGCAACCCGGACGAGCGCATGAGCATGCCCCAGTCACGCCCGCCGATACCGGCGTAGTCGTCGGGATCGCGGGAGTAGGAGATGAACTCGTCGAAGTTGGCCAGCAGCATCGCGCGGGGGACGTCAACCGGGGTCGGTTCGGCGTCGACGTAGTACGTCTCACCGCCGAGTTCCACTGGTCGAAGCTCGGCGAGCTGGATTGCGCGCCGGACCTGCGTGAGGGTGAGGCTCGTCCACCACGCGAGGTCGCGGTCGCGGAAGGGTCCGTGGCCGCGACCGTACAACCGCGCGATCCAGGCCAGCCGATCGTCAGCGCTGCGCCGGGACCGATGGAGAGCAACGGCGATGTACGTGTGTTGCTTGCCGCGCACCGGTCCGCTCGCAATCCGGCCGGTGAGTTCGGCGTGGATCAGGATGTGCCCGAGCGAATTGCCGACCCTGGGGTAGCCGGCGTCGGTGAGGACCGTGTCGAGTTCGGCGCGGGTGAGTGGCTCGTCGGACTGTTCGACCGTCTCGCACGCGATATCGGCGGCTCGTTCGATCCTGTCCGGCGTGAGCCCGAGGTACTTGTTTCCGCTGACCATGAGTTGCCGGACCCGCGGAGCCGTGACCTCAAGCAGATCACTCAGATCGCTGGGCAGGACGTGATGCCACGTCGGGCGCAGCACATGCGTGCGCAGGAAGTCGCCGCGCGCGAACGCGGCCTCGATGTCTGCCCGTGTGGCGCCGCAGCGTCGTGCGATTGCCCAGAGCGCCATGTCGTGCAGTTGCGATTGCACAGCACCCAGGTGCCCGACTACGTCCGAGGGGGAGTCGAGTGCCTCGCCGACGAGCCGCTGGGCGCCAAGTCGGTACGGGGCGAGCGCTGGCTTCACCCTCGCGATCGTGCCACGGGGTAGGGACGATCTGTGATCTCTGTCTCATCGCCCCCATGAACATGAGGAATTACTCATCTAATACTTGAGGAACCCCTCATCTTTTGTCAGGATGGGTTGCGTGACTCTGACGCCCCATCGCCCGCCCGTTTCAGCCACCACCGCTGCCCATCCAGCCAGCGGGGGAAGGCTGCTGGATCGGCTTGCCGCCGGTACTCCGTTCGGGATCGTGTTCGGCGGCCAAGGCGAGGCCGCCTGGCTCGAGCATCTTGCCGACCTGCTCCGGCGCCACGATGTCGAGCTCGCGCCGCTGTTGGCCGCGGTCGACGAGCGGCTGGCCCCCGTCGCCGACGAGCTGCGTCGCACCGGCACGAGGTTCGACCCGCTGGTCTGGGCCGACCGCATCGCAGCCGGGGAGTCGGCTGTCGATGAGGACTGGCCTGCACCGCCGTCGGCCGATGCACTCCTGATGCCGTCGGTCGCCATCCCGGGCGTCACCTTCTGCCAGGTCGCTGGGCTGCGGGCGCTGCTCAGCCTTGGGCTCGACCCGGCGGGCGCGGTCGCCGTCGCCGGACACTCGCAGGGCGTTCTCGCGGCCGCTGCCGTGGAGGACCTGCCCGACGTCGAAGTCATCGCCATCGCCCGGCTGGCTGGAGTCGCAGTCGAGCAGGTGGCGCGGCGCCAGGGCCTGCTCGGCGCGACGATGCTTAGCGTCGCGGGCCCGACGACCGAGGAGGTCGCCGCAACACTGCGCGACCTTCCGGACTCAGCACGCGTCGTCGCCAACGTCCGCAACGGGCGGCGCTCGACCGTCCTCAGCGGCCCGGCCGACGGCATCGCGCGCGCGGCCGAACTCTTCGAAGAGACCGCGACCACCGAGCCGGTCGCAGCGCGGGCTGCCTTCCACCATCCCGACCTCGACCAGGCGGCCGATCTCGTGGCCGCATGGGCCGAGCAGTGCGACCTCGACCCGGCCCGAGCCGCCGAGCTCACCCGCGCGTCGATCATCGCGCCGGTCGATTGGGTCGACTCGGTCGATGGGCTTGTCCAAGCCGGTGCACGCTGGTTGGTCGACCTGGGCCCGGGCGACCTTGCCACCCGTCTCTCCCTTCCGGAGGCCACCGCGTACGGGCTGGGCGTCGTTGCGCCGACGACCCGCCGCGGCTTCCGCGACTTGACTGTCACCGGCAATGCTCCGCGACCGCACCAGGCCTGGAGCGCCTTCCGGCCGACTGTGGTGACCCTTCCGGACGGCTCGACGCGAGTCGAGACGAAGTTCACCCGACTGACCGGTCGCTCGCCGATCCTGCTTGCGGGCATGACGCCGACGACGGTCGACCCGCAGATCGTCGCGGCCGCCGCCAACGCGGGGTTCTGGGCCGAGCTCGCCGGCGGCGGGCAGGTCACCGAGCCGATCTTCGCCGCCAACGTGGAGCGCCTGGACGCCCTCCTCGACGACGGCCGCACGTACGCCTTCAACTCACTCTTCCTGGACCCGTACCTCTGGCGCCTTCAGATCGGCGGGCGAAAGCTCGTCCAGCGCGCCCGATCTGCCGGCTCGGCCGTGGACGCAGTCGTCGTCACCGCCGGCATCCCGGATCTGGACGACGCCGTCGAGCTGACCGAAGACCTGCGGGCGGCGGGTATCGAGTACATCGCGTTCAAGCCCGGCACGGTCGAGCAGATTCGGCAGGTGCTCGCGATCGCCGACGCCCTCGCGCCGCTGGAGGTCATCGTCCAGATCGAAGGCGGCAAGGCCGGCGGGCATCACTCCGACGAAGACCTGGACCGGCTGCTCATCGAGATGTACGGCAAGCTCCGCCAGCGGGACAACATCGTCGTCTGTGTCGGCGGCGGGATCGGCACCCCCGAGGACGCGGTGCGCTACCTCACCGGTTCCTGGTCGGTTGATCTCGGTTTCCCGGCCATGCCGCTCGACGGCGTTCTCATCGGAACCGCGGCCATGGCGACGCTGGAGGCAACGACGTCGCCCTCGGTCAAGCAGCTGCTGGTCCAGACGACCTCCGACCACGTCATCTCCGGCCGCAGCCAGCTTGGCGCGTCAATCCACGAGATCGACAACGCCGCGTCCCGTACCGGTCGCTTGCTCGACGAGGTGGCCGGCGACGCCGAGGCCGTGGTCGACCGACGTGACGAGATCATCGATGCTCTCAACCGGACGGCGAAGCCGTACATCGGCGATGTCGCGGCCATGACGTACGGCCAGCTCCTGGATCGGTTCGCCGCCCTGGCGAGCACTGGAGCCGGCTGGCTCGACGTCTCGCTCCGCGACCGCTTCCACGAGTTGGTGCAGCGCGCCGAGGCTCGTCTGCACCCGGCCGACGAAGGCTCCATCCCCACTCTCTTCGAGGTCGCCGCCGACGTCGAACACGCTGCCGCAGCGCTCACGCAGCTGCGTGCCGCCTATCCGTCCGTCGACGACGTGATCCTTCACCCGACCGACGTCCACTTCTTCATCGACGTGTGCCGACGCCCGGGCAAGCCGGTGCCGTTCGTGCCCGTCATCGACGCCGACGTGCGCCAATGGTGGCGGAGCGACTCGCTGTGGCAGGCGCACGATCCGCGCTTCGACGCCGACGCCGTCTGCGTCATCCCCGGCCCGGCCTCGGTCGATGGGATCACGCAGGCCGACGAGCCCGTTGCCGATCTTCTCCGCCGCTTCGAGTCGGCCGTCGTGGCTGCGGTCGATTCTCCGTCAGCCGGCGTCGACGGTCTGCGTCGCTCGGACGGCCTCGTTGGCCCGGTCTCCTTGGCGCTGGCCGCACCCGACGTCGACTGGGACAGCCGCATCGTCCGCAACCCGGTCAAGGCGCTCGGCACTGACTGGATTGTCGTCAACCCCGAACGGGTCGAACATCCCGAGACCGGTGCGAGCCTGGTCGCGTTGAGCGACACCGCCGCCGGGCTCGCTGTCCCGGTCGGCAAGTCGACCCTCCGGTTCACCCTCCGGATCGATGCCGCCGTCGCTGCTGGCGCCGCGCCGGTGATCGAGGACGCCGACGTCACTCTTGGTGCTCTCCTGGAGGTTATGGCGGGCGGTCACGTAGCCAGCGAGCCGGTGCGATGGAGTCCCAACCTGATCGCTGACCACGCTGCCGTGACCACGGTGGAGAGTTTCCGCGCCGTCGCCGTGCCCGACGTTCTCGTCGGCCTGACGTGGCCTGCCGTGTTCGCTGCGCTGGGGGAGCGGCCCGACGTGGTCAGCGGCATCCTCGACCTCGTTCACCTCGACCACAGCATCACTGGAAATGTCCCCGACGACTCGACGGAGCTCGCTGTCTCAGCCGAGGTCCGCGAGGTCGCCGACACCGAGTTCGGGCGCGTCGTGACCGTCGACGTGACGATGACCGACGAGGACACAGTCGTCGCCACGCTGGTCGAGCGATTCGCGCTGCGCGGACGGCCCGGCGACGCCGAGTTGGCGACGCCGCAGGTGGCCGGCGGTGCGACGGACGCTATCCGCGAAACGCCGCGCCGGCGCCGCGCGCACAACACCGTGGTGGCGCCGACTGACCTCCGCCCATTCGCCGCCGTCTCCGGCGACCACAACCCCATCCACACCAGTCTCGCGGCCGCCCGCCTCGCCGGCCTCGGCAGCCCGATCGTTCACGGCATGTGGTTGTCAGCCGTGGCGCAACGCGCCGTGTCCGAGGCGACCGGCCGCACCGTGACCGGCTGGACGGCGCGGTTCCTCGCTCCGGTCCGCCCGGGCGATGCCGTGGACATCACTGCCGATCGCATCGGCGTCGTCAACGGCGACGAAGTCGTCGACGTGGCCGCTCGCGTCGACGGCGAGGTCGTCTTGACCGCCACCGCTCGCCTGGCCCCTCCGCGCACTGCGTACGTCTTCCCGGGCCAAGGCATCCAGAGCCGCGGCATGGGCATGGAGGGGTATGCCCGCAGCCGGGCCGCTCGCGAGATCTGGGACCGGGCCGACGCCCACACCCGCGAACACCTCGGCTTCTCGATTCTCGAAGTCGTCCGGGACAACCCGACCGAATTGCGGGTGCGCGCTCCCGGCGAAGACGGCGCGGCGACGTTCCGGCACCCCGACGGCGTGCTCTTCCTCACCCAGTTCACCCAAGTCGCCATGGCCGTTCTCGCTTCGGCGCAGGTGGCTGAGCTGCGTGAGTCGGGGGCCTTCGTCGAGGGCGCCCTGACCGCCGGACACTCGGTGGGCGAGTACAACGCCCTTGCCGCCGTCACCGGCACCCTGTCGCTCGAGGCGGTGGTCGAGGTCGTCTTCCAGCGTGGCACCGTCATGCACGAGCTCGTGCCCCGCGACGCCGAGGGTCGCAGCGACTACCGGCTCGCCGCCATCCGCCCGTCCCAGATCGGGCTGGATGACGACGACGTGCGCGACTTCGTCGCCACGATCGCATTCGAGACCGGCGAGTTCCTCGAGGTCGCCAACGAGAACCTGCGCGGCTCGCAATACGTCATCGCCGGTACCGTCCGCGGCTGTGAGGCGCTCGAAGCGGAGGTCGAGCGACGTCGCGCCGAGGCCGGCGGCCGCGGGGCGTTCATCCTGGTGCCGGGCATCGATGTCCCGTTCCACTCGCGCATACTGCGCGGCGGCGTGGACTCGTTCCGGGCACGGCTGGAGGAATTGCTTCCGCCCGCCATCGACCCAGGGATCTTGGTCCGGCGCTACGTCCCGAATCTCGTCGCACGCACCTTCTCCCTCGACGACGACTTCCTGCGCTCCATCCTGGACGTCGTCCCCGCCGAGCGCATCGAAGCGGTGCTTGCTGATCGCGACGCCTGGGTTGGCCGCGAGGGTGAGCTCTGCCGTCTCGTTCTCGTCGAGCTGCTGGCCTGGCAGTTCGCCAGCCCGGTGCGCTGGATCGAGACGCAGGACCTGTTCTTCGCCTCGCCGGCCGACACCATCAACGGCGAAGCCGGCCTAGGTATCGAGCGGGTCGTCGAGGTCGGGGTCGGCACTGCGCCAACTCTCGCCAACATCGCCTCGTCGACGGTGAAGCTTCCGCGGGTTGCCCGTCGCTTGGCCGGCCCGGTCGAGGTGCTCAACGTCGAGCGCGATGCCGCCGTGGTGTTCAGCACCGACGAGCAACCGCCTGAGGACGTTGATGACGTCGCCGTACCGGCCGACGTGCAGCCCGAAGGCGCACCCGAGCCAGCCGCGCCGGCTGCCCGTCGCGCGAGCAATGCCGAGCCGGTCGCCGACCTACCGTTCACCGCGGCTGACGCCACGCGGCTGCTGATCGCCTGGTGGACCAAGGTGCGCCCGGACCAGCTCGGTGCGGCCGACTCGATCGAGTCGCTCTGCGACGGAGCTTCGTCTCGGCGCAACCAGTTGCTCGTCGACCTTGGCGCCGAGTTGGCGCTCGGTGCGATCGACGGCGCAGCCGAAGCCGACCTGCCGACGCTTACCCAGACCGTCACCGGCCTGGCCCGGGGGTACCGCCCACTCGGCCCGGTCCTCTCGGCCACCGTCGCCGACCACCTCAAGGACGTGCTCGGTCCGACCGGCGTCCGGTCGGCGGCGATCTCCGACCGGGTGGCCAACCACTGGTCGCTCGGACCCGGTTGGGCGACGCATGTGCTCACGCAGGTCGCGTTGGCGACGCGCGACGGCGCAAGCGCTCGCGGCGAGTCGCTGCGGACGGCCGAGCCACCGACGACGTCGGCCGACGTCGATGCGCTGGTCGACTCGACCGTCCTGAGCCTCGCTGCCGAACGTGGCGTCGCCGTCGAGCCGGCCGGAAGCGGTGAAGCGCTTGCGGTCGACGCAGAGGCTCTGGCCGCCGTGACCGGCGGCATCACCGGCGCCTTGGTGTCGTCAGCTCGGGAACTGCTGGAACGGCTCGGCGAGGACACGTCGGCTGCTGCCGCCGCGCGCAATATTGAAACTGACGACGACGCGGCTGAGATCCTCGCCCGCGTCGAGGCCGAGCTTGGCCGTGACTGGATCACCGCGACCGCACCGGCGTTCGACGCCCAGCGCGCAGTCCTGCTGGACGACCGCTGGGCGAGCGCCCGCGAGGACGTCGTGCGCATCGCGGCGGGCCAGTCGTGGGGGCACCTCCCGCTTGCGGGGGACAAGGTTGACTTCGCCGGCGCGGGATCAAGTGTCGCGGAGATGGCCCGCTGGTTCGGCCTGACTGACATCGCCGAAGCAGCCAGCTCCGAGGAATCGGGCGCCTGGGCCGACGACGTCGCTGTCGTCACCGGTGCCAGCGATGGATCGATCGCAGCCTCGGTGGTCGCCGATCTTCTGCGCGGCGGCGCGACGGTCGTCGCGACGACGTCGTCTCTCGATGCGACCAAGCTTGCCTTCTTCAAGAGGCTGTACCGCTCGCACGCTCGAGTGGGAGCCGCGCTGTGGGTCGTCCCGGCGAACATGGCGTCGTACCAGGACGTCGACGCGCTCGTCGAGTGGGTCGGCACCGAACAGACGCGCTCGGTTGGCCCGACCACGCAGGTCGTCAAGCCGGCGCTGCGGCCAACGTTGCTGTTCCCGTTTGCCGCGGGCCGGGTGCTCGGCGACGCCGCCGACGCCGGTTCGCGCGCCGAGGTCGAAGCCCGCATCCTGCTGTGGTCCGTCGAGCGCCTCGTGGGCGCTCGCTGGCATGGCGTCTCGGAGACTGATCGCCTCCATGTCGTCCTGCCGGGATCGCCCAACCGTGGACTGTTCGGCGGCGACGGCGCCTACGGCGAGACGAAGGCGGCCCTCGATGCCCTTGTCGCCAAGTCGGTCCGGGAGTCATGGGGCCGTCGGGTGACGCTGGCGCACGCTGTCATCGGATGGGTGCGTGGCACCGGCCTCATGGGTGGCAACGACACCTTGGTCGCGGCCGTCGAAGCAGCCGGCGTTCGCACGTGGACGCCGGACGAGATGGCCGCGGAGCTGCTCGACCTGAGCACGACCTCGGCCCGGCGCAAGGCCGCCGAGCGGCCGCTGCACGCCGACTTCGCCGCCGGCTTGGCCGACGTCGATCTGTCGGGACTGACCCCGGTATCACCCGTCCCCGAGGACGAACCATTCGACGGCGCAACGATCGACGCCCTGCCGCCATCGCCGGCCGACGTCGCCGACCCGGCCCGCCTCCCGTGGGGCGAGGTCTCGCTCCGCCCGGAGGACATGGTCGTGATCGTGGGTGCCGGCGAGCTCGGCCCGTACGGGTCGTCGCGCACCCGCTACCAGATGGAAATCGCCGACGCGCTCTCCGCCGCTGGTGTGCTCGAGGTGGCGTGGGCCACCGGACTCGTCCGCTGGGACGCCGCCGGCCGCACCTGGTTCGACGTCGAATCCGGAGAGCGCGTGTCGGAGGCGACGATCGCCGAGCGCTACCGCGACGCGGTCGCCGAGCGCTGTGGCATCCGCTCCTACGTGGACGACGGAACGATGGTCGATCACTCGGCTCCGTTGCTCTCGTCGGTGTTCCTCGATCGCGACCTGACGTTCAACGTCGCCAGCGAAGCCGAGGCCAAGGCACTCCAGGCGGCCGCTCCAGAGCACACCGTGATTGCGCCGAGCGGGGAGGGCGACTGGACGGTGACGCGACGTGCCGGAACCGAGATTCGGGTGCCGCTGCGCAAGCCGATCACCCGCACCGTCGGCGGACAGATCCCGACCGGGTTCGACCCGACCGCATGGGGCATCCCGGGCGAGATGGTGGAGTCAGTCGACCGAGTCGCCCTGTGGAACCTGGTCTGCACCGTCGATGCGTTCCTGTCCAGCGGCTTCACGCCGGCCGAGCTCATGCAGTCGGTCCACCCGGCCCGTGTCGCCAACACGCAGGGCACGGGCATGGGCGGCATGACCTCCATGCAGTCGCTCCACATCGACAACCTGCTCGGCAAGAGCGTCCCGAATGATCTCCTGCAGGAGGCTTTGCCCAACGTCATCGCCGCACACGTCGTGCAGTCGTACGTCGGCAGCTACGGATCGATGATCCACCCGGTCGCGGCATGTGCCACCACGGCGGTCTCGGTCGAAGAAGGTGTCGACAAGATTCGGGTGGGCAAGGCTGACGTCGTCGTCGCCGGTGGCTTCGACGACCTGGGCACCGAGGGCGTCGTCGGCTTCGCGTCGATGTCCGCCACCGCCGACACCGAGGCCATGCGTGCGCAGGGCATCGAGGACCGGCGATTCAGCCGGGCCAATGATCGGCGCCGTGGCGGCTTCGTCGAATCGCAAGGCGGCGGCACGCTGCTGCTTGCCCGCGGTGATGTCGCCCTGCGGATGGGTTTGCCCGTCCTCGGCGTCGTCGCGTACGCCGGCTCGTTCGGCGACGGCATCCACCAGTCGATCCCGGCGCCCGGGCTCGGCGCCTTGGCTGCCGGTCTCGGTGGGACCGACTCGCTACTCGCCCGGTCACTCGCCGAGCACGGCGTCACGGCCGACGACATCGCCGTCGTCAGCAAGCACGACACGTCCACGGCGGCCAATGACCCGAACGAGTCCGACCTGCACGAACGCCTTGCCACCGCGCTTGGACGCGACGCCGGCAACCCGCTCCTCGTCATGTCGCAGAAGTCGCTGACCGGCCACGCTAAGGGCGGCGCGGCAGCGTTCCAGCTGGTGGGGTTGTGCCAGACGCTGGTCGACGGTGTCGTGCCGCCGAACCGGAGCCTGGACTGTGTCGATGAGGCGCTCGCCAGGCACCGGCGGCTGGTCTGGCTGCGGGAGCCGCTGGCCACCGGACCGCTGAAGGCGGGTCTCGTGACCAGCCTCGGCTTCGGCCACGTTGCCGGCCTCATCGCGCTGCTCCATCCCGAGGCCTTCCTCGCCACGTTGGACGCGAGCGAGCGGGAGGCCTACGAGGCTGCCGCGCGACAGCGCCGCGTCGACGGCCAGCTCCGGATCGCCCGCGTCATGCTGGGCGAGGACGGCTACGTCAAGCCGCGTGGACGCCGCCTGGGCAGTGCACCTTCGGGGGGCGCAAGCGCCGATCTCGAGGCCGCCGTCCTGCTCGATGCCGAGGCGCGCCTCGGCGAAGACGAGGTGTACGCATGTCAGTGACGCACGATTCGGCGATCGAGGTGGCGGCCCTGGGGGCCGCCCTCGAGATCACGTCCGAGGCACGCATCCTCGGCGTCGGCGTGGACTTGGTCCATGTCCCGACCTTTGCCGAGCAGCTGAAAGTCTCCGGTTCCCGGTTCACCGGCGTGTTCACGCCGGGAGAGCGCTCCGACGTCGCTGAGCGTGGCGGCGAGGCGCGGCACTGGGCCGTCCGCTGGGCGGCCAAGGAGGCCGTCGTCAAGGCATGGTCGGCATCGCTGTACGGCCAGCCAGCCGTCATGGGGGACGAGGTATTCGCCTTGATCGAGACGGTCACCGACGCCTGGGGTCGGCCGCGGGTTCGCCTCCATGGCGACGTCGCGCGCCACTTGGCGGACTGCTCGGTCGACGTGTCACTGAGTCACGACGGCGACCACGCGATCGCCTACGCAGTGCTTTCTGCCTGCAGCAGGTAGGCCGAGAGCAACCGCTTGAGCTCGATGATCGCCTCGCGATGCTCTTGCCCGTCGCGAATCGAGAAGTTGAACATCGAGTAGGCGACATGAACGATCACCTCGGCGATGATGCGGCGCCGGTCCCGCGGGGTGCCGGGTGTGAGGGGGGCCAGTACCCGAGCGATGTCGCCAGCCAGCTCCCGCTCGTAGAGCGCCGCCGTGGCCCGGGTGGCCGGGGTCGACTGGACGGCGTGCCACACCGCGCGGCGCGAGGGGTCGTCCCGCCACAACGCCGCGACATGGTCGAGCAGCCGGTCCAGCAGCTTGACCCAGTCCAGGGACGGGATTTGCGCGGCGAACTTCGCCACCTCGTCTCGCACCGCGTCGGTGTCGACTCGATCGAGCTCGCACACGATCACGTACTTGTTCGCGAAGAACTGGTAGAGCGTGCCGATCGGCACTTCGGCGCGATGGGCGACTTCCTCGCACGTGAAGGACTCGAAGCCGACCTCCAGCAGGAGTTCACGGGAGACCTCGAGGAGTCGATCGAACTTCTTCTGGCTGCGCTCCTGAGTGGGGCGCCGCCGAGGCTCGAGGATCTCGGGAGTGCTGGTGGTCATTTGAATCCAGAGAGTAGCGGGGGTTGGTCGAAAGAGTGACGAACGAAACATGAGGACCTACTCATGATAGTGCTAGAATGTGAGAACAACCTCATGTTTGGAGCTGCCATGACGATCGCGCCAAATCAAGCGCTGGGTCACCACGCCGTGTCCCACCCCCGACGCACCGTGCTGGAGCGCCGCGAAGCCGCCACCCAGCGCGTCGAGCCGCGCGGTCGCCGCACGATGACCGCGGAGGAACGTGCCTGCGCACTGGTCGATCGCGGCACGTTCACCTGGATCAACCGCCAGTACGCCGCACAGGCCGGCGTGGTCACCGGTTGGGGACTCGTGGACGGACGTCCGGTCGTCGTGACCAGCCAGGACGCGGCGATCGCATCCGGTGCCATCGGCACGGCGCTCGCCGACGCCGTCCAGTCGGCGCAGCGCTTTGCCATCGACCACGGCTACCCGATCGTGTACCTCAACGATTCCGGGGGAGCACGCATCCATGACGGCATCAAGGCCCTGCACGGCTGCGGCGGCATCTTCAACCTCAACGTCAAGGCAACTCGACGCGTCCCGCAGATCTCAGTGATCCTCGGCCCGTGCGCCGGGGCCGCCGCGTACTCGCCGGCGCTCACCGACTGGACGATCATGGTCCGCGAGCTCGGCCAGATGTTCCTGACCGGTCCCGACATCGTGAAGGCCGCCACCGGCGAGGACGCCACCGCCGAGGAGATCGGTGGCAGCGGCATGCATGCCGGCGTCAGCGGCGTGGCCCACCTTGCCGTCGACAACGAGGAGGCCGCGCTGGCGGCCGCCCGTCACCTGCTGTCCTTCGTGCCCTCGCATGCTGGAGCCGCCCTGCCGAGCCTGTCGTCCATCGACCCCGACCCGATTGCCGAAGCACGGCTGTCGACCGTCGTCCCGGAGAAGGCGAGCATCGTCTTCGACATGCACGAAGTGCTCAACGGCGTGCTCGACCGAGGTCCGCGACTCGAACTGATGCCGGACTACGCGCCGAGCGTCATCACCATGCTGGCCCGGCTCGACGGACGTCCGGTCGGCATTGTGGCCAACCAGCCGAAGGCCCGTGGTGGGATCCTCGACGCGAAGTCGTCGGTCAAGGCGGCACGGTTCATCAACTTCTGTGGCCGGTTCGGTGTCCCCGTCCTGACGTTCGTCGACGTGCCCGGCTTCCTGCCCGGCACCGTGGAGGAGTCGCGCGGAGTCATCACGCACGGTGCCACCCTGCTGCGTGCCTACGCTGAGGCCGACGAGGTCGCCAAGCTGACCGTCATCGTCCGCAAGGCCTACGGCGGTGCGTACATCGCCATGGGCTCGCCGTCGATTGGCGCCGATCGCTCGTGGGCCTGGCCGGCTTCCGAGGTCGCCGTGATGGGTCCGGGTGGCGCCGTCGGGCTCCTGCACCGCCGGGCTCTGGCCGATGCCGACGACCCGACGGCGTTACGTGACGAACTCGCCGCGAAGTACCGCGCAGAGGTTGCGTCCCCCTACGTCGCCGCGGACGCCGGTATCGTCGACGACGTGATCCTGCCGGAGGAGACTCGCGCCCGTCTGGTGGGTGCGCTGCGGGTGATGAGCGCCAGTTCATGACCGATTGCGTTCCGCTGCCTGCGCCCGTCGTGGCGAGCGTCTGGCAGTTGCGCGTTGCCGTCGGTGACGTCGTGGACGTCGGCACGGTGGTGGCTGTGCTGGAGTCGATGAAGATGGAGATCCCGGTCGAGGCACACGTCGCTGGCACGGTCGTCGACCTGCCTGCGTCGGAAGGGACGATCGTTCAGGAAGGCGATCCGGTCGCCGTCATCGAGCTCTGACGCGGACCGGGATGGCCGCTTAGGCCGTCTCGAGTGCGGCGTCAAGCGTGATGGGCACGGCGGCGAGCGCCTTGCTGATAGGGCATCCCGCCTTGGCCTTGTCGGCCGCCGCCTGGAAGGCCGCGTTGTCCAGGCCTTCGACCTCGGCGCGAACGGTGAGGTTGATGCTGGTCAGCTTGAACCCACCTTCCGGATCGGGGCCCAGAGTCACGGCGGCGGTCACATCCATGCTGATCGGCGTGCCACCGGCCTGTGCGATCTCATTCGAAAGGGACATCGCGTAACAGGATGAGTGGGCGGCCGCGATCATCTCCTCAGGCGTCGTGACTGTGCCGTCGTTGTCGTCGGACGCGCGCTTGGGGAACGAAACATCGAAGGTGCCGAGACCGGAGCTGGAAAGCTC
>DATLCL010000263.1:0-3402 GCA_035526415.1 Aeromicrobium sp.
CCAGCCGACGTCCGACATGGTGTTCGATGTGCCAACGCTGATCGCCTACGTCAGCTCGTTCATGACGCTGCTTCCCGGTGATGTCATCTTGACCGGAACTCCGTCCGGAATTGGCCCGATGGCGCCGGGTCAGTCCGTCAGTGTGACGATCGACGGCATCGGGACACTGACCAATCGTGTGGTCGCGGCATGACAGAACGCCAGGTGGTCGCCCGCTTCTGTCCCTCGCCGACCGGCAGCCCACACGTCGGCATGGCTCGTACGGCACTGTTCAGCTGGGCGTTCGCCCGTCACCATGGCGGCCGCTTCGTCTTCCGCATCGAGGACACCGACGCGGCGCGGGATTCGGAAGACTCCTACGACCTGCTCGTCGACGTCATGCGTTGGCTCGGGCTGGATTGGGACGAGGGGGTCGAGGTCGGCGGGCCGAATGGGCCATACCGCCAGAGCGAGCGGATGGACATCTACGCCGACGTCGCGCAGCGGCTGCTGGACGCCGGCCTTGCCTACAAGGCGTACGACACCGAGGAGGAACTGGCCGGGCGTCGGGAGAAGGCGCGATCCGAGGGTCGTCCCAGCGGCTATGACGGACTGCACCGCGACCTGACGTCCGAGCAGCAGGCCGCCTACGAGGCGGAGGGCCGCATGCCGGTCATCCGGTTCAAGATGCCGGCCAAGGACTGGACGTTCACCGATCTCGTCCGCGGCGACATCACCTTCAGTGCCGAGAACGTGCAGGACTTCGTCATCGTCCGCGCCAGCGGCCAGCCGCTCTACACGCTGACCAACCCCACCGATGACGCGCTGATGGGCATCACGCACGTGCTGCGCGGGGAGGATCTGCTGTCGTCGACGCCGCGGCAGATCGCCCTCTACGAGGCGTTCGCCAAGATCGGCGTCGGCGACGGCTCGACGCCGGAGTTCGCCCACCTCCCATACGTCATGGGCGAGGGAAACCGGAAGCTGTCCAAGCGCGACCCGGAGTCGAACCTGCTCGGTTATCGCGCCGCCGGTTTCCTCCCGGAGGGCCTGCTGAACTACCTGGCGCTACTCGGTTGGGCGATCGCGGACGACCGCGACGTCTTCACCCTCGGCGAGATGGTCGAGGCGTTTGACATCTCCCGGGTGAACCTGAACCCGGCCCGGTTCGATGCCAAGAAGTGCCAGGCCATCAACGGCGACCATGTCCGGATGTTGGCTCCCACGGACCTCGCCGACCGGTTGATCCCGTACTACGCCGCGGACGGCATCGACGTGACGCCAGCGAACCTCGCGCTGGTGGTTCCGCTGATCCAGGAGCGCATGTCCGTACTCACGGAGGCTCCAGCCATGACGCGGTTCCTGTTCGTCGACGATGTGACGATCCCGGAGGACATGGCCCTGGACGACGCCGGACGCGACGTTGTCGCCGCGGCACTGGTCGTCCTGGAGGAACTGGGGGAGTGGACGACGGAGTCGATCGAGGCCGCGCTGCGCGGTGCACTCATTGACGGGCTACAACTAAAGCCGCGACTCGCGTTCGGGCCGGTGCGCGTTGCCGTGACCGGGTCGCGGATCTCACCGCCCTTGTTCGAGTCGCTCGAGATCCTCGGCCGGGAGAAGACACTCGCGCGGCTCAGGGCCGCCTGACCTCAGTTTGGGCAGCCCACAGCCGGTCCGGTAAAGTCTTCCCTCGGTCTCGGAGTCCCACGAACGACGGAGCTCTGGTACCCCCATGGGGTATGGTGTAATTGGCAACACAGCGGTTTCTGGTACCGCCATTCTAGGTTCGAGTCCTAGTACCCCAGCGAGGCTCACGAGGACGACGATCGCGCTCGCTCTGGTAAGTTTCATCCGGCCTTCGGCCAACGGCCCCGTTGTGTAGTGGCCTAGCACGCCGCCCTCTCAAGGCGGTAGCGCGGGTTCGAATCCCGTCGGGGCTACAAATGAAGAACGGCTCGCCCACAGGGCGGGCCGTTCTTCATTTCCACCCCGTCCGGCCGTCGCACGGGTTGCTCGCGCCTGAGCATGACGGCTTCTGGATCTGGTCAGCCGACGAGCGTGAGGCAGACCAGCGCCACAAGGTTGGCGACTGTACGGAACCAGTTCCACGCAACCCAACGCGCCTCGCGAAACGCCTGACGCGCGGATGTCGCATCCGGACCGGTTACCTCTCCGCGGGCCTTCAGGGCGTCGTTCAGGGGCACGTTCACCGCCAGGGTGATCGCGACGATGGCTGCATTGAGGACGAGCGCTGTCACGATCCAGCGGTAGCCCAGCTCGCCTCGTTCGGTAAATGCGCTGATTCCGCACAGCGCCGTCGGTGCGAAGAACGCGACAAGAAAGGTGGGGTTGATGATCGCCCGGTCGGTCGCCTGGAATGCGGCGACGAAGCTGTTGTCGTCGAGGCGTCGCAGTCCAGGCATGATCGCGACCGCGTAGATGAAGTAGACGCCGACCATCAGGCCGGTGGCGACTGTCGCAGCGTCGGGGAGAGTGAAGATCGCCTCGTTCATGCAGTCACTTTGTCCTTGCTCCAGTCCATACTCAAGCCATGGACAACTTCTCGTATCTGGCCGTCCTCGTCGGCGCCATGGCCTTCTATTTCCTTGGCGCCGCTTGGTACACGTTCATGTTCCGCAAGCCTTGGATGGCAGACATGGGGATCGATCCCGCCACGCCGCGGCAGGCTCCGGGTCCCAGTGCGCTCGTCGGCTCGTTCGCTGTCGCCTTGGTGCTGGCTGGCGCGATTGAGTTCATCGTCCGCGATGCGGGCATTGGGTTCGGTGCGTGCCGCGGAACCATCGTGGGTATCGCCATCGCAGCTGTCATGGCTCAGAACGCGCTCTATGACACCAGGCCGAAGCGGCTGTGGGTGATCAACGGTGGGTACGCGCTGGTGGGCGCCGCAATCGTCGGGATCATTGCCGGCGCGCTGTGACGTGTCGGAGGCGGGCGTCATGATGGACACATGGCCACACGCTGGATGGACACGCCTATCAACGGGCTTCGCCTGCACTCCCACGCCGGGCTGCTGACGGCGATCGACTTCGACGCCGAGCCCCGGGGGGAGCGGGTGGATGATCCGGTGCTGGACGAGGCCGAGCGGCAGTTGACGGAGTACTTCGCGGGCGAACGCACCGAGTTCGACCTTCCGCTGGCCAGTGAGGGATCGGAGTTCCAGAAGAAGGTCTGGGCTGAGCTGCGCCGCATCCCGTACGGCGAAACCACGACGTATGCCGACATCGCGCGTCGGCTCGGCTACGAACCCGTCATCTCACGCGCAGTCGGTGTCGCCAACGCATCCAACTCGCTGCCCATCGTCGTGCCCTGCCACCGCGTCATCGGCAGCGACGGCAAGCTCACCGGCTATGCCGGCGGCATCGACCGCAAGCGCGCGTTGCTCGAGTTGGAGCAGCCGGG
>DATLCL010000266.1:0-14369 GCA_035526415.1 Aeromicrobium sp.
CGTGCAGTCGACACCGGGCTCGCGCCGGAGCGGTTCGCTCGGGGCTGGCACTGCCTCGGCCTGGCCGACTCGTTCAGCGACGGCAAACCGCACGCCATCCAGGCCTTCGGCGGCAAGCTCGTCGTTTTTCAGGATTCGCAGGGAAACCTCGGAGTCCTCGATGGCTACTGCCGCCACATGGGCGGCGACCTGACGCAGGGGACGATCAAGGGTGACGAGGTCGCCTGCCCCTTCCATGATTGGCGCTGGGGCGCCGACGGCAAGTGCAAGATGATTCCCTACGCGCGCCGCGTCCCCTTGCGTGCACGCACCCAGCGGTACGAAACCGCCGTCCGCAACGACCAGCTGCTGATCTGGCACGACCCGGAAGGTTCGGCCGCCGATCACGACCTGCTGCCGCCCGAACTGCCCGGTATCAGCACCGGCGAGTACACCGACTGGATGTGGAACAGCCGTGAGATCAATGGCTCGCACTGCCGCGAGCTCATCGACAACGTCTCGGACATGGCGCACTTCTACTACGTGCACTTCGCTTTCCCGACCAATTTCCGCAACGTCTTCGAGGGACACCAGGCCACGCAGTTCATGGAGTCCGCCGGCCGGCCCGACATGGCCGGCGGATATGGCGGCGAAGACATGGTCCTCAAGTCCGTCGCGACCTACTTCGGCCCGGCGTACATGATCAATTGGCTCGAAGTCGACTACAAGGGCTTCCTCACCGAGGTCGTTCTCATCAACTGCCACATCCCGACCGGGCCCAGCTCCTTCACCCTCCAGTACGGCATCGCCGTGAAGAAGCCCGAGGGCTTGGACGAGAAGACCACCAACTACATCGCCAAGAAGTACGCCGACTCGTTCGGTGACGGGTTCCTGCAGGATGTGGCCATCTGGGAGAACAAGGTGCCCATCCAGAACCCGCTGCTGTGCGAGGAGGACGGGCCGGTGTACCAGCTGCGTCGGTGGTACGAGCAGTTCTACGTTGACGTCGCCGACATCGAGCCGGATATGGTCGCCCGCTTCGAGTTCGAGGTCGACACATCGAAGGCGAACGAGTTCTGGCACGCCGAGGTTGAGGAAAACCTGCGGATCAAGGCCGAACAAGGTTCGTAGTGACCTCCTTCGTCCCGCGTAATGCGGAGACCCTCGCCGATCGGGCGCGCTACACGTCCGACGGATTGACGACGGTCTCCTGCTTGGACTGCCTGGTCTCGGTCGAGGTGCGCAAGAACACCGAGCACCAGACCGCCATCCAATGGTCGGCCGAGGCACAAGGGCAATGCCCTGTGCTGTCCGGGCGCGATTCCATCCACGAAGGATGCCCGCGGCTCAGCGCGAGCATCGACGCAGCCGTGCGTGAGGGCCGGCTGCCGGTCGGAGTGGCTGAGTGACTTCCGACGTCTACACCCTGGCAGTGCTCGACGTCATCGAGCGGACCGCGGATGCGCGTTCCTTCGCCTTCGCCGTGCCCGAGGACGCGGCGGAGGCCTTCGAGTACAAGGCTGGCCAGTTCCTGACGCTCGCTGTGCCAAGCGACCTCACCGGCGTGGCTGCCCGGTGCTATTCGCTGTCCAGCAGCCCGGAGTCCGGCGACCCACCGACCATCACGGTCAAGCGAACGGTCGACGGGTACGCGTCGAACTGGCTGTGCGACAACCTTCAGCCGGGCGACGAGATCCGCGTCCTACCGCCCGAGGGCATCTTCACGCCGAGGACGCTCGACCACGACCTGCTGCTGTTCGCCGGCGGAAGCGGCGTCACCCCGATCATCTCGATCGCCCGCCACGCCCTGAAGCTGGGCGACCGCAAGATTGTTGTGCTCTACGCCAACCGGGACGAGAACTCGGTGATCTTCGCCGATGAATGGTCCGAGTTGGCGCGGGCGTACCCCGAGCGGCTGCAGGTGGTGCATTGGCTGGAGAGCGTCCAGGGCCTGCCCACGCTGGAGCAGTTGCGGGCCTTCGCTGCTGCGCACCGGACTTACGAAGCATTCGTCTGCGGGCCGGCCGAATACATGAAGCTCGTCATGACCGTCCTTCGTGAACTCGAATTCCCGCGGGAACGCCGGCATCAGGAGAAGTTCGTCTCGCTGGGCGGCAACCCCTTCGGCGACGAGCTCGCCGAGGCGCAGGCGGCTGCCGAGATCGCGGAGGCCGATTCCGACGACGAGGACACCCCAGCCGGTCCGACTGGCCCGGTCACACTCGAGGTCGAGCTCGACGGCGAGAAGCTCAGCTACGACGACTGGGCGCCGGCCATGACGATGCTGGAGTTCTTGGAGAGCAAGGGTGTCAAGGCGCCGTACTCGTGCCGAGCAGGGGAGTGCTCGGCCTGCGCCATCCGCCTGCTTGAGGGTGAAGTTCGCATGGACAACAACGACGTCCTCGAATCTGAGGATCTTGACGAAGGCATCCGGCTTGGCTGCCAATCCCATCCGATGACTGAAAAAGTGAGTGTGACTTACTCGTGAGATTCACCTACGCCGAGGCAATGACCGACGCCCACTACTACGCGCCTCTGGCGCAGGCGGCCGAGCGGGCGGGCTACACCAGCATGACGGTCGCCGACAGCCTGATCTACCCGAAGGAATCGGACTCGCAGTACCCCTACACGGACACCGGGGACCGGGAGTTCCTGCAGGGCAAGGAGTTCATCGAGACGATGATTCTCTGCGCCCACCTGTTCGCTGTGACGTCCACGCTGCGACTGACGCCGTTCGTGCTCAAGCTGCCGGTGCGCCCGCCGGTGCTCGTCGCCAAGCAGGCGTCATCGATGGCCTTCCTGTCGAACAACCGGCTCGGACTCGGCGTCGGAATTTCGCCGTGGCCGGAGGACTTCGCCGCGCTCGGCGTCCCGTGGGAGAAGCGCGGCAAGCGCATGGACGAGTGCATGGACATTCTGCGCGGGCTGACCTCCGGCGAGTTCTTCGGCTACGACGGGGAGTTCTACTCGTTTGACCCGTTGCAGCAGTGCCCGGCTCCGACGGAGAAGATCCCGCTGCTCGTCGGTGGTCACGCCGACGTCGCACTGCGTCGCGCTGTGCTCAAGGGCGACGGCTGGATGCATGCTGGCGGCGATGGTGAAGAGCTCGATCGCCTGCTCGCGCGCCTCGCCGAGATCCGCAAGGCCGAGGGCGACACCCGCGACGACTTTGAGGTCCACGTCATCTCCTACGACGCTTACACGCCGGAGGGCGTCCGCAAGCTTGAGGACAAGGGCATCACCGACTGCATCGTCGGCTTCCGCGTTCCCTACATCAAGGGCCGCGACGAAGAGCCGCTCGAGACCAAGATCAAGAACCTGGAGTCGTTCGCCGAGAACGTCATCGCGAAGGTGTGACCGGCATGCGGCGATGGATCGAGGCGATGCTGGCGGCCGCGATCGTCATTGACGTCGCGTACTGGTCGATCTGGTTCACGCACCGCCGTTGGTTGGCGAGCGAACACACGCAGGCGTACTACGACTTCGAGAACGCCTTCCCGCTCGCCGACGCGTGGCTCGGCATCGCCTGCGTGCTCGCTCTCGTGACGCTCCGCCGACGTCGGTCGAGCGCACTCCTCTGGCTGATCTGCGCAGGCGCCGCCGGCCTCTACCTCGGCTGCATGGACCTGCTGTATGACGTGCAGCACGGCATCTTCGCCAAGGGAGCCGGAGGTGGCGTCGAGGCGGTGATCGTCCTCCTGACCTGGGCCTTCTCGATCACGATCCTGCGCTGGTCCTGGACTCGCCGCGGCGAGTTGTCGAAGCTGGCCTAGCTATGCGGGCAGCGCATCACCTGGAAAGCCGATCACGGGGTGGACGTCGCAGTTGATCATCGCGGCTTGTACGCAGGGGTCGCCGCCCATGACTTCCGTGGCCTCGTCGGGCGACACCGTCATGACGGCGACGCCGGCCAATGTGGCCGACTGGGCTGGGCACAGGACTGCAATGACGCCGTCCGCACGCAGCGACACCATGCGCCTCTGATGCTCCAACTCGATGGCATCGGCCCCGTCCATGTGTCGATTGGGTCCCCACCACAGGAGCGCGACGCTGAACGGGTGGCCAGTTGCGGCCAGTTGCTGGATCTGTTCGTCGGTAATAGTCGTGTTCACGATGTTTATGGTCCGACGATGCTGGTTCATGTCGAATGTGAAGCGACGCATTCGTGGGAATGGTGGAGGCTGGCTCAAGCGGCCTGCCCGGACAAGAGGAGCTAGCGATGACGCACTACTTGATCTCGTTCGACGAGGGCGCAATGGTGGACCTTTCCCACCCGGACTTGCCGGCCATCGCCAAGGCGGCAAGTGACGCGAGCCAGGAAGCCATGGACGCCGGCGTGTGGGTCTTTGGCGGCGGGCTGTTGCCTCAGGTGGCGAGCACCGTTGCTCCGGACGGCGCGGTGACCGATGGTCCGTTTCCGGAGACGAAGGAGTTCATCGGCGGGTTCGCGGTCGTCGAGGTCGACACGCGCGAGGAGGCGCACTTCTGGGCCGCCAAGTTCGCTTCGGCGTGCCGGTGTAACCAAGAGGTCCGCGAGTTCATGGAGCCGCCCGAGGTCGACTGACTACTCCGGCTTCTTCAGCGACGCAATCGTGCGCTCCATCTCCCAGTGCGCACGCATCGAGATGATCTTGCCGTCCTCGCCGATCGTGTGAATGGTGACGATGTCGGTCGACGCGGTCGAGCCATCGGGCAGCGTGGTGTCGAACCGGGCAACGCTGGCGCACGTGTCCCCGTTCGCGAATGAGTCGTGGATGGTGAAGTGGAACTTCGAGATGGGCGCGATGGTCAGGTCCCAGAAGGCCGAGATCTCGTCGCGGCCGCGATGTCCCTTGCCCTCGGGATCGAAGATGGACGGGCCGACCGGATCTTCGATCGTGGCATCGGGCGCGTAGATCTCGTTGACCCACTCGTCCTTGGCGCCGCGGCCGACGGCGTCCAGCGAGCGCTGCGCCATGATCTGGGCCGGATGATCGCCGCCGGGTGCGTTCCAGGTGATGTACGGCGACTCGATCATGAGCGGGCCCTCTCCTTCAGCATGTCCAGACAGATGTCGACGATCATGTCCTCTTGGCCGCCGATCAGCTTGCGCCGGCCGACCTCGGTGAGGATTTCCCTCGTATCCAAGCCAAAACGCGCCGCGGCCGTCTCGGCATGCCGCAGGAAGCTGGAGTACGCGCCGGCGTAGCCAAGGGTGAGGGTCTCTCGGTCGACCTGAACGGGCCGGTCCATGAGCGGACGGACGAGATCGTCGGCCGCGTCTTGCAACGCGAAAAGGTCCGCGTTCGTCTTCCAGCCCATCAGGTCGGCGACGGCAACGAACGGCTCGATGGGAGCGTTACCCGCGCCGGCCCCGAGACCTGCCAGTGAGGCGTCGACGCGGGTCACTCCCTCCTCGACTGCCACGACGCTGTTCGCGACCGACAGCGAGAGGTTCTGGTGGGCATGGATGCCCAGTTCGGTGGTCGGGTCGAGAACGTCACGGTAGGCCCGGATGCGGTCGCGCACCCCGTCCATGGTCAGCCGTCCACCGGAGTCGACGACGTAGACGCAGTGCACTCCGTACGACTCCATCAGTTTGGCCTGCTGTGCCAGCGCCGCCGGCTCGGACAGGTGGCTCATCATCAGGAAGCCGGAGACGTCCAGGCCGATCTCGCGCGCCACTGAGATGTGCTGCGCGGAAACGTCGGCCTCGGTGCAGTGGGTTGCGACGCGCACGGACCGGACGCCGAGGTCCCATGCCCGGTGCAAGTCCTCGGCGGTGCCGATCCCGGGGAGGATGAGCGAGGTGAGGCGGGCGTTCTTGATGTTCGCTGCCGCGACCTCGATCCACTCCCAGTCGGTGTTGCTGCCCGGGCCGTAGTTGAGGCTGCCGCCGCCAATGCCGTCGCCGTGCGTCACCTCGATCGCGTCGACGCCGGCGGCGTCAAGCGCCGCGACGATCTTGCCGACGTTCTCAGGTGAGATCCGGTGCCGGATCGCGTGCATGCCGTCGCGCAGGGTGACGTCCTGCAGGAACACGTTGGTCATTTCGCACCGTCCTTGGCCGCGATGAGTTCGCCGACCCGAAGGGCAGCCGAGGTCATGATGTCGAGGTTGCCGGCATAGGCCGGGAGGTAGTGCGCCGCGCCCTCGACTTCGAGGAACACCGAAACCTGGTGGGTCACCGGCGCTTCGGTCAGCGTCTGGATCGGCATGTCCGCCGGGATGGGCGTGAACAGCACGTCCTGCTTGAGCCGGTAGCCCGGGACGTAGACCGCGACGTCGGCCACCATCTGGACGACGGACTCCCGAATCTGGTCCTGAAGCGCTTCGTCCGGGTCGTTGATCAGCGTCATGACGGTGTCGCGCATGATCATTGGCGGTTCGGCCGGGTTCAGGATGATGATCGCTTTCCCGCGAGCGGCGCCGCCGACCGTCTCGACGCCGTGCGCGGTCGTCTCGGTGAACTCGTCGATGTTGGCGCGTGTGCCGGGCCCGGCGGACCGGGATGACACCGAAGCGACGATCTCGGCGTAGGGAACGTCGGTGACCCGGCTGACGGCCGCGACAATCGGGATCGTCGCCTGGCCGCCGCAGGTCACCATGTTGATGTTCTGAGCCGCCAAGTGCTCGCCGAGATTGACTGCCGGGATGACGAACGGCCCGAGGGCGGCCGGCGTCAGGTCGACGAGGCGCTTGTTGTACGGCTCGAGGGCCTCCGCATTGGCCTTGTGTGCGCCGGCAGACGTCGCATCGAAGACGATCTCGATCTCGTCGAAGTCCGGCATGGCGATCAGGCCCTCGACGCCCTTGTACGTCGTCGTGACGCCACGAGCGGCCGCGCGCGCCAGGCCATCGGAGTCCGGGTCGATGCCGACGAACGCGGCCATCTCCAGGACGTCGGAGGTGTCCAGCACCTTGATCATCAGGTCGGTGCCGATGTTTCCCGAGCCGATGATGGCAACTTTGGTGGCCATGGGTTCCCCTAAACGAAGGTGGTCGTGACCGTGCCCAGTGGGGCACCGTCGGTTGTGGTCAAGGTGGCGACGACCTGGTTGCCGGCGATCACCGGGACCATCGGGCCGAGGGCGCCGGACAGGACGAGCTGGCCGGCCCGCAGCGGTTCACCGAAGTCCTGTGCGGTCCGCGCGAGCCAAGCCACGGCGGCCAGCGGATCGTCGAGGCACGCGGCCCCGTTACCGGTCGAGACGACATCACCGTCGATCCGCATCTCCATGAGCGTCTCCCGCGGCTCGAACTCATCCAGCGAGAGCTTGCGCGAACCGAGAACGTAGGTGCCGGACGAGGCGTTGTCGGCGACGGTGTCTGCAAGCGCGATGTCCCAGTTCGCGACGCGGCTGTCGACAATCTCCAGCGACATCACGGCGTGGTCGATGGCAGCGCGGACGGCGTCGTCGGTGATCTCGCCATCCAGATCGGAGCCGAGGACGAACGCGATCTCGGCCTCGACGCGCGGCTGCAACAGGGTTTCCATCGGCGTCGATCCACCGTCGGCGACGCCCATGTCGCTGAACAGGAAGCCGAAGTCCGGCTGGTCCACGCCCACCTGTTGCTGGATCGCCTTCGAGGTGAGGCCGATCTTGCGGCCGATGATGCTGACGCCGCCGCCGAGGCGGTTGGCCGTGACGAGCTGCTGCACGTCGTACGCGGTGGCGATGTCCGACGGGCCGATCAGGTCGCGCACCGGAGCGCAGGGTTCACGCTCAACGAAGGCTTTGATCAGGCGATCCGCCGCCTCCTGGACAGCACGCTGTTGCGTCTTTGTCTCCACTACCCAAAAATAGAACGTGTTCTTATTGGTGTCCAGTCGCGGACCAGGGGGTGGACGGTCATTCCTCGAGGATCGACTTGACCTTGTCCAAGGCGGCGACGGTGGCGTTCATCGAGGACTGCGTCGGCTTGTTGAACAGGAATTTCTGCGGGCCCTTGATGTCGACCGACAGCTTGAAGGTCACCGCAGTGCCTCCGTCGGTCTCCTCGAACGAAATGGTTCCCTGCGGACGCACGGGTCCGGCGATCACCTTGAAGGCGTAGCCGTTCGGCGGATCCCATGCCGTGATCTGCGTGTCGGCCGCGACCTTGCCCACCGCCGGCGCCTGCACGACCTGGCGGACGATCGTGTTCAAGCCCATCGGGCCCTCCGGCGTAGCCTCCACCAGTTCGTCGCGCCATTGCATGTCGTTCGCCGGGGTGGTGAAGAAGGAAAACACCTTCTCCAGGGGCGCTGCAATCGTGATGGTGCGTTCCGCAGACGGCATGGATGCATTGAAGCAGAGCGTGGCGGTTAGCCTTGACCGAAATGACTGATCCCGCGGCAGTGCCAATGGTTGGGCCAACGGTTGGGGAAACCCGCCGCGCGGTTGCGCGCGTCGTCGCCGGTAAACCGGTCAACGCCGATGAGGCAGCGGCCCTGCTGGCTGCGCGCGGGAACGAGCTGGATCAGTTGTGTGGCGCTGCTGTGCGCATCCGCGACCTCGGCTTGGCGGACGCTGGGCGTCCGGGCATCGTCACCTACAGCCGCAAGGTCTTCATCCCGCTGACCCGCCTGTGCCGTGACCGGTGCCACTACTGCACCTTCGTCACGGTGCCCGGCAAGTTGGCGGCCGAGGGGCAGGCCCCATTCCTCAGCCCCGACGAGGTGCTCGACATCGCTCGACGGGGTGCGGAGTTGGGCTGCAAGGAAGCCCTCTTCACGCTCGGTGACCGGCCAGAGGACCGGTGGCCTGAGGCGGCGGCATGGCTGGAAGAAGCCGGGTACGCGACGACGCTGGAGTACGTCCGCGCCATGGCCATCCTCGTGCTCGAAGAGACCGGCCTGCTGCCCCATCTCAATCCCGGTGTCATGTCGTGGGCCGAGATGAACCGGCTCAAGGCAGTCGCGCCGAGCATGGGCATGATGCTGGAGACCACGAGCCGCCGGTTGTTCGAGGAGCCCGGGCAGCCGCACTACAAGAGTCCCGACAAGGATCCGGCCGTTCGCGTTCGGGTCCTCGAAGACGCCGGACGGCTGTCGATCCCATTCACGACCGGGGTCCTCATCGGGATCGGCGAGACGCTGCAGGAGCGGGCCGACGCGTTGTTCGAGCTGCGTCGGGTCCATCGCGAGTACGGATCCATCCAGGAAGTGATCGTCCAGAACTTCAGGGCTAAGCCCGACACGGCGATGCGCCACGTTGATGACCTCGACGTCGAGGAATATCGCGCCGTCATTGCGACGGCGCGCGTTGTACTCGGGCCGCGGGTGCGCATCCAAGCTCCGCCCAATCTTGTCGATCTCGATGAATGTCGTGCCCTGCTCGCCGCCGGTGTCGACGATTTCGGTGGCATCAGCCCGCTCACGCCGGATCATGTGAACCCGGAGCGGCCGTGGCCGCAGATCGACGCGCTGTCCGAGCTGTGCGCCGAGGCCGGCTTCGAACTGCGCGAGCGGCTTACGGCGCATCCCGAGCTGCTAGACGCGCCGTGGGTCGATCCGCGGCTTAGGTCCCACGTCGACGCATTGCGCGGCCCGGACGGATTGGCGGATCCGAATGTCACGCCCAAGGGTCGGGTATGGCAGGAGCCGGACGGCGGCCTCGTCGACGCCGGCCGAACCGACCTGCACCACGCCATCGACACCGAGGGTCGGACGACCGACCGGCGTGGCGACTTCGACGACGTCTACGGCGACTGGGGTGAAATCAAGGCTCGCGTGCGCAAGACGACGGCGCTGGCCTCCGACGTCAGCGCGGCCCTGCGAGCGGCGGAGCGTGCCCCGGCCGAGCTCAGCGACGCCCACGCGCTGGCCCTGATGACGGCCGAGGGTGCCGATCTGGAGGCTGTATGCCGCCTGGCCGACGACCTTCGCCGGCAGGCGGTCGGCGACACGGTCACGTACGTCATCAACCGGAACATCAACTTCACGAACGTCTGTTACACCGGCTGCCGGTTCTGCGCCTTTGCGCAGCGCAAGACCGACGCCGATGCGTACAGCCTGTCGTTCGACGAGATCCAGGTTCGTGCCCGCGAGGCCGTGGCGGTCGGCGCGACGGAGGTCTGCATCCAGGGCGGCATCGACCCGGAACTTCCGGGCTCGACCTATGCCGACATTGCTCGCGCCGTGACCGAGGCTGAGCCGGACCTGCACATCCACGCGTTCAGCCCGATGGAGGTCATGAACGGCGTCGCCCGCACCGGGCTGTCGATCCGGGACTTCCTGCTCGAACTGCGCGAAGCCGGCGTCGGCTCGCTGCCCGGCACAGCTGCCGAGATCCTGGACGACGACGTGCGCTGGGTCCTCACCAAGGGCAAGCTGCCGACCAGCCAGTGGATCGAGGTCGTCACCACGGCGCACGAGGTGGGCCTGCCGACGACGTCGACGATGATGTACGGCCACGTCGACCAGCCGGCGCACTGGGTGCAGCACCTGAAGGTGATCGCCGACATCCAGCGTTCGACTGGCGGCTTCACCGAGTTCGTGCCGCTGCCGTTCGTCCATCAGTCGAGCCCGATCTACCTGGCCGGCGTCGCCCGGCCTGGCCCGACCGCGCGCGACAACCTGGCCGTCCACGCGATGGCGCGGATCATGCTGCACGGGCTCGTCGACAACATCCAGTGCTCGTGGGTCAAGCTCGGGCCACCGGTGGTCGAGCAGGTGCTGGCCGGGGGAGTGAACGACCTCGGCGGCACGCTCATGGAGGAGACCATCAGCCGGATGGCCGGCTCGACCAACGGATCCAGCCGCGACCGGGAGGAGCTCGAGGCGATTGCCGAGGCGGCCGGGCGCCCGGCACAGCAACGGACGAGCCTCTACCGTCCGGTCGAAACCATCAAGCGAACGCTGGACATCGAGGTCGCCTCGTGAGCTGGACTGCCGTCGTCCCGGTGAAGGCCTGGCGGTCGGCGAAGTCGCGCCTGGAACTGCCGCCGGATTCGCGCGCTGCCATGGCTCGCTCGATGACGCTGGTCGTTCTCGACCTGCTGACCGCACATCCGGACATCGAGCATGTCGTTGTCGTGACCGTTGACGCCGACGCTGCCCGGGAGGCGCAGGCCCGGGGAGCAACTGTCTTGGCTGAGGATCTTGGGCTGAACGAGGCGGTCCGCCATGGTTGCGCGTGGATCGCCGAAAACCGTGGGGATGGCCCGACGGTCGTCGTCCCGGCTGACCTGGGGTTTCTGACGGCCTCAGCGCTGTCCGATGCGCTTGCCATTCTCGCGGAGGTCGGACGTGCTCACGTCCCGGATCTCAGCGGTGAGGGCACGACATTGCTTGCTGCGCCGTCCGCGTCCGCAATCACGCCGCTCTATGGCGTGGGATCGTCAGCTGCACACGCCGAAGCCGGCTTCGTCCGGGCGGACGGGGTCGATCCCTGCGTTCGCGCAGATGTTGATCGGCTGGAGGATCTGCAGACCCGGCCCGCTTAGAGGATCCTCACCCCGGCCATCATCACGTCGACGGTAGGGACGACCATGCCGTGCGCGACGGCCAGGGCTATGAGGCGTTGCCTGATCATGCCGGCCACGACCAGTTGGTCGGGGGTGTCGACCTCGATGACGAAGCCCGTTGGGGTAGGGCCAATCTCTCCTTCCAACTCAAGGCCACCGGGGTCTGCGAGCCTGAGGAGGTCGATCTCGTCGCTGTTCGAGTCGGGGAAGCCTCGGACCGGCTGACCGGCGAGAGCGGCCAGGACGGCATCGCGCGCGCCGAGACCGAACATGTCCCCGTCCTCGTCCCGAATGAGGGCGGCGGCACCGGGCCCATCGTCGTCCAGCATTTGGCGAGGGTCGAGCCCACGGATGATCGCGATCGGCCGCTGTCCGAGCTTGCCCGTGGCGAGTTCGGCCGCGCTAGCCACCTCGTCGGCGACGGCGGGGAACGTCACGACCAGAGGATTGCCGTAGCCGTCGTCGCGACCGGCGAACGAGTCGAAGGGCGCGAGCCCCGCACACCCGATCGCGATGTCGGTCTGACCGATCCGCCACGCTCGACCGGCGGTGTCACTGATGACGACGGCCACCTGCACGTCTGAGCGTTCGCGGATCGCCGCGCGGATGTCGCGGGCTACGCCGTCGGGATCGGGTGGAAGCGGCAGGACGGCTCCGGGCGCGATGTTCGACGCGTCCACGCCGGCTGCAGCGAGCGTCAGCCCATGGCGGGTGCGGACGATAATCGTGTCGCCCCGGCTGGCAACGACGCGATCTGTTTCGTCGGCAATGACCTCGGGCTTGGGCCGAGCGGTGGCCAGGCCGAGCGCTTTGCTGACGACCTTGCTGGTTATGACGACGACGTCGCCGTCCTGCAGCAGAACGTGCTTGAGGACGAGATCGGCAAGGTCTGTGCCTGCCTCGACTTCGCCGACTCCGTCGATGGCGATCACCTCGAAGCTCATGGACGACCCAGTTCCCGTGCAAGGTTGATCGCGTCCTCGGCCAGCCGCTGCGTCTTGGCAGCGTCGGACATCCACAGCGGAACGGTGCGGACGGCGATGCCCAGCTCGTCAACCGCTGCGCTTTCGGCCGCGTCGCCGTCGTCGATGAGCCAGCCGTCGAGAATCCCGCCGGAGGCGCGGCTGCCGTGAAGGGCCGCCACTCCCGTCGCGCTGACATCCACGCCCAGCCCGGCGAGGAGCTGGTTGGCCATGCCGCGAACCGCGGTTCGGCCGATGATGGGGGAGACGCCCACGATCGGCGCGGTGGTCGAGCGAAGTGCATCGCCGATATCGGACACGCCCACGATCGGACCAACGGACACGACCGGGTTCGACGGCGGGATCAGGACGATGTCGGCGCTGGTGATGGCATCAATCACGCCCGGAGCGGCCTTCGCGGTCTCAATGCCGTCGATGTCGACGCCGTGGACAGGAACCTCTGCGCGGTGGCGAATCCAGAACTCCTGGAAGTGAATGCGGCGTCGTTCGGCGTCGATCGTCGTCTCGATGTGCGTCTCCACCGGGTCGTCGGTCATCGGCAGCAATCGGATGCTCCCCCGCAAGCGGGAGGTACCCCCAGGCTGCCAGCGCTCACACAGCCGTGCGGTCGCCTCACTGAGGGAGGCTCCGGAGCGCAGCAACGAGGTTCGCACCAGATGCGTGGCGAGATCACGGTCGCCGAGGCCGAACCAGGCTTCCTCGACGCCGTACGCCTCCAGCTCGGCCTTGGCGTTCCACGTCTCACCGGTACGGCCCCACCCGCGCACCGGGTCGATGCCTCCGGACAGCGTGTACATGACGGTGTCGAGGTCCGGACAGATGCGCAAGCCGTACAGAGTGATGTCGTCCGCGGTGTTGGCGATGATCGTGACCGTGTCCGACGGCGTCACGGCATCGAGGACGCCTTGGGCGAACCGCGATCCACCCATGCCCCCGGACAGCAACGTGATGTGCACGGGCCGAGGTTATCGAGCGCCCGAGCTAGCAGGGGCACCGCGAGTAACCTCAGCGCCGTCCCGTACGTTGACTTAAGCATGAATCTCGGCAATCTCGGACGACAGACTTTCGCTGCGCCGCTCGCGGCGCTCACGCTCGTTGCCGGTGGTGGGATCGCTCTGGCTGCATCAGGAGGTGACCCGGCCCCGCAGGCCGTCGAGCACCGGGCTGCGGCGTCGCAGGCCGTCGAGCACGGACCTGACGAGCTCGCCGATGATCGCGCGGATGAGCCGAACTCGGATGCTTCGCCGTCGCCGTCGCCGTCGCCGTCGCTGACCGGACTCTGCAAGGCATATCGGGCCGGCGGCTACGCGTCGTCGACCAAGCACGGCAATGTCAATCCCGCCTGGTCGGCGCTGGAGTCGGCCGCCGGCGGCGCGGACGAGGTGGACGAGTACTGCGACGACAGGCTGGATTCGGATTCGGATTCGGATTCCGATGACCTCAACGGGCCGAAGGCGGACAATCCCGGTAGGGGGCATGGCGTTGGTAGCTCCCATGCATCGGAGCACGGTAGGCACTGATTCAGCCCGCCGCTGACCGTCTCGGTGCGCCATGATCGGGCGCATGGAGACGGTCACACTGTCCAACGGCGTCGAAATTCCGCTGGTCGGATTCGGCGTCTACCAGATCCCGCCGGACGACACCGAGCGTTCGGTCACCGAGGCGCTGGCCGCCGGCTACCGGTCGATCGACACGGCCGAGGCGTATCGGAACGAGGCCGCTGTGGGGCGCGCCATCGGCGCCAGCGGCATCCCGCGCGGCGAGCTGTTCGTCACGACGAAAGTGTGGATCTCGCACGCCGGTGAATCCGCAACCGCCGAGGCATACGAGCGCTCACTCGAACGCCTCGGGCTGGACCACGTCGACCTCTACCTGGTGCACCAGCCGTTCGGCGACTACTACGGCGCCTGGCGGGCGATGCAGCGGCTGCTCGCCGACGGTCGAGTCGGTGCCATCGGCGTCAGCAACTTCTATCCC
>DATLCL010000275.1:0-2761 GCA_035526415.1 Aeromicrobium sp.
GACAACATCCAGAGCGTCACCAGCGTGATCGAGATGCTCCAGGAACGATTGGGCACGAAGCTGCAGCCGAACACGATTCCGAAGCCGGACAACTTCATCGAGATACCCGACCAGTTCCTCAACAGCCAGAAGCTGCACAACTTCGGCTACGTGCCCCAGACGTCGTTCGACAAGGGCATCGAGCAGACCGTGGAGTGGTACCAGCAGAACCGGGCGCTGCTGTCCAAGCTGGGCAGCCGTTATCTGGGCTGAGCTTGCGTGCGCCACTGCGTAGCCTTGTGATGTGAATCGACCGACGGTCGGCGTCCTGGCGCTGCAGGGTGACGTGCGGGAGCATCTGCATGCTCTGACGCAGGTGGGAGCGCACCCGATCACGGTCCGGCGGGCGACAGAGCTCGACGAGGTGGACGCGCTGATCCTGCCGGGCGGTGAGTCGACGACCATCGTCAAGCTGGCGCGGACGTTCGAGGTCTTCGAGGCGGTGGCCGATCGGATCAAGACGGGCATGCCGGTGCTGGGCACATGTGCGGGGATGGTCCTGCTCGCTGACCGCATCCGGGATGGGATCGATGGCCAGGAGACCTTCGGGGGCCTCGACATCACCGTCCGGCGCAACGCGTTCGGTCGCCAGGTGGACTCATTCGAGACCGATCTGGACTTCGCCGGAATCGATGAGCCCGTGCATGCCGTGTTCATCCGCGCGCCGTGGGTCGAGGAGGTGGGGCCAGGTGTTGACGTGCTGGCTGAGGCAGCCGGGCATCCCGTGGCTGTGCGCAAGGGCCCACTGATGGCGACGGCGTTTCACCCCGAGTGGGGCGGAGACGCGCGCGTGCACGGCCTGTTCGTCGACAGCCTCAGCTGAGTTCCGTCGGTGATTTCCGGCGTCATTTCGCCGCGGATAGGATGCTTTGGTTCCACGCACGCATCGGGAAGGACGTCCTGTGTCAGGCCACTCCAAGTGGGCGACGACGAAGCACAAGAAGGCTGCCATCGACGCCAAGCGCGGCAAGATGTTCGCCAAGCTCATCAAGAACATCGAGGTGGCTGCGCGTACGGGTGGACCCGATCCGGCCGGCAACCCGACGCTGTATGACGCCATCCAGAAGGCGAAGAAGTCCTCGGTCCCGAACGACAACATCGACCGCGCGGTCAAGCGCGGCGGCGGCGTCGACGGCGGCGGCGTCGACTACACGACGATCATGTACGAGGGATACGCCGCGGGCGGCGTCGCGCTGCTGGTCGAGTGCCTGACCGACAACCGGAACCGGGCCGCCATGGAGGTCCGCACTGCCATGACGCGCAACGGCGGCACGATGGCCGACCCCGGATCGGTGTCCTACATGTTCGCGCGCAAGGGCGTCATCATCGTCCCGAACGAGGACGGGTCGACGTCTGAAGACGACGTGCTGATGGCAGTGCTCGACGCGGGGGCCGAAGAGGTCAACGACCTCGAGGAGTCATTTGAGGTGGTCTGCGAGCCGACCGACCTGGTCGCCGTCCGTACCGCCCTGCAGGATGCCGGGCTCGACTACGACTCGGCCGAGGCGTCGTTCGTCCCGTCCGTCACCGTCGAAGTCGATGCGGAGACCGAAGGCAAGATCATCAAGCTCATCGACACGCTCGAGGACTGCGACGACGTCCAGAACGTCTACGCCAACTTCTGAGCCTCTCGCCCGCGCCCGTCGGAGGACTCCCTCCACGCCGACATGTCCTCGGAGGCGACCCAGGCACCCCGCGTGTCGGACGAGCCGCCACGCGGCCCCGAGCCTCCGAGGACATATCGTCGCGCGGTCGCCCTCCGACGGCCGCTGGTAAACCTCGGCGCGTCGCCACACACCCCGCCACCCGCAGGGTTAGCCTTCGAACATGCGTTCGCAGGAAACTCGGGTGTTGGGCGTCGACCCCGGCCTAACCCGGTGCGGCATCGGCGTGGTCGACGGCAGTGTCGGCCGACCCCTGACGCTGGTGGATGTGCGCGTCGTGCGCACGCCGGCCGATCTCGACGTCGCCAAGCGACTTCGACAGCTGGAGGAGGCGCTCGACGACGCCGTTCGCACCCACCGGCCGGACGTCCTGGCGGTGGAGCGGGTCTTCAGCCAGCACAACGTCCGCACCGTCATGGGTACTGCCCAGGCCAGTGCAGTGGCCATGTTGGTGGCGGCACGACATGGCATCGACGTTAGGCTGCACACGCCGAGTGAGGTCAAGGCCGCCGTCACTGGCAGCGGCCGCGCCGACAAGGCGCAGGTCGGCCAGATGGTCACCCGGCTGCTCCGACTCGAGGCCATGCCCAAGCCGGCGGATGCCGCTGACGCCTTGGCGTTGGCGATCTGCCAGATCTGGCGCGGTGGCGCGACCAACCGGCTGCAGGAAGCCATGGCTGGCGTTCCCGCGGCAGGCCGGACATATGCACAGTCGAAAGCAGGGGCGCGATGATCGCCTTCGTCCGTGGCCGCGTGGCCGCGCTCAACCTCAACGCAGCCGTCCTCGACGTCGGGGGAGTGGGCTATCACATCCTCTGCGCGCCGGGCACCATCGCCGGTCTGCGGCTCGGTGCGGAGGCCGAGCTCGCCACGTCGATGGTCGTGCGCGAGGACTCGCAGACGCTCTACGGCTTCGCCGACACCGACGAACGCGACATGTTCGAACTCGTCCAGACCGCCAGCGGCGTGGGCCCCAAGGTCGCACAGGCGATGCTGGCCGTGCTGTCGCCCGATCGGTTGCGGATGGCCATATCGGGGGCCGACCACAACGCGCTGAT
>DATLCL010000279.1:0-2506 GCA_035526415.1 Aeromicrobium sp.
CGCCCGGTCGTCTTCTCGCGCTCGCGGATCGCGCGGGTCGCCTCGAAGCCGCCCATGACCGGCATCTGCACGTCCATCAGCACGAGATCGACGTCGATGGTCTCCAGCGCGTCGACCGCTTCCTTCCCGTTCTCCGCGACGGTGACCTTGTGGCCGCGCCGCTCGAGAATCCGCAGCGCCAGGATGCGGTTGGTCGGGTTGTCCTCGGCCAACAGGATCCGTCGTGGTGGCGGTGTGGCCGTCGTCGCCGTCGACGCCGATGTGGCCGCGGGGACGATCGCATGGATGCGCGCCGGCCCCTCATCCCCCTCGGTGCTCGCGGCCTCGTTGTCGGGAAGACGGGTCAAGAGCTGGCCAATCGCGCGCAGCAGATCGCTCGGCGCCACCGGCTTCACGAGGTGCACGGCGATGCCGAGGTCGCGGGCGCGGGCCGCGTCGCCGGGCTCGTTCGCCGACGTCATCATCATGATGAGCGTGGTGCGCGATTTCGCGACGGTGTGCATCTGCCGGACGACTTCGTAGCCGTCCATCCCGGGCATCTGGCCGTCGAGCAGCATCAACGTGTAGGGCTCGCCACGCTCCTCGGCCGCGGCCACGGCGTCGAGCGCCTTCTGACCGGTCTCGACCAGCGTCAGCTTCGCGCGCCAGCGCCGCATCGTCTTTTCGATCAGCCGGCGGTTGACCTCGTTGTCGTCGACCACGAGCACGCTGAGCCCGGCAATCGGCGCCGGCACCACCTGCGGCAGCATCTCGCCGACCCCGAGCTGCGCGGTGAAGTGGAACGTGCTCCCCTGCCCCGGCAGGCTGTCCACCCAGATACCGCCGCCCATCATCGTGACCAGCTGCTGCGAAATCGTCAGCCCGAGACCGGTGCCACCGAAGTGCCGCGTGGTCGAACCGTCGGCCTGGCGGAACGGCTCGAACACCAGGTCCTGTTTGTCGGCCGGGATGCCGATTCCGGTATCCATCACCTGGAACTGCAGGATCGCCTTGTCGGGGGTGATCGACTCGGGGTCGATCGCCACCATCACGTGGCCCTCGCTGGTGAACTTGATCGCGTTGCCGACCAGGTTGGCCAGCACCTGCCGCAGCCGCACCGGGTCGCCGACCACCGTGGTCGGAATGTCCGGCGAGATGTCGGTCATGATCTCCAGCCCCTTCTCGTGGGCCCGGAGCGCGAGCGGCCTGACCGTATCGGCGATCAGGTCGCGGAAATTGAACGGCACCGACTCGAGCTCGAGCTTGCGCGATTCGATCTTCGAGAAGTCGAGGATGTCGTTGAGGATCGAGAGCAGCGCGTCGGCCGACGACCGCACCAGCGTGAGGCACTCCCGCTGTTCGCCGGTCAGCTCGGTGTCGAGCGTCAGCTCGGTCATCCCGATGACCGCGTTCATCGGCGTGCGGATCTCGTGGCTCATGTTGGCCAGGAACTCGCTCTTGGCCGAATTCGCGTCCTCGGCGCGGTTCTTCGCCTCCATCAGGTCGACGTTGACCTGGCGGAGCTCCGCGGTGCGTGCAGTGACCTCGGACTCGAGCTGCTCCTGATGGCGGCGCAGCTTGCGGTCGCGGTCCTCGACCTCCGAGAGCATGTCGTTGAAGCCGTCGATCAGCGTCCCGACTTCGTCGTTCTGGACCTTGGCGGCGCGGATGTCGTAGCGCTGCTCCGCCTTGACGGTCCGCATCGTCGCCGCCAGCTGCATGATCGGGTCGGCGACCATCCGCTGCAGCGGCGTCGACATCAGAAGTACAACCAGGCAGCAGACCACCAGCACGACCGCGGTGAGGAACAGGTATCCCCGCAAGCGGTCCCGCAGTGGCTGCTGGGTCGCTTCGAGGTAGATGGTGCCCGACTGCCGGCCGTCCAGCATCACGGGCTTCGAGCTGCTCAGACGTGGCGCCAGGAACGATGTGGCGATTGCCGTCTTGGGCACCGTCGCCGGGCAAGTGACTCCGGTTGCCGGGCGCTCGTAGCCGACGAATTTGGTTCCGTCTTCTTTGTACGCGCACCCGATCAGCACGAGGGGCTTGGCCGCCAGTCCGCCGAGCAACTCTCTTGCGTAGTTGTCGTCGCCGAACTCGAGTGCCGCCTGCGATCCCGCGCTGAGCATCGAGGCGGTCGTCGCGAGGTCCCCTTCCAGATTGCGGCGGTACTCGGGGATGTCCCGGCCGATGAATATGCTGGTGGCCAGCAGGACGGCCACGCCGCAGGTGCTCATCGTGATCAAAATGAGCTTGCGCGCGATGGACAGGTCGCGAATACGCCGGCTGACTGTGTGAAACATCAGGACGTTCCCAGTACTCCGCTGTTGCTTACGCCGCCGCCGATCGCAGCCGCCGGAAGGCCGCCTTCACCCGCAACGACAGCACGCCCGCATCGAACGGCTTGACGACGTAGTCGTCGGCCCCGAGCTCGAGGACGGTCGTCTCGACTCCAGGCCCCTCCTCGGAGGTCAGGACCATCACCGGCATCGCCGACAGCGCCGGCACACGGCGCAGGTGCGCGATC
>DATLCL010000283.1:0-3173 GCA_035526415.1 Aeromicrobium sp.
GGGGCCGTCAGGATCGATAAAGACGGCACTGCCGTCGGCTACCGAGACCAGCAGGAGGGCTGAGTGGAGCACCGGGACGTGGATCTTTGTGCCGGTCACGGCATCGTCGGCCAGCACTGTCGCCGGTGTCTCCGGCATGGCCGCACCGACCTCGGACAGGGCCGGCGCGATCTGCAGCTCGCCACTCACGATGCGCGGCACGATGCTCTGCTGCACCTCCGGGCTCCCAGCCTGCAACGTCGTCATCAAGCCACAGCCGAGCGTCTCCCAGACCGGCAGGTCGTGCGCGCGGCGGCCCAGCTCACGCAGCATGACCGCGAGCGCATCGAAGCCGAGACCTTCACCGCCGAGTTCCTTGGGGGCAGCGACAGCCGTCAGCCCCGCATCGACGGCCGCCGGCCACGTGCCAGCCCTTGGCCCCTTGTCGAGGACGTCCCCCAGCACCTGCGCAATCTCATGAGCAACGGAACTCAAGCTGCGTCCTCCCGCCCATGAATGTGTCCGGACTCTGGCGGTCCAAAACTATAACGTGTTCTAGTCTACCGCCACGGGCTTCCGGCGCGGTGCCTGCTTCCGTGGCGTCTGCGTCTTCGTCGGCACAGCCGCGAGCAAGGCGTCCAGCTCGGCGCCGAACGCGTCCGCGACCTGGCTCGGCTCCGGCACGGACTCACTGCACGCGATGACACCGACGTGCGCGACGCCGTTCTGGCTGAGCACGGTGATGTTGAGGCCGGCACCATGGAAGACGGGGCCGAGCGGATACATGGCATCCATCCGAGCGCCGAGGAAATAGAGCGGCATCTGTGGCCCCGGCACGTTGGAGATCACGAGGTTGTGAATGACCGGCCCACGCTCGGCAAGCCGCAGTGACGTGACCGCGCGCACGGCCAGGCCGAAAACCCGCGGTGCCGCGAACTCGGCCCAGTCCTGCAGGGTGTCGGCGGGGATGGCGTTGTGGTGCTCCTTGGCCACCGCGTTCGCCTCGGCCAGCGCCTTCAACCGCTCGAACGGGTCGGCGATGTCGGTGCCGAGGCGGGTGAACAAGGACGACACCTTGTTCGACCCGCCCTCGCGGGTGGACTTGCCGTGGACGGACACCGGAACGGATGCGAGCAGCGACGTCTCCGGCAACTCCCCGCGCCGCTCCAGGTACTTCCGGAGAGCGCCGCCGCTGATCGTCAGCACGACGTCGTTGACGGTCGCCCCGGGGACGGCGTTCTTGACCTTCTTGATCGTCTCGAGATCCAGGTCGGCGAACGCCACCGAGCGATGACCCGTGATGATGCCGTTGAAGGATGTCCTGGGCGCGGTGAGTGGCGCCGCCATCGCCGCGCTCCGCCGGGCTCGAGATGCGGCCTCGGTCAGGATGCCGACCGTCGGGCCGATCACGTTAGCCACCTGGAAGGGCTTGCGGGCGGTCGCCACCACTCCGCGCGCGAACAGTTCGGCGTTACTGGGCGCCCGGCCCGGCTCCTTGCCGCCCGGCGCGACGTCGAGCAACGGGGCATCGGGTTCGAGGCTGCACAGCATCGAGATCAGGTTGGCGCCATTGACGCCGTCAACGGTCGCGTGGTGCATCTTCGTAACGACCGCGATCTGGCCCGAGTCGAGTCCCTCGATCACCCACATTTCCCAGAGCGGGCGAGACCGGTCGAGCAGGAGACCTGCCAGGTGGCCGACGATCTCGGCCAGCTCACGTTTGCCGCCGGGCGCCGGCACCGCCATCCGGTGCACGTGGCGCTCGACGTCGAAGTGCTCATCTCGCACCCACACCGGGAAGTCCAACCCCAGCGGGACGCGGTGCAGCTTTCGGGCGAACGTCGGGATCTCCTCGACACGCTCACCCAGGTGGTCGCGCAGGCGGTCGAACGAGTACCCACCCGGGATCGTTGTCGGGTCGAGCAGGATGAGCCCGCAGACGTGCATCAGCTGCTCTGGCGTCTCCAAGTAGAGGAAGCTCGCATCAAGCCCACTGAGCCGGTCCACCGTGGCCCTCCAAAACTAGAACAGGTTCCGATGCTATCGGGTTGACTGGGTACGCTCCTCCGCGTGGGATACACCCGTCGTCAAGCCGTCCTGGCCGCCTTGGTCGCCAACGCCATCAAGCCGGTGCGCGGCCCGATCACGGTGGTTCCGGTCTTCTTCGCCAGCTGGCTGACCAGTGAGCTTGCACCGCACATCCTCGTTGCTCAGGCGCTCGACACACTGCGCTCCCTGCGTCGTCGCGAGGCCACGGTGACCGGACTCGCCCTCGGCGCACTGTCGGCGATCGGGCTTGGGTGGATGGTGAAGCGGTCCAACGACGTCGCCGGTCAGGTCGACACGCTGTTGCGGAACGAGCTCGAGATCCCCGAGGACGTCGAAGCCCGCACCCGTCTGCGCACCTACGCGCGGCCCTTCAAGTACGCCGATCGGGGCGTCCGCGTCCTGCGCGACATCGCGTACACCGAGGGCGGCCGGCGCGCCAAGCTCGACATCTACCTGCCGGCCGAGGGAGGCGTCGAGAAGGCGCCCGTCCTCATCCAGATCCACGGCGGCGCCTGGATGATCAGTCACAAGGGCCAGCAGGGGCTGCTCCTCATGAACCAGATGGCGGCGCGCGGCTGGGTGTGTGTGGCTGCGAACTACCGGCTGGCGCCCACGCATCGCTGGCCGACCCAGATCGTCGACGTCAAACGGGCCATCGCATGGGTGCGCGAGAACATCGCCGAATACGGCGGCGACCCTGACTACCTGATCCTGACTGGCGGTTCAGCCGGCGGGCACCTGTCGGCGTTGGCCACCGTGACGCCATCCGACCCGGCATGGCAGCCTGGCTTCGAGGACGCCGAAACGTCGGTCTCGGGCTGTGTCCCGTTCTACGGCATCTACGACTTCGACTCCGACGACGCCTACGCGAAACCGATGCGTGACTTCCTGACCCGCGTCGTGTTCCCCCGTGACACCACCCTCGAAGACTTCCGCAATGCCTCGGCACTGCATCGTCTCACCGACGACGTCCCGGAGTTTCTCGTCGTCCACGGCGCGAACGACTCGCTGGCGAACGTCGAGCAGGCTCGCAGCTTCGTCGCGCGGCTTCGCCAGATCAACCCCGGCAAGGTCACGTACCTGGAACTGCCTGGGACGCAGCACGCGTTCGAGGTGTTCGGGTCCGTGCGCGCCCGGCACGTCAC
>DATLCL010000254.1:0-2376 GCA_035526415.1 Aeromicrobium sp.
AGGTCCAGCCGTAGTTGGGATAGCTGGCCCAGCGCCCGTTGAAGTACGGCCGCCAGCCGGCGCTCACGGTCGGGTACCACACCCGCCCGTAGGTGTCGTCGTCTCGCCAGGAGCCGTAGCGGTCGAAGGTGGAGGAGTAGGCCTGAACGGTCTCGGGCAGGTACTGCGCCGAGGCCCCGGAGCGGTCGCTGCGACGGCTTTCCGACCAGCGGTCGAAACTGTCCCACGCGGCGGAGTTGTAGACGTAGGCGTACGACGGCGCTTCGCCCGCGCGAGCCAGCGCCCGCTCGCCGGCGCGAAGCGAGGTTCGCCCGTCCTCGTTCATCAGCAGCGCCGAGCCGCGCAGCACGACCAACTCGACCTGCCCGCGCTCGCCGCCGATGACCCCGACCCGGTACTCGCCCGGTTCGGCAATCTGCACCCAGCCGCCCGGCGCATCGATGCGATAGGACAGTTCCCGCCGGGGTCCGGGAATGATCAGGCGGACCCGCCCCGCGAGCAGCCGGATCACTTCATCGGACTGGAAATCCAGGGTCGACGAGGAGTCGAGGTGCAGGGCCGCGCCGTCTGCGAAGAGCACTTCTACCCGGCCATCCTCGGTCCGAAGACGATCGCCGGCGAGAAGCGGCATCGAGAGCGGTGACGGCTCGGGCCGGCCGTCCCGCTCGAGCGAGGCACGCCCATCGACCACCGCGACATGCGCGGGCGGGTCCGCGGTGAGTGCATCAGGGAGCGTTGCCGGAGTCTGGGCGAGGGCGCTGCCGGAGACGAACGACAGCCACGCCGCCAGGCAGGCGCACGAAGCATTGCGCGTCATGAGGAACCTCGGGGAGCGGTCTGGTCCCGGAACAGCGGGTAAAGCTCCGCTGAGGCAGGCTGGCAGCGGCAGTATAGCACCGCGGAAATGAGAAATTTCGCGCACGACTCTTGACATGAGCGCGCTCAACTTTTATATTGTCAGTGTTATAAAGATTCAGCCCGCGGCACTGCGCGAACGGGCACAACAGAGGGACTGACGACATGAGCAAGATTATTGGAATCGACCTGGGCACGACGAACTCGGTTGTGGCCGTGATGGAGGGGGGCGAGCCGGTCGTCATCACCAACCCCGAAGGCAGCCGGATTACGCCGTCGGTGGTCGGTTTCACCAAGTCTGGCGAGCGGTTGGTCGGCCAGGTCGCCAAGCGGCAGGCGGTCACGAACCCGGAGAACACGGTGTTCTCGATCAAGCGGTTCATGGGCCGCAAGTACGACGAAGTCAACGAAGAGATGAAGATGGTCCCGTACTCGGTCGTCCGGTCCGGGAACGCCGATGTTCGCATCAGCGCCGGCGGCAAGGAGTACTCACCGCCCGAGGTCTCCGCGATGATCCTGCAGAAGCTGAAACAGGCCGCCGAGGAGTATCTCGGTCAGCCGGTCACGGCCGCGGTCATCACGGTGCCGGCGTACTTCAACGACGCCCAGCGCCAGGCCACCAAGGATGCTGGCCAGATCGCCGGCCTCGACGTCAAGCGCATCGTCAACGAGCCGACCGCGGCGGCGCTGGCCTACGGCCTCGACAAGAAGAAGGACGAGACCATCGCGGTCTATGACTTCGGCGGCGGCACCTTCGACATCTCGATTCTCGAAGTCGGCGAAGGGGTGGTCGAGGTCAAGGCGACCAACGGCGACACCCACCTCGGGGGGGACAACCTCGATCAGCGGATCATCGAGTGGATCATCGCGGAGTTCAAGAAGCAGGAAGGGATCGATCTCGGCAAGGACCGCATGGCTCTTCAGCGTCTGAAGGAGTCGGCGGAGAAGGCCAAGATGGAGCTCTCGACGGTGATGGAGACCGACATCAACCTGCCGTTCATCACGGCGGACCAGACCGGTCCCAAGCACTTGACGATGAAGCTGACGCGGGCCAAGTTCGAGCAGCTGGTCGACGAGCTGCTGCAGCGGACCGTTGGGCCAACCAAGCAGGCGCTGACCGATGCCGGCGTCGACCCGAAGCAGATCGACGAGGTCGTGCTGGTCGGCGGCTCGACGCGTATCCCGAAGGTCCAGCAGATCGTCAAGGAGCTGTTCGGCAAGGAACCGCACAAGGGCGTCAATCCGGATGAAGTGGTCGCGGTCGGCGCGGCGATTCAGGCCGGCGTGCTGGCGGGCGAAGTCAAGGACATGCTGCTCCTCGACGTCACGCCGCTGTCGCTCGGCATCGAGACCCTCGGCGGGGTGATGACGCACCTGATCCCGCGCAACACCACGATCCCGACGCGTAAGAGCGAGACCTTCTCGACCGCGGCGGACAGCCAGACCAGCGTCGAAGTGCACGTGCTCCAGGGTGAGCGCCAGCTGGCGCGGGACAACCGCACGCTCGGCCGGTTCCACCTC
>DATLCL010000287.1:0-9923 GCA_035526415.1 Aeromicrobium sp.
CATGCAGCAGGGACGACGTGCCTGACGGATGAGCGTTGTCCGAAGGATCCTGCGGCCGCACCACCAGTGCCTCAGCGTCGTCGGCAGTGTCGAAGAAGCCGCCCTCGCCGTCGGCGAAGTGCTCGAGGGCGCGATCCAGAACGCTGCGTGCGCGGTCGAGCCACAGGGCGTCGCCAGTGATCCCGAGGACGCCGAGGAATGCCTCGGCGACGCACCCGTGGTCCTCCAGGACCGCAGCCGACCGGCCGGCCACCCCATCGCGGGATGTGCGCATGAAGGCGTCGGCGCCGGCGCCGTGAACGGTCACCAACAGCTCGGCGGCGATGACAGCAGTCTCGGCGAAGCGCGGTTCGTCGAGCACGACGGACGCTTCGGCGAGCGCAGTGACGGCCAAGCCGTTCCAGGCCGCCACGACCTTGTCGTCGCGGGCGGGTCGGGCGCGCTTGGCGCGGGCTTCGAGCAGTCGGGCGCGGACCCTCGCCCAACGGTCCGGGTCGTCTGGGTCCGCGGGGAGCTGCAAGGTCGAGAATCCACGCTCGAACGTTCCCTCCGGCGTGACCGAGAGGACGTCCGACGCCCACGGCCCGTCGTCGGGGCCCAGCGCGTCGATCAGCTGGTCCCGGTTCCAGACGTAGAAGGTTCCCTCGTGGACGTCCCCCTCCTCATCGACACTGTCGGCATCGAGCGCGGAGGCGAACCCCCCTTCGGCCGTGGCCAACTCGGCGAGCAGGAAGTCGGCTGTCTCGCGGGCGATCCGTTCGGACTGCTCTGCCTGCGTGGGCTCACTGGCCCGCGCCACATGGAGATAGAAGCGCACAAGCTGAGCGTTGTCGTAGAGCATCTTCTCGAAGTGCGGGACCCGCCAGAACCGGTCGACGCTGTAGCGGGCGCACCCGCCGACGAGCTGGTCGTAGATCCCGCCTCGTGCCATCGAGTCCGCCGTGCTGCGGGCTATGGCGATGGACCGTTCGTCGCCGGTTCGCGCGTACTGGCGGAGCAGGAACTCCAGCACCATCGTCGGCGGGAACTTCGGCGATGCGCCGAATCCGCCGGCGGTGCCATCGAACTGCGTGGCAAGCAGATCGACGGCGGCGTCCAACACGACGGCATCGACCGGCGTCGACGAGATGGCCGACTTCGTCCGCAGATGCTCGACCGCCTCGCGGCTAGCTCCGAGGATGTCGGCGCGACGCGTGCGCCACGCCTCGGCGAGGGCCTGCAGGATCTGGGTGAAGGCAGGCATTCCCTGCCTGGGTTCCGGTGGGAAGTACGTCCCGGCGAAGAACGGTTCACCGTCGGGCGTCAGCACGCAGGTCATCGGCCACCCGCCGTGACCAGTCATCGCCTGGGTGGCCTGCATGTAGACAGCATCGACGTCCGGCCGCTCTTCACGGTCGACCTTGACGTTCACGAAATGGTCGTTCATGTAGGCCGCGGTGACCGGGTCCTCGAACGATTCGTGCGCCATGACGTGGCACCAGTGGCAGGCGGCGTACCCGACGCTCAGCACGATGGGGCGGTCCAGCGACTTCGCGAGCGCGAACGCCTCCTCGCCCCACTCGTACCAGTCGACCGGATTGTCGGCGTGCTGAAGCAGGTAGGGGCTCGTTGACTGACCCAGGCGGTTGGGCATGAGTCAGTCGCCCTCGTCCTCGCCCTCCCAGGGCTCTCGCGCCTTGTTGGCGTGCTTGAGGAACGAACGCACCAGGAACACCATCGCGACGAAGAGGACCCCGACGACGATCAGCGCCGTGAAACCCGGCTGGGCATGGCGCCAGTCGATCGGCGGGTTGGCCGCGGACAGGAGTTCAATCACGTGGCCAGCCTAACGGGGGCCAGAATGAGGCCATGTCTGATCTGGACGCGCGGTATGGACGACGAAGTGCGCGACGCTGGGTCTGGCCGGTAATCGCCGTCATCGGAATCGTCGCCGCGGTCGCATGGGCAGCGTGGGCGGCGTTTCAGCCGCAGCCGGTCCACGGCGTCCTCTGGGGCTACAAGGTGCTGGACGACCACCGTGTGCAGGTGACACTCGATGTCCATCGCGCGGAACCAATCGCGGTCGAGTGCACCGTCTTCGCGCAAGCCCTGGATCACTCAGTCGTCGGGGAGCGGACCATCGTCGTTCCGCGCGGCACGACGGAGGACACCCGTGTCAAGACCGTCATCACGACCGAGCGCCGTGCGGTGAACGGAGTCCTCCGGGGCTGTCACCTACCCACGTGAGTTGTTAGGCTAGGTACTTCGCCCCGGGTGGAATCACCTGGGGTGCAGCACGTTTTTGCCCCATGTTGTAAGGAGCAGCCATGACGCAGGACACATCTTCCGCCGACGCCATCTGGGTCACGCAGGAGGCCTACGAACGACTGCAGGAGGAACTGAACCATTTGCGTGGCGAGGTTCGAGCCAACATCACCGCAAAGATCGCGCAGGCCCGCGAAGAAGGGGACCTGAGCGAGAACGGCGGCTATCACGCCGCCCGCGAGGAACAGGGCAAGAACGAGGCTCGCATCCGGCAGCTGGAGGACCGGCTCCGACGTGCCCAGATCGGCGAGAAGCCGGCCGACGACGGTCTCGTCGAGGCCGGCATGAAGGTGACGATCCGGTTCGAGGGAGACTCCAACACCGAGACGTTCCTGCTGGGCTCGCGCGAGTTGCTCTCGATGGACAGCGCCGTCGATCTCGACATCTACTCCCCCACCTCACCGCTCGGCGCTGCCATCAGCGGCAAGAGTGTCGGCGACAAGGCATCGTACGAGACCCCGACCGGAGCGACGATTATCGTCGAGATCGTCGACGCCGTTCCGTTCTGATTCGAGCGACGCCTTACGCCCCGCCGATCGGGGCGGGTTCCTCGGGGTCGGCCTGGAACTCCTTGGCCTCCTCGGCCAGATGGCGGACGATGCCATTGAGGCAGGCCGCCAGCGGCACAGCGATGAGGGCTCCGACGATGCCGGCCATGACGACGCCGGCCGCGATCGCGATGATGATCGCCAGCGGGTGGAGCCGTACGAACCTGCCCATGAGGAACGGCTGGAGCACGTGGGATTCGGTCTGCTGGACGAGAACTACGGCCATCAGCATGAACAGCGCGACCCACGGCCCCTGAGCCACCAGCGCCACCAGCACTGCCACCGACCCGGCGATCAGGGCTCCAATGATGGGAATGAAGGCGCCGAGGAACACGAGAGCGCCGATGGCAAAGGTGAGCGGCACACCCAGAATCCAGGCGGCGAGCATGACGCCGAGAGCGTCGGTGAGTGCCACAACCACCGTGGCACGGACGAAGGCAGTGAGCGAGCGCCAAGCCGTGTGGCCCGATGAGTTGAGCCGGTCGCGGGAAGCGCTCGGGAAGAGCACCACGATCCAGCTCCAGATCCGGTCGCCTTCGTACAAGAAGAAGAACGTCGCGAACAGTGTGATGAAGAACCCAGCGAGGATATGGCCGATCCGCAGGCCGACTTCGGCCACCCGATCCACGATCGAGGTGTCGCTGGCGGAGATCGTCGCCTTCGTCTGGTCGATCCAGGTTTGCAGCTGAGCGTCGCTGAGGCCCAGCGGGCCCGTACGAGCCCATTCCTGCATCTGCGAGATTCCGGCGACGACGCTCGCCTTGAGTTCATCCAACTGGCTGGCCAGTTGCTGGCCGACCAACGTCAGCAGGCCCAGGAAGATGACGAGTATCGCGATGACGACGATGAACGTGGAAATGAGCCGCGGCACGTTGTGCCGACTCAGCCAGTCGACCGCTCCGGCCGACAGCGCCGTCAAGAGCACGGCGACGGCGATCGGAATCGTGACCTCGGAGAAGTACCGGAGCAGCCAGATGCCAATCGCGCTGGCGCCGGCGATCAGGAGAAGCCGCCAGGACCACGCGGCAGCGACATCGATCCCGGCGGGGATGTAGCTGGGCCGCTTGCTCACGCCCCGAAGCCTACGGGAACAAGCCCACGGTTCCCCCGGTTGATTCCGACACGCGCACGCGTGCGGAAGGATGGAGCGCATGGGGATTTTCGGTGGTGACAAGAGCACTCTTCCCGACGCCGATTCGGCGCTGCCCGGACGGCCTGTCCGCCCGTTCTCGGTCGGCACCAGGCACCTCGTGCTCGGCAACCCGATCGAGACCGAGCCCCCGGCCGGTTTCGAAGTGGCCGTGTTCGGGCTGGGCTGCTTCTGGGGCGAGGAGAAGACGTTCTGGGAGGTTCCCGGCGTGTGGTCGACGTCCGTGGGGTACACCGGCGGCATCACGCCGAACCCGACCTATGAAGAGGTCTGCACCGGCCGCACCGGCCACGCCGAGGTGGTTCGCGTCATCTTCGACCCCAGCGTCGTCACGTACCGAGACCTGCTGCAGACGTTCTGGGAGAACCACGACCCGACCCAGGGCATGCGCCAAGGCAACGACCGAGGTAGCCAGTATCGCTCCCTCATCCTGACGACAACGCCTGAGCACCAGGCTGAGGCGGAGGCGTCGCGAGACCACTACCAGCAGCAGATGACGGCGGCCGGCTACGGCAAGATCACGACGTCGATCAAGCCGCTGGACGCGTACTTCTACGCAGAGGACTACCACCAGCAGTACTTGTTCAAGAACCCGTACGGCTACTGCCCACTCCACGCCACCGGAGTCGGGTACGACAGCTAGGGGGCGTGCCATGATCTCCTCATTGCCGCCGGGAGCGCGGCGGAGGACGAGGTAACCCATGGCGGTCGTGAAGCGCAACATCCAGATCAATGCGTCGCCGCAGGCGGTCATGGACCTGCTGAGTGATGCAAGCCTCTGGCCCCGCTGGTACCCGGGAATGACGTCGATCGACATCGCGGCTCCATTTCCCGAAGTGGGCGGCAAAGTGAGCTTCAAGGTGAAGTCAGCAGGCCTCACCATGCCCATCTCCGAAACGGTCGTCGACTACCAGCCGGGCAAACTGCACCTTTTGGAGATGGAGGGGATGCTGCGGGGACGAGCACGCTGGGAAGTCACGCCCGAAGGAGCGGCAAGCTTGCTGACCACGACGTTCGATTACTCATTGCCAGGCGGTGGGATCGGGAAGGTGGCTGACGCAGTCCTGGTCAAGCGACTGAACGCAAAGAGCCTTGAACAGGGGCTTCAGAACTTCAAAGGGCTCGCCGAAGCAACCTAAGCCGCCTAGCCGGTGGTCGCAGGCCGGATCGCGTGGTGCCGGTTGAAGACATTCGCGGGGTCGAACTCGGCCTTGACTGCGGCGAGTCGGGCATAGTTCGCCTCGCCGTAGCTCGCGCGCACCTGATCGTCGCCCGCGTCCGCAACGAAGTTGAGGTAGACCGACCCGATGTCGTACGGCTTCAACGCTGCGATGGAGCCGCGCACCCAGGCTTTCCCTCGTTCGTCGTCGTCCGGAGTTTCCCAAAGGCCGAATGGGTGCACAACCCACGGAGCGCTCCGATGAGTCATCGGCCAGTCCGTTGCCCGGTCGGCCACGCCGTCGCCCCATGGGATCAACAGGTGTTGCGAGGGCGACGGGACGATCATGTCCTCCCCTTGCCGGCAGAAGAGGTCGAGAACCTCATCCGGCAGGGAGCCGAGATGCGAGGCCGACCAATAGTTCCGGTATCCGGGCGGGTCGTCGATGGCGCATTGGATATCCGCGTACGGTAGCTCGGCAGTCAGCCCGCCCTGGGGCTCCAAGGCGTAGATCGGTGCCAGCGCATCACGGAGCTCCGCCTCCGTCCCAGCGAACACTCCGAGGACGGCGGCAGCGCGTTTGCCCTGGAGGTGCTCCGGCACGAACGGCTCGGGTGGAGCGGTCAGGTAAGCCATTCCTCCACCGAGCCGAGTCGGAGCGCCGCCCTCGATGAGGCTCCGGTAGGTGCGCCCGAGTTCTGGACCCGCTTCGGCCGGCCACAGCAGAAGCGCCAGCGTCGAAGCAGGCAGTGGGTGGAGCTGGAAGACGAGGCGGGTGGCAATCCCGAAGTTCCCGCTACCCCCGTGCAGCGCCCAGAACAGCTCGCTGTTCTCGGTCTCGGAGGCCGTCACCACGCGGCCGTTGGCCGTGACGAGTTCGACCTCGATCAGATTGTCGCAGGCGAGTCCCCACTCCCGTTCGAACCAACCCGACCCACCGCCCAAGGTCAGTCCGGCCACCCCGGTGGTCGAGACGCGGCCGCCGGTCGTTGCGAGTCCGTGCTCCTGCGTGGCGCGATCGAAGTCGCTCCACGTCGCGCCGCCGCCCACCGTCGCAGTGCGCGCGCCGGGATCGACATCGACGCGGTTCATGCGGCGCATGTCGACGACCAGCCCACCGTCCACGCTGCTCGCGCCGACGACGCTGTGACCGCCGGATCGAATGGCAACCTCAAGTCCCTCGGCCTTTGCATACGCCAGCGCGGCTCGGACGTCCTCCCTCGACTCGCACTGCGCAATGAGTGCGGGGCGGCGATCGATCATCGCGTTGAAGACCGAGCGGGCGTCGTCGTAGCCGTCGTCGTCCTCTCGGAGCAAAGCACCTGCAAAGTCGTCGATCGTGGTCGCGCTCATCAAGTCTCCCAAGGATCCAGACAACGGTCCGCCGGTGTTTGAAACTACTCCCTCGAGGACGCGCCGCTCTGAAAACGTTCAGGCTGGTTCCCTGAATGAGAGAGTGAGAGTATATTGTACTAATTCTCTCATCCGTGCCCTGATCTGGAGGTGACGTGGAAAAGACAGCGCTCTTCTCCGTCCCCGATTCCGAGGACGATCCCGACGCCAGCCGCGGCGCGATTCTGGACGGCGCGCTCGCCGCCTTTCTTGACGTCGGCGTCCGGCGCACGAGCATGGGCGACGTGGCGCGCCGATCGCGCATCTCCCCCGCCACGCTCTATCGCAAGTTTGCCGGCAAGTCCGGACTCGTCGAGGCGGTGGCGCTGCGCGAGGTGCGGCGGTTCCTGGCGGACATGGACGACACTCTGGAGGCAACACGCCGCGACGGCGGCGACGCTGAGGAGCAGGTGATCGCGCTCGGCCTGAGCGTGATCGACTGGATCCGCCGCAACCGGCTGCTGCGTCGGCTCCTTGAGACCGAACCCGAGCTGGTGCTGCCGTTGCTCACCACCCAAGGCGCGCCGGTACTCGCCTTGGGCAGAACGTACCTTCGCGGCGTGCTGGAGCGGCTACAGGGCGAGGGAGTTCTTCCGCCGTACGACCCGGAGCCGATTGCCGAAACCCTCGCCCGACTTGCGCTGAGCCTCGCGCTGACCCCCGAGAGCGTGCTGCCGTTGGACGACGCTGCAGCAGCTCGAGCACTGTTCCGCACACACATCGTTCCCGCGCTGGGCCTTCAGGATCCGGCCGCAACCAGGAGGTCCCGCCGATGACCGCGCTACCCAGCCCACGCGGCCCCGAACTCGCCCCAGACCCGACGTCCGGCGAGGAAGCCGGCGACGACATCCGCGACCAGCAAGCGGCACTCCGCGCCGAAGAGATCCGGCTGCTTCGCCGCACGATGGACGGTCATGTGGTCTTGGCCGCCGGCCTGGCCAACGTGGCCCTGCAGTTGGCGTGGCCGGAGGTCGGCTACGGCGTGGTCGAGAGCCGGGTCGAGAGCGGCAGCGTGACCAAGCACCCGTTCAAGCGATTCCGCACGACGATCGGCTACCTCGGCGTCACGCTGCTGGGCAGCCACGAGCTGCGTAGGGCGTTCCGCGAGGCGATCAATGCTCAACACCGGCAGGTGAGGTCCACCGCTCAAAGCCCGGTGAAGTACAACGCGTTCAACCGCGACCTCCAACTGTGGGTGGCCAGCTGCATCTACTACGGCTTCATCGACACGATCACCCGGATGCACGGTCCGTTGACGCGGGAGGAAGAAGAGGTGCTGCTTCGTGCCGGCGCCCGGGTTGGCACGACGCTGCAGGTTCCTGCCGACAAGTGGCATGGCTCGGTTGACGATTTCTGGGCGTACTGGGAGGCGGGCCTGCAGCGCTGTGAGATCGACGACCGGGTGGGTGAATACCTCAACGGCCTGCTTCGTCTCGCGATGCTTCCAGCCCCGCTGCGATGGGTGTTCGGCCGGTCCACACGATGGGCCAACACCGGGTTTCTCCCGGAACCGATCCGCGATCAACTCGGGCTGGAATGGACCGATCGCGACCAGCGTCGACATGACCGACTCATGCGCGTGACCGGCAAGGTCTCGCGCGTGCTCCCGCACGTCGTTCGCGCATTCCCCTTCAACGCGATGATGTGGAATCTGGAGCTGCGCCGACGCCTTGGCCGCCCGCTGACCTGAACGCCGACGGTCATGGTGGGAGCACCCAGCGATCCGGTGGCCGCGCGCCCGCCCGGGTTAAGCAGGGTTGTCAGTAACGGCCCGGCAGCGGGTGGTCGAGCACGTTCGGCAACCCGGCCTTGTAGAGCGCCGCATCGGTCTGCTGCAGCGGGATCATCGCCGCGTTCTTCCAGAGCTTGAACATCGCCGCCGGGGTGGCAGTCGACCCGGCGGCGGCCAGGATCGCGTTGGCTGCGGCGCGACCGGACTCCCCGGCGCCCTCCATCGTTGCCAGGTCGATGTTCGTGCGAACGAAGTCGCCAGCGAGGAACAGGTTCGGGACCTTCGTTGACGCGTTCGGCCGGTCTTTCCACGAGCCGACGGTGTTGACCAGCAGCGGGGTGTCATTGGTGTTGCGCCCAAGCGAAGCGTTCCAATGAATGCCTGGGTCAAGGAACCACGAGTGGATCAGCTCGCTCGGCACCAAGTCGCCGAACGTGTGGTGTCGCCTGATCTGGGTGAACACCTCCGTGGCCACCTCGCGCGGCGAGCATCGTTTGGCCGGCTTGCCGTAGACGACGCCCGGTGCATCCCAGTTCGAGATGTCGACACTGAGGCAGTCCTTGACCGAGCCGTCGCCATAGGTCTTCTCGAATTCGATCTCCGACCAAAACTGCGCTTGCGTCAAGGCGGTGAGCGCCCACGGCGAGTCGATGAACGTGATGTGTCCCTTGACCAGGTCGACCTCCTCGCGGAGGTAGAACTGGATGCCGGTCATCCAGTCGGTTCGCAGCCGGTTGAGCCCCGACAGCGACGGGTCGATCTTCAGGATGTCTGCCGAGACGTACTTGCGCGCCTGCTCAACCGGCATGGCGCTGACGAACCAGTCGGCCGCGACGCGCGTCGCGTTACCGGCTTTGTCCTGCACCCAAGCGGAAGCGATCCGCCCGCCCGAGACCTCGAACTGAGCGAGGCCGCGGCCACCGACGAACGTGACGCCCAACGCCTTGAGCCTGCGGTACCACGGGTCGATCCAGGCTTCGTTCGTCGGCAGGTCGAGGACGCGGTCGATCTGGCCGTCGTTGCCCTGCTGGGCAATGGTGTAGACGAACGCTTCGCCCATGTTGCCGATGGTCCGCGTGCTCGCCACCGTCTCCTTGGCGGCGACCAGGTTGCGGGTGAGGCCGGCGGCAAGGACCTTCTGGTAGTCCGGCGAACGGGTATCGGCGCCGAGGAAGTCCCACCAGGCGACGTTTTCCCACTGCCCGAAGCGGCGCACATCCGAACTGGTCACGAACACCAGGAGCCGCTCGACGAAGTAGGAAAGCTCATCCGGCGGAACGTTCTGGGCGTTCAGGTTCTCCAAGAGGTACTTCCGGAGGCCGGCGACCGTCAGGAGCGCCGCCGGATCTGGGCCGATGCCGAACACGAATGCGTCCAGGTGGGGATCAGTGCGAAGGAACTTCCCGCCCTGCGCCGCGACGAGGTTGTCCCACACTCCGTTCTCGTTGCTTCCGAAGGGCGTCCGGCGCATCGAGTCGGGAATGTGGTGATAGAAACCGGGGAAGAACCGGAAGCCATGCTCCCCCGGCAAGGGCTTGCGCCCGCCCGTCCCGGTGTTGGGACCGTTGATGCTGCGCGCTTTGCCTCCCCAGGCCGTCGGCTCGTAGACGGTGACCGCGAAACCGCGTTCAGCCAGTT
>DATLCL010000255.1:0-2063 GCA_035526415.1 Aeromicrobium sp.
CAACAGGTCGCACACACTCCTCGTCGAGTACACCGGACAATCGGTCGCACCTGCTGGTCCCGACCGGCTCGTTGACTACCTACCCCGATTCGCGTAGCCGAACTCGTGATCCACGGCCTCGACCTCGCCCGCGCCGTCCAATCCGACGTTGCGCCCCCGCCCTACGCGTTGCGTCTCACTCTTCACCTCATCGCGGACATGGTCGACAAGCGCGGTGCAGGTGCCGATGTCGTCCTTGCGCTCGCCGGGCGGATCTCCCTTCCAGAGGGGTTCTCTGTGTACTGACAGCGCGCGACGCGCTGGTACCGCCTCCCGCAGCGCCGAATCGGTCGCGCGCTCGGTCTGCGGTCTGGTTCGCATCGCGACGGTGTGAGTGGGTGCGATCGGGCGACGATGGAACTGGCGCCGGAGTCGTCTGAGTACGGTCCGGTGAACGCGCGGCGCTCATCAAGGGAGAGCACGACATGAGACCACTTCGATACTCGATCAACGTCACGCTCGACGGCTGCTGCCATCACGAGGCAGGGCTCCCCCCGGACGAGGAGTCGATGCGCTACTGGACCGCTGAGATGGAACGAGCTGATGCCCTCCTATTTGGCCGGGTGACCTACGAGATGATGTCGTCGGCGTGGCGGCGGCCGGCTACGGGCACGTGGCCTGACTGGATGGGTGAGTGGGAGATCCCGTTCGCCGAGACCATCGACCGGGCGAGAAAGTACGTCGTGTCGAGCACGCTGAGCGGGGTCGATTGGAATGCCGAGCTGGTGCGAGGCGACTTGGGGCAAGCGGTTCAGCGGCTCAAACAGGAGCCAGGCGAGGGCCTGTTCGTGGGTGGCGTGACGCTCCCTCTGGCCTTGGCGGATCTGGGACTGATCGACGAGTACGAGTTCCTGGTACAGCCGGTCCTTGCCGGACACGGGCCGACGTTGCTCGCCGGTCTGCGCGAGCGCATCCGGCTCGAGCTCGTGGATCGCTATGAGTTCCCGTCGGGGGCGGTCTCCCTGCGATACCGGCCCATGCGAGCGACGACTTGATGTGATGTGTCCTGGGACGTGGGCCGTTGCCTCGGGACGGAACGACGGTGACGGTGGCTGCGGTTCGAAGGGGCGGACGCCGACACCTGGCCGCCAGCACCTCCGACGCCTGCGCTACCAGCAAGATCGGAGGCGTTGTACATCGCTGCTCCACCCGATTGACGAGCGTGGGCTCGCACCCAAGTCTGCCTACTTCTTTCTCTGATCTGGCCCTTGCGTGCAGCTCCGGATCGTGATTACCTACAACTCTATGGTTGTAGGTTTACTGAAGGCCGAGCGGGCCGACAGGGTCTTTCATGCCCTGGCCGACGTGACCCGGCGCGACATCGTCGTGCGCACGCTCGAGGGCGAGCACTCGGTGTCCGCGCTGGCCCGCCGCTACCCGATGAGCTTCGCCGCCGTGCAGAAGCACGTCGCCGTGCTGGAAGAGGCTGGACTGGTGACCAAGCAACGCAAAGGGCGAGAACAACTCGTCTGCGGCAACGTCGACACCGTCCGCCGGGCATCGCAGCTGCTGGACGCCCTGGACGCTGTGTGGCGCGGCCGCGTCGACCGGATGAGCGAGATCCTCGCCGACCCCAATGGAGGCACCCCATGACCGTCACGAATGTGCAGAAGGACCTCGACGCCCTGACGATGGCCATCACCGTCGAGCTCGACGCCACGGTCGAACGGGCGTGGCAGCTTTGGGCCGACCCGCGCCAGCTCGAGCGTTGGTGGGGCCCGCCGGGCTACCCCGCGACCTTCGTCGACCACGACCTCACGGTCGGCAGCCGAACCACCTACTACATGACAAGTCCGGAGGGTCAGAAGTACCGCGGCTGGTGGGAGGTGCTGGCCGTCGACCCGCCGCGACGGCTCGAGGTGAGGGACGGCTTCGCCGACGATACCGGCAAGCCCAACGACGACCTGCCTGTGGGCAGGATGGTCGTCACGCTGGACGAGCGGGACGGCAGGACCGAGATGGTCATCACGTCGCACCACCCGACGCTCGAGGCGATGGAGCAGGTGCTCGCCATGGGTCAGGAA
>DATLCL010000257.1:0-3826 GCA_035526415.1 Aeromicrobium sp.
GACGTCGATGGGCCGGACGGCTCGTTTTCGTTCGTACCGGTGCCGCGTTTCGTCGACCCGGCCGACGCCGTCGCCGAAGGGTCGCTGCTCGCCCCGATGCCGGCGGCGGTCACCCAGGTGGCCGTCGAAGCCGGCCAAGCCGTGCAGAAGGGCGACGTCATCGTCGTGCTGGAAGCGATGAAGATGCAGCACACCGTCACGGCGCCGGCCGACGGGGTCGTCGCCGAGCTCGACGTGAGCGTCGGCCAGCAGGTCGAATCCGGCGCCGTCCTGGCCGTGATCGACACCCCCGATACCCCCAAAGCCCCCGAGTAGGAGACGACATGTCCAACAACTTCACCGAGTCCGACGAACGGATCGCCTTGCGCAGGGCAGTGCGCGAATTCGGCCGGAGCTTCGGCCCCGAGTACTACCTCTCCGCCGCGCGCGAAGGGCGCAAGACCACCGAGCTGTGGGACGCGGCGGCCAAGAACGGGTACGTCGGCGTCAACATCCCCGAGGAGTACGGCGGAGGTGGCGGCGACCTCGGCGACTTGGCCGCGGTGCTGGAGGAACTCGCGGCCGCGGGCGCCCCGCTGCTGATGCTGGTCGTGTCGCCGGCCATCGTCGGGACCGTGATCACCGATTTCGGCACCGACGAGCAGAAGAAGCGGTGGCTTCCGGGCGTCGCAGATGGATCCGCCCGGTACGCCTTCGCCATCACCGAAGCCGACGCCGGCTCGAATTCGCACAAGATCGTCACCACGGCCTACCGCACCGAGGACGGTGGCTGGCGCCTGACCGGCAACAAGACGTTCATCTCGGGCGTCGACGAAGCGACGCACATCCTGGTCGTCGCCCGCACGGAGGACGCCAAGACCGGCAACCTCAAGCCCGCCCTCTTCATGGTCCCGACCGACTCCGAAGGACTGGTGCGGAGCGAGATCGACATGGGCCTCGTGCTGCCGGAGAAGCAGTTCACGCTGTTCTTCGACGACATCAAGCTGCCGTACGACGCGCTGGTCGGCAGCGAGGACGCGGCGATCGCGCAGCTCTTCGCCGGCCTGATCCCCGAGCGCATCATGGGGGCATCGATCGCGCTCGGCGGAGCGAGGCTCGCGATCGAGAAGGCGGTGGAGTACGCCAAGACACGCAAGGTGTTCAACGACACCCCGATCGGCGCGCACCAAGCCATTGCCCACCCGCTGGCCGAGATCCACATGGAGCTTGAAGCGGCGAGCCTCATGACGCAGAAGGCGGCGGCACTGCTGGCCGCCGGTGACCACATGGCCGCCGGTGAGGCGGCGAACATCGCCAAATTCCTCGCCGCCGAGGTGTCGGTGAAGGCGGTGGACCAAGCGATCCAGACGCACGGCGGCAATGGACTGACGCGTGAGTACGGTCTCGTCGACATGGTCACGTCGGCACGCTTGGGCCGCATCGCCCCAGTGAGCCGCGAGATGGTGTTGAACTTCGTCGCCCAGTTCAGCCTCGGCCTCCCGAAGTCCTATTAGCCGTGCGGCGCCCGCCGCCGGAACGACCCCCTCGCGGCCGGGCCCCCGCTCCTACAAACCGGAGGAACTCATGACCGAGATTGAACTGGTCCACTACGCCGTAGGCGACGAGGTCGCGACCATCACGCTCGACAGTCCGGCCAACCGCAACGCCCTGTCCCGCCAACTCGTGAGCGAGTTGTTCGCCCGCCTGGAGTCGGCGGCGGAGGACCGAGCCGTCAAGGTTGTGCTCCTGCGGTCGGCCGACCGCGTCTTCTGCTCCGGCGCCGACCTGAGCGAGGTCGCCGGTGCCGGCTCGGCCGACGACGGCGTCAAGGCGATCGTGCAGCTTCAGCGCTTGCTCGCGACCCTGCCCAAGCCAGTCGTCGTCGAGCTCCAGGGCCCAGTTCGCGCCGGCGGCCTCGGCATCGTTGGGGCATCCGACATCGTCATCGCCGCGGAGTCGGTCAACTTCGCGCTGACCGAAGTCCGGCTCGCCCTGGCACCGTCGGTCATCTCGCTGTCCCTGCTGACCCGGTTCACCTCCCGGGCTGCCGCGGACCTATTCCTCACGGGCCGCACGTTCACCGCGGCCGAGGCAAAGGAGGTCGGCCTCATCTCCCGAGTCGTGCCGGACGACCAATTGACCGACGGCGTCGCCGACGTCATCGCCGATCTGCGCGCCGGGTACCCGCAGGGACATCGGGAGACCAAAGGACTGTTGAATCACGACTTGGTCGCCCGCATCGACGCGCTGGGCGATGAGGTGGCGGCCCAGTCGGCGCGCTTGTTCGGCAGCGACGAGGCCCGCGAGGCGATCACGGCCTTCCTGACGAAGAAATGACCATTTCGACTGGCATCGCAGCCGAAATCGCCTAATTACACGGTTGGAATTCTGTGACTGTTGTTCGGCGTGTTGCAGAAGTTTTTTATGTTTCCTATGTTACTGGAGTGATTTTCTCGTTACGGTGCTGCGGTGCGCAGACTGCTTCTCGGACTTGCCGGCACCCTCGTGGCCGGCGTGCTTTCGCTGACCCCGAGCGCTGCGCACGCCGAGACGACGATGTGCTCCGGCAGGTCCTTCGACGCCACGATGAAGTGCGATCCGGGCTGGGCCGTGAACATGATGTTCATGCACTGGCGGATGTACCGCGGGCACAACTGCACCAACTACGTCGCTTGGCGGTTGACCCGCGATGGCGTCCAGGAACCCGGCTACCTGTTGGGCAACGCGCGGTCGTGGGCGGATCGGGCCAAGCGCCATGGTGTCCCGGTCACTGCGACGCCGGAAGTCGGCGCTGTGGGGACGTGGTCGGGGCGCAATCACGTTGTCTACGTCGAGCAGGTCGCCCCAAGCTGGCTGCTCATCTCCGAGGACAGCTGGTCCTCCAAGCGGTACCGCCGCTACATCGCCTACAAGGGCGATCGGAACTACCCGACGAAGTTCATCCACTTCGCCGGCAAGAACGCGATCCGCGGAGCCACGCCGACCGTCACCGGCACTCCGCTGGTGGGGCAGCTGCTCCGTGCGAACGCCGGCGTCTGGTCGCCGAAGGGTGTCCAGCTCACATACCGCTGGCTGCGCAACGGCGTCGTGATCTCGGGCGCGACGGGAGCGGCCTATCGCCTGACCCGTGACGATGCCGGCAAGAACATTTCGGTCTCGGTCACCGGCACGTACCCGGGCAAGCTCTCGCGGACTGCTTCGTCGATGGCCACCTCGCCGGTCTCCGCAGGCACGATCACGCCGGCCACGCCGCAGATCACCGGTGACCCGATCGTCGGCAGCTACCTGGTCGCCGTACCGGGCGCCTGGAACCCGTCCTACGTGACCCTGAGCTACCAGTGGTACGCCAACGGCAAGAGGATCTTCGGCGCTGACGAGCGGACCTGGAAGGTCGGCAAGAGGCGCATCGGTAACGCCATCACGGTCCGAATCACCGGGTCGGGCCCGGGCTTCGAGCCGGTCACGGCTGAGTCCACGCCATCCCCGAGGGTGGTCAAGAAAGGCTCGACCGTCGGCAGGGTGACCGCCGGCACGCCGACGATCGCGAGCACGACCACGATGATGGTGGGCGACCACGTCAAGGCCGTCCCGGGCGCCTGGGGGCCGGCGCCGGTGAAATTTGGGGTCAAGTGGTTGCGCGACGGTGCGGTCATTCCCGGTGCAAAGGCATGGACGTACACCCTAACCGGAGCCGATGTCGGAAAGCGGCTGCGCGTTGAGGTGACCGGCGTCAAGTCCCGCTACTTCGAAACGCGGGCCCAGAGCGCCGAGACCCAACCTGTCTACGAGCGCAAGCTGCGGGCCATCTCTGAACCGAAGATTGTCGGCAATGCGCTCGTCGGCGAGA
>DATLCL010000298.1:0-3330 GCA_035526415.1 Aeromicrobium sp.
CCGCACGCTAGGAGCGCCCATGAGTGACAAGTCCCCGCGACAGCAGATGTCGAAGAAGTCCGGCAAGTCGATCAAGGAAAAGCGTGCCGACAAGCGCGGCAAGCAATCCGACGTGGCGGTGATCCCCCCAACCCGTAGGGGAAAGGTGCGCTGACCCAAGGAGCCAGCGCGAGCTAGCGAACCCTCGTACGAAGCCGCTTCAGAAGACGACGCCGCGGTCCACGACCAGGTTCGAGCCGGTGATCGATTTCGCCGCGTCCGAGGCGAGGAAGAGCACCGCGTCACAGACGTCGTCCGGGGGCATGAAGCCAGGGAAGGCGCTCTGACTCTTCATCAACAGGTTCCAGTCGATGTCGGCGGGAAGCTCCTTGGCCGCTGTGTGCGGCATCGGCGTCTCGATCCCACCAGGCGACACGCAGTTGACACGAACCTTCTGCTGCGCGAGCTCGATCGCCAGCGAGCGCATCGCCAGCAGGACTCCGGCCTTACTCGCGCAGTACATCGCGTTGTACGGCTGGGCGAAGCTCGCCGAGATCGACGCGATGGTCACCACGTTGCCCCCGGATTCGGCGAGCGCAGGAGCAACCGCCTGGGTCAGCAGAACCGGGGCGACCACGTTGACGTCGGTGTGCAGTCGCAAGTCCGACGCCGTGATATCGCCGAGCCGACCGAAGCGCTGAACGCCCGCGACGTTGCAGAGCACGTCCAATCCCCCGAGGTCTCCGACCGCTGCGGCAGCAAACGACTCGATTGCGGACTCGTCGCGGAGGTCGGTGGCGACGATGCCGTCGCCGGCTACCACGTCTGTCCCGACGACAGTCGCACCCTCAGCGCGGAACAGCTCGACGAGCTTGCTGCCGACGCCACCCGCCGCGCCGGTGACGATGACGCGCTTGCCGCTAAACCGCTGAGGATTCTCGATCACGGACCAAGACTAGAACCTGTTTCACTTTCAGGGGAAACCGCGTGCCTCCGATGGCGCTAACTGCATGAGAACGTGGTGCCATGAACCCGGTCCTGGATGCGCTCGCGATGTCGGCGGCCATGGGCTGGGAGATCTTGTGGCCGCTCATTCTCGGATTCGCTCTCTCCGCGGTGATCCAAGCTGTGGTCCGCCGGGAGGCTGTTGCGCGGCGGCTGTCCGGTGATTCGCCGCGGGCGTTGGCGTGGGCCACGGGACTCGGTGCCGCCTCGTCGTCGTGCTCCTATGCCGCCGTGGCGCTGGCCCGCTCGTTGTTCCGCAAGGGTGCGTCGCTCTCGTCGGCGATGGCATTCGAAATCGCGTCGACGAACCTCGTCATCGAGCTCGGCATCATCCTGTGGTTGCTGATGGGCTGGCAGTTCACGCTCGCCGAGTTCGTCGGCGGGCCCCTCATGATCATCGTGGTCGCGATCCTGTTCCGGCTCTGGATGCGCGGCCGCATCGTCGAGGTGGCCCGCGAGCAGGCCGATAAGGGAGTCCTTGGCTCGATGGAGGGCCACGCGGCGATGGACATGTCCGTCCAAGGATCTGAGAGCTTCTGGCGCCGGCTGCTGTCGGCGAAGGGCTTCACAGCCGTCTCGCACTTCTACGTCATGGACTGGGCCTCGGTGCTGCGCGACATCCTGATCGGCCTGTTGATCGCCGGTGCCGTCGCCGCCTGGGTTCCGGCCGAATGGATGCAGACGTTCTTCCTGACCGACGACCCGACCTGGGGACCCATCTGGGGACCCATCATCGGACCAGTCGTCGCCGTGCTCAGTTTCGTCTGCTCGATCGGGAACGTGCCGTTGGCCGCGGTGCTGTGGAACGGCGGAATCAGCTTCGGCGGCGTGGTGTCGTTCATCTTCGCCGATCTGATCGTCGTCCCGATCATCCTGATCTACCGCAAGTACTACGGCTGGACCGCTGCATTGCGGATCACCGGAATCTTCTATGTCGCCATGGTCATTGCCGGCTACGTGATCGAGGTCCTCTTCGGGGCCCTGGACCTGGTGCCGAGCCAGCGAAGTGCGAGCGTGATGGAGGCCGGCTTCCACTGGAACTACACGACGTGGCTGAACTTCGGCTTCATCGTCCTCAGCGTGGCTCTCGTCGTGCGGTTCCTGCGGACGGGCGGGCCGGAGATGCTGCGCATGATGAGCAAGCCCGAGGCGCACGCGCCCGATGCTCCTGATGACGACAACCAGCACCATCATCACGGCTGACCGGCTCGTGAGAAACCGGCAGCGCAGCGGCCCCCCTCCGGTCGCGTGGGGAATCGTCCTGATGAGTCTGTTCGGTGCCATCGCCGGCGCTCTTGCCGGCGCATTCCCCGATCTCGACGTATACCTGTACGGGGGCCGGTCCGTGCTCGACCACGTTTCGCCCTACGCCCACGACGATCCGATCTACGGGTACCCGTTCACCTATCCACCGTTCGCCGCTCTGCTGTTCACGCCGATGGCGTTGCTCCCGGGCTGGCTCGCCGCCGCAATATGGACGGGCGCCTCCGCCGGATGTCTGGCGGCGGCCATCGCCATCGTCCGTCAGGCCCTCGGACGTCCCTGCTCGGCAACATTCGTGGCCGTCGCGTGTGCAGTCGCTGTCGCCCTCGAACCCATCTGGCAGAACTACGTCTTCGGCCAGATCAACCTGATCCTGATGCTGGCGATCCTGATCGACGTCATCCGCCCCGATCGGCGGCTGGCGGGAATCGCGCTCGGGATCGCAGCCGGTATCAAACTCACGCCGTTCGTGTTCGTCGTGCTGCTCGTCCTGATCGGGCGACGCGCCGCGGCCACGCGGGCTGTGATCACGTTCGTCGGAACGGTGCTCCTGGGCCTGGTTGCGGTGCCGGGTGCGTCGGCCTACTGGAGTGGACGCCTCGTTGACCCGACAAGGGTCGGTCCGCCTTCGTTGGCCCACAACCAGTCGGTGTCCGGGGTGCTGACGCGCCTGCTCGATGAACCACCCTCGACGCTGATGTGGATGGTCGTGGCCGGCCCGGTCGCGATCTCGACGGTGCTCGTGGCAGCGGCATGGTGGCGACGGGGTGATCGCGTTCTGGGTGCGGACCTCGGCGCCCTCGCGATGCTGCTCGCGTCGCCGGTCTCGTGGTCGCACCACTGGGTCTGGGCGGCGCCGATCGCCCTTGCCGTGTGGCAGCGCAGTCGCGTGGCCGCGGTGTTGTGGGCCGGGGTGTTCGTGGCCCGGCCAATTCTCTGGCCACCGTGGGGCGAGAAGCGCGAGTACGGCTGGCGTTGGTACGACCAGCTCGACGGAAACGCCTACGTCCTCGCCGCGGTCGCTCTCATCGGGTGGCTGAGTTGGCGGCTCGTGGTTTCGAGGGCTGCTCCGCAGCCACCTCA
>DATLCL010000303.1:0-10700 GCA_035526415.1 Aeromicrobium sp.
CCATAGGCCTCGGTGGCATCGATGGTGGCCTTGGCGTAGTCGTCGTTGCGGAGCGCCGGCCGGATCTGGTCGCGGTCGACAGCATCGAGGCCGTCGGCGGTGAACTTCGGGTCGGAGGCGACGTGGCCGAAGGCGCGGGTCTTGGTGGCGAACACGAGCAGGACGACGGTCGGACCGAGGTCCGACTTCTCCGCCGTCGCCGCGGCCCATTCATCTGGCGTGGCGGACTCGAAAGACGGCACGTAGACCACGTACAGCCGGTCGCCGGTGCGGTCGAAGAAGCGGTCGAGGGCCCGCTGCACCTGTGGCTGGGTATCGCCCAGGACGTCGGCTTGGTCGGTGATCTGCTGGTCAATCTCGAGCGGGTCGGTGGCCGAGGCCGGCGCCACGAACCAGCCGAGCCCCGTCGATGCCAGCAGAGCCACTGCGGTCAGGGCTCCCGCGAGCGCGCGACTCATCACGGTTCCGATCCTAGAGGCCGGGCGCTCACCGACCTCCGCATGGGATCGATGTCAACAGTCGGGGCCGGGGGTCTTCCGCACGGCCGTGGATTCGGGCAAGATCACGTCATCCGCTCCAAGGAGAGGCCATCGGGGGATGGAATCACCAGCGCCGGCCCAGACGACGGCACAGACGTCTGCTCAGGCATCAGCACTGTCCGAGCGCGTCCGCGCGCTGGTGCGCGAGCAGCGCATTGATCCGCGCTCGCAGGCGCATGCCGTCCGGGACTTGGCCGTGGGTGTCGTCGCCGAGCATGATCGACGCAGCCTGTCGGGCGTAGTCGGGCCGATTGACCAGCCCGATCTGGTGGTCAGCCAGATCATGGCCGACGTCGCCGGCTTCGGCCCGCTCCAGGCGCTGCTCGACGACCCGGAGATCGAGGAGGTCTGGATCAACGAGCCGGACCGCGTGTTCGTCGCACGCGACGGTCGACCCGAGCTCACTTCGATTGTGTTGTCGGACGGGCAGGTGCGCGAACTGGTGGAGCGCATGCTCTCCAGCACTGGTCGCCGACTGGACGTGAGTCGCCCGTTCGTCGATGCCACGCTTCCCGGCGGGCATCGCCTGCACGTGGTGCTGCAGGGGATCAGCCGTGGCTTCGCGGCGGTCAACATCCGCAAGTACGTGGCCCACGCCGAGTCCCTGCACGACCTGATTGACCTCGGGACGGTCGACGTCCCCATCGCGGCATACCTCGATGGCCAGGTCGCGGCCGGCGCGAACATCCTGGTGTCCGGTGGAACGCAGGCTGGCAAGACGACGCTGTTGAACTGCCTCGCCGCGGCGATCCCAGGGACCCAGCGCTTGGTCTCCGCCGAGGAAGTCTTCGAGCTGAAGTGCGCACATCCGGATTGGGTGGCCCTCCAGACCCGCTCGGCCGGCCTGGAGGGGACGGGGGAGATAACGCTTCGCGATCTGATCAAGGAAGCCCTGCGCATGCGGCCCAGCCGACTGATCATCGGTGAGGTGCGCGGTGCGGAGTGCCTCGATCTGTTACTTGCCCTGAACTCTGGCCTGCCGGCCATGGCGACCATCCATGCGAGTTCCGCGCGGCAAGCCCTGGTCAAGGCGTGCACGTTGCCGCTGTTGGCCGGCAGCAACATCGGAGCCGGCTTCGTCGTCCCTACGGTCGCCGCGTGCGTCGACGTCGTCGTGCATCTTGCGCTCGAGGACGACGGTCGTCGCCGGGTGCGCGAAGTCGTGCGCGTCACGGGTCGGGTGGAGGGCGACGTCATCGAAACCGAGACGGTGTTCGCCGGTTCGCCCCACGACGTCGGAGAGACACCATGGGGACCCTGATCGGCTTGGGAATGGGCATCGGTCTCGCCCTCATTCTCTGGGCACGGATCGAGCCGGTCCGTTCGCCCCGGCGGCCTGCCCGCGAGTCGCGCTCGGCACGGATGCTGGCCGCGGCCGGCATCGTGCGGTTGACGCCTCGACAGATGGTGGCGCTGTGTCTGGCCCTCGGCGCGGTGGCTGCCGTCGTGGCTCTTGGCCTGACCGGGGTGCCGGCTATTGGCATCATCGCCGGTTTGACGGCGGGTGCGTCGCCAGTCGTTGTCATCCAGGGTCGGGTCTCGCGACGGTTGCGCGAGCATGCGGAACTGTGGCCGGATGCAGTCGACAATCTCGCGTCCGCCATCCGGGCTGGCATGTCGCTGCCTGAGTCGCTGATGCAGTTGGGCGAGCGCGGTCCGGAGAATCTGCGGCCGGCATTCGCCCGGTTCGCACATGACTATCGCGCGAGTGGACGGTTCGATGACTCGCTGGACCTGCTCAAGGCCAGGCTCGCTGACCCCGTCGGCGATCGTGTCATCGAGGCGTTGCGGATCGCCAGAGACGTCGGCGGCGGGGACGTTGGTCGCATGTTGCGTTCTTTGTCGGCGTTCTTGCGCGATGACCTCAGGACTCGAGGTGAACTCGAATCGCGTCAGTCGTGGACGATCAACGGTGCTCGGCTGGCTGTGGCGGCGCCGTGGCTCGTCCTCATGGCGATGAGCCTGCAGCGCGATGTCGTCGGCCGATTTGCGTCAGCCGATGGCGCGTTCGTCCTTGGTGGAGGCGCCGTGTCGTGCGTAGTCGCGTATCGGCTGATGCTGCGCATCGGACGGTTGCCGGTCGAGCCGCGGATCCTCGCATGAGCCCGATGGTCGGCGCGTTCCTCGGCAGCTCGGTGGCGGCCGGCGGTTGGATGGTGCAATCCGGCTGGTCGCGTCGGCGTCGTCCCCGACCGTGGATCCGGGTGGTGCCGTACATCCGGGACGTGCGGCCCGAACTGGCCGAGGCTCCGGAGTCGAGTCCGTTGCTCGCTCGCGCTTCGATCGGGCTCGATCGGATGCTGGGCGGCCGGCGCAGCGTCGAACGGCGTCTCGCCCGGTTGGGAACGGAAACTGGGATCGCCTCCGTGGAACGCTTCCGTGCCCGACAGTTGCTCTGGGTCGCGGCGGGATTTGCCATCGCGACAAGCGTCGCGCTGGTGGCCTGGAGCATTGGCCGCGGGTCGGTCGGGGGCCTGATCGGATTCTGCGTCTTCGGCGCCGTAGGCGGCGCGGCGTTGTGTGATCAGGAGCTGTCGGTGCGTGTCGCCCGGCGTGAACGACGCGTCCGTGCCGAGTTGCCGATCGTCGCCGACCTCTTGGCTCTGGCCGTTGCGGCCGGCGAATCGCCGGTGGCGGGTCTCGAGCGTGTCGTCCGAGTCGTCAGGGGAGCGTTGGGCGACGAGCTCGCGGCCGTTCTCGCCGAAATTCGAACGGGAACGGCCGTCACGGCAGCGTTCGACGGTCTGGCTGCCCGTACTGGGGTCGCGAACGTGGCGCGGTTCGCGGAAGGGCTCGTCGTCGCTCTTGAGCGAGGCACGCCGCTCGTGGACGTCCTGCACGCGCAAGCTGCCGACGTGCGGGAATCGGCCCGCCGCGACCTGATCGAAACAGGCGGTCGACGGGAGGTGGCGATGATGATCCCGGTGGTCTTCCTGCTGCTCCCCGTGACGATCGTGTTCGCCTTCTTCCCGGGCTATGTCGGCCTACATCTGTCGTAAGGAGACCCATGAACGAAGTCAACCGAACCCCCGAGGAACGCCGGGATCGCGACGAGCGTGGTGATGTCCCCGGTTGGGTCATGATCACGGTGATGAGCGCCGGACTAGTGGCCATCCTCAGTTCCGTTGCTGGACCTCGGCTGAGCGCAATGCTTGAGAATGCGTTGGCGGCTGTCGGCGGCTGACCGAGCACCTGAACGGGGCTCGGCAGTCGTGGACTTCGTCCTCGTCATGGTCTTGCTGGTGCCGATCGTCCTCGCCATCGTGCAGACCGGTCTCGTCCTTCACGTGCGCAATACGCTGACGGCGGCGGCATCCGATGGTGCACGTGCCGGTGCTCGGTTCGGCGCCGGCCCCGAAGACGCGGCCGAACGAGCTCGCGAACTGGTGACTGCGGCTTTGGCGGACTCGTTTGCCAGAGACGTCTCAGCCCGCGAAACGACCCTCGATGGCGTCCCCACCGTCGAGGTCGTGATTGCTGCAGAGGTTCCGGCGCTCGGCCTGTTCGGGCCGGCGGTGAACCTCCGGGTCGACGGTCATGCCGTGAAGGAGATCGTGCCGTGACCCGCCGGTCGGAGGGCGGTACGGCATCGGTGGAGTTCGTGTGGATGAGCCTGCTCCTGCTCGTCCCCTTCGTCTACGCATTGATCTGCGTATTCGACGTCCAGCGCGCGGCGTATGCGGTGTCCGTCGCCAGCCGATCGGCTGCGCGCGCTTACCTGCTCGCGCCGACGTCCGATATTGCATCGGACCGCGCACAGCTCGCGGCGCGCGTCGCGCTGGCCGATCAAGATGTCGACGCTCGAGTACGCCTGCAATGCCTCCCAGCGGATGCCTGTCGTCAGCCTGGCTCGCGTGTACGTGTGCTGGTGCGAACGACCGTGGCACTGCCGCTAACGCCCTCGGCACTGGGCGAGCGGCTGGGCGGAATCGTCGTGGACTCCAGCCACGTCGAGTCGTTCGGCGCATTTCGGGCGGCGGACGAATGACGGCGCGCGGCGAGCGCGGCTCGATCACCGTGATGTCGATCGGCTTCCTGCTCCTGATTAGTGCCTTGACTGTCGTCGTGGTGAACGCCTCAGCTGCGTTCCTCCAGCGGCAGGAGCTGAACAATCTCGCCGACGGGACGGCGTTGGCGGCTGCGGATGGGTTGGATGCGGCCGCCTTTTACGAACGGCGAGAAGTATCGCTCAGTAAGTCGGACGTTCGGTCGCTGGTGGAGCAGCACATCGCTGGTTCGGAGGCGCGCCTCACTGCGCTCGAGGTCGACGGTGACCGCGTGCGCGTACAGCTCGCCCGCCCGATGGATCTGCCGCTCGTGCCACCGGGCTGGATGGCCCGGACGGTCGTGGTCGCCGATGCGGACGCGTGGCTGAGACGCGCTCCGTGAGGTTTCGGCGCCGGCGTAGTCTCGCGGCATGACGAGAGTGGCAGTGGCAACGCAGTACGGCGGTCCAGAGAACGCGACGGTCATCGATCAGCCGACGCCGGAACCCGGTCCCGGCCAGGTTCGCGTCACCGTGCGCGCCGCTGCCGTCAACCCGATCGACTACAAGGTCTACAGCGGACTGTTCGGACAGAATCCGGACCGTTTGCCGATCCGCCTGGGATTCGAGGCGGCCGGTGTGATCGACGCGGTGGGTGCCGACGTCGACGGCCTTGCGGTGGGCGACGAGGTCATCGGCCATTCCATCCAGGGCGCATCGGCCGAGCAGATTGTCGCGCCGGCGTCATCGTTCGTGCGCAAGCCGGCCAACGTCGGCTGGGAGGAAGCGGCCGGATTGCTCCTGGTCGGTACAACTGCCGTGCATGCGCTCACCGCCACCGACGTCAAGGCCGGCGACACGGTGCTGATCCACGGCGCCGGCGGCGTGGGGCTCGCTGCCATCCAGCTCGCCGTAGCGCGGGGAGCGCGCGCGATCGTCACCGCCAGCCCGTCCAGGCACGATGACCTGCGGGCCCTGGGCGGTGAGCCGGTTGCCTACGGCGACGGTCTGCTCGACCGGGTGCGGGAGATCGCGCCGGATGGCGTCGATGCCGCGTTCGACACCGTTGGTTCGCAGGAGGCCCTCGACGTCTCGCTGGCGTTGGTCGCCGATCGCGACCGCATCGCGTCGATCGCCAACTTCGCCGGCGGCGCAGAGGCCGGGATCAAGATTCTTGGCGGGGGACCGGGGGCAGACCCGGGCACCGAGATTCGCTCGGCCGCGAAGGCCGAACTGGCCGATCTCGCGGACGCCGGCCGGTTCAAGGTGATCGTCGACCGGACCTTCCCGCTGGCCGACGTGGCCGACGCCCATGCGTATCAGGCGTCGGGCCACGCGACCGGCAAGGTCGTGCTGATTCCCTAGGCGACGAGCGCCGGCTCGGCGTCGAGGAGCGCGCCGAGGGCGCTGCGCAGGTTGGTCAGCACCTGCTCGTCGGTCAGCACATCCACTTCGAGGGACGACTGTGAGAAGTCGACGGCCTCGACGACGTTGGCACCGGCGATCTTGGCCGACCGACGGGCATCCTCGTGTGCCCATTTGCCGCCGTAGGGGGTCGGCGTGACGCCGATGGCGCCCAGGGGCTTGCCGACGATCGCGCCCGCGCCGTACGGGCGGGACAGCCAATCGATGGCGTTGTTGATGACGGCCGGAATCGTAGCGTTGTATTCCGGCGTCACGATGAGCACGCTGTCCGAGTCGGCGACCTGCTGGCGCAGCGCCACCGCGGCGGCCGGCGCATCGGCGCCGTCGAGGTCCTCGTTGTAGAAGGGGATCTGGTCCAGGTTCTCGGCGATCCGCAGCTCGACGCCTTCGGGGGCGAGGCTGGAGAGCGTCTCGGCGAGCTTGCGGTTGGCCGAGTCGGCGCGCAGGCTTCCGACTAGGACGGTCACGGTGGTGCTCATGTCATTTCCTCCAAGTGAGTGAGTCATGATGATCTAAACGGACTAAGGTCCGGTTCTATTTCATGCACGGAAGCTGGTCGTTCCGTTCCGGTGTCAGGCTCGAGGCAAACCTGCTCGGCCAGGACGGGCGAGGAGCCGGCTCGGCGCGGTGAGCTCCGTGCACTTGTGCCGACCTCTTGGAACCGAGCAGGTGCGAGACGATGTGCTCCACCGGCATCAAGCGGTCAATGACGACTTGGAGACCGACTAAGAGAATGGCCATACCCAGGCCGTGCGCACTGGCGAGGTCGATGAGAGAAGTCAGGGTCGCGGTCATGTCGGTGCCTCCGGGCGAGTAAGTCTTCAGGTTCAAGCGGACTGAAGTCCGGTTCTATTCCGAGCGCTCCAAACTTTTTCTGTTCCGCTGCTCGTGCCACGCTGGGTACATGTCCCTCCCGCTTCCCCTTCTCGGCGAACCGCCGCGGGAGCGCAGCGATGCAGCGCGCAACCGCGAGGCTTTGCTCTGTGCCGCCCGCCGGATGGTGGAGTCCGAGGGCGTTGAGGCGGTGACCATGGACGCGCTGGCCGAAGAGGCCGGCGTCGGAAAGGGCACCGTCTTCCGGCGCTTCGAGAGTCGCGCCGGCCTGATGGGCGCGCTGGTCAACGACTTCGAGTTGGACTGGCAGGAGGCCGTGCTCAGCGGACCGCCGCCGCTGGGGCCCGGGGCGCCGCCGCTCGACCGGCTGCTGGCCATGGGGCGTTCGCGCATGGAGCTGAACCTCACGCACGCCCGTCTGATGGAGGCGGCAGGCTGGGAGCTCACGCAGGGTTCGGCCGCGCACTTGTTCACCGCCATGCACATGCGCTACCTGCTGGGCGAACTCAAGGTCCGGGGGGATCTCCAGGTCATTGGGTCCGCGCTCATCGCGCCGCTGGCGCCCGCGGTGATCAAGCAGCAGGTTGAGCACGAACGGCTGGACCTCGACCGCATCCACGCCGGATGGGCCGACCTGGTCGAGCGTGTGGTCAACGGGTAGCGATCAGTTCGCTGGTGCCAGATAGCCTCACTCAGTGGCCACCACCGACTTTCCCGAAGAGATCCGGGCACTCGACGCGACGCTGACGTCCATCGAGAAGGTGCTCGACCTCGACGGGATGCGGGCGGAGATCGCGGACCTGCAGGAGCAGGTTGGTGCGCCTGACCTCTGGGACGACCAAGCCAACGCCCAGCGGGTCACCGGTCGGCTGTCGGTCCTGCAGTCAGATCTTGAGCGCATCAGCGGCCTTCGTCAGCGGCTCGACGACATGGAGGTGTTGGTCGAACTCGGCCAGGAGGAAGGCGACGCGGATTCAATGGCCGAGGCCGAGGCCGAGCTCATCAAGCTCAAGGCGGCGATCGAATCGCTGGAAGTGCGCACCCTCCTGTCCGGCGAGTACGACGAGCGTGACGCCCTGGTCTCCATCCGCTCCGGCGCCGGCGGTGTCGACGCCGCCGACTTCGCCGAGATGCTGCAACGGATGTACATCCGGTGGGCGGAGCGGCACAACTACGGCGTCGAGGTCTACGACACCTCCTACGCCGAAGAAGCCGGCATCAAGTCGACGACCTTCGCGGTCAAGGCGCCATTCGCCTACGGCACCCTGTCAGTCGAATCGGGCACTCACCGCCTCGTCCGGATCTCCCCCTTCGACAACCAGGGTCGGCGCCAGACGTCGTTCGCGGCCGTCGAGGTCGTGCCGGTCCTGGAGCAGACCGACGAGATCGACATCCCCGAGGAGGAGGTCCGCGTCGACGTCTACCGCTCCAGCGGTCCCGGTGGCCAGAGCGTCAACACGACCGACTCGGCCGTGCGGCTGACGCACATCCCGACCGGTGTCGTGGTCAGCTGCCAGAACGAGAAGAGCCAACTGCAGAACAAGGCCAGCGCCATGGTCATCCTCAAGGCCAAGCTGCTGGCACTCAAGAAGGCCGAGGAGCGGGCGCACCTCGACGAGTTGCGCGGGGACGTGCAGGCGTCGTGGGGTGACCAGATGCGCAACTACGTCCTTAACCCGTATCAGATGGTCAAGGATCTGCGCACCGAGCACGAGACCGGCAACACCCAGGCCGTCCTGGATGGCGAGATCGACGACTTCATCGAGGCGGGGATCCGCTGGCGGCGTGGCCAGGAGGCATAAAGTCGATTTATGGGGGGCGACGCCCTGCACGAGGCCTTCCGGGCCGTGGCCCGGGCCGATTTCCTGCGTCCGAGAGACCAGTCGAACGCCGGCGTCGACGCCCCGATCGCCATCGGGGAAGGCCAGACCAACTCCCAGCCGCGAACGGTCTTCGCCATGCTCGAGCTGCTGGACGTCCAGCACGGCCAGCGCGTCCTCGACGTCGGCAGCGGGTCCGGGTGGACGACCGCAATGCTCGCGCACCTGGTGGGCCCGACAGGAATCGTCATCGGCACCGAGCTTGTACCCGACCTTGTCGCGTTCGGGGCCGCGAACATCGCCAAGTACGACTTTCCCTGGGCGGCGATCCGCCAGGCCGAGCCCGGCACCTTGGGCGCTCCGGACGACGGGCCGTTCGATCGCATCCTCGTCTCGGCCGAAGCGCGTTCCCTGCCCGAGCCACTCGTGGAGCAGCTGGCCGTCGGCGGAACGATGGTGATTCCGGTGGGCGCGCGCATGACGCGCGTGGAGAAGGACGGGCCTGAACGAGAGGCCCTGACCGTCACGACGCACGGACTCTATTCGTTCGTGCCCTTGCGGTGGGAGTGAACGCAAGCCCTGTCGGGGCTGGCAGGCGCGCAGAGGATGACTGCTCCCCGATCTGTTAGGGGGCTTCCCTAGACTGGATCGAGTGATTCGCTTCGACCACGTCATCAAGACGTATCCGGGACAGAAGCGTCCGGCACTCCACGACCTCGACCTTGAAATCGAAAAGGGTGAGTTCGTCTTTCTCGTCGGCGCTTCAGGCTCAGGTAAGTCCACCTTCCTACGGCTGGTGCTGCGCGAAACCCGGCCGAGCAAGGGCCGGGTTTACGTCGCCGGCAAGGAGATCAACAAGCTGCCCGGCTGGAAGGTGCCGAAGCTGCGCCGCCAGGTCGGCACGGTGTTCCAGGACTTCCGGCTGCTGCCCGACAAGACGGTCACCGAGAACGTTGCGTTCGCGCTGCAGGTCATCGGCAAGCCACGGCACGAGATCGCGCGGCTCGTCCCGGAAACCCTGGAGCTGGTCGGCCTGGAGGGCAAGGGTCACCGCATGCCTGACGAGCTGTCCGGCGGCGAACAGCAGCGCGTCGCCGTGGCACGCGCCTTCGTCAACCGGCCGATGATCCTCATCGCCGACGAGCCGACCGGAAACCTCGACCCGTCGACCAGCATCGGAATCATGAAGCTGCTGGACCGGATCAATCGCACGGACACGACCGTGGTCATGGCCACCCACGACGCGACGATGGTCGACCAGATGCGCAAGCGGGTCATCGAGCTCGACGATGGTCACGTCGTGCGTGACGAGGCGCGCGGCATCTACGGATACCAGAGCTGAGAGCAGTGATGCGGACCACCTTCAGCGAACTCCTGACCAACCTGTCGCGTAACAAGTCGATGACCATCTCTCTGGTCGTCACCATGACCGTTTCGCTGCTGTTGGCGGCGCTGGGCCTGCTCATGCAGGCGCAGGCCGACCGCACCGAAAGGTACTTCGGCGATCGCCTCCAGATCCAGGTCAACCTCTGCACCAAGAACTCGCCTGCCGCCACCTGTATCGGCGGCACGGCCACTGATGCACAGAAGCGGGGAGTGCAAGAGGCGCTTCGGAGCAACCCCGAGGTCAAGCGATTCGACGTGCGCACGCCGGCCGAAAACTATGAGCAGGCCAAGCAGCTCCTCGGTCAGACGGGCACCGGTCGCAAGCAGCTCGAGACGCTGGGCCCTGACGTCTTCCCGGAGTCCTACTTCGTGACGCTGGCCGACCCACAGAAGTCCGAAGGGGTCGTCAGTGAGCTGTCTGGCATGGACGGCGTCGGCAGTGTCACGTCACTGCGACGATTGCTAGGGCCGCTGTTCGAGATCCTGGAGAAGATGCGTTGGGCAGCACTGGGCACGTCGCTGCTGCTAATTGTGGCGGCGGTCCTGCAGGTGTCGAACACGATCCGGATGACGGCATTCGCGCGTCGTCGCGAGATCGGCATCATGCGCCTGGTCGGCGCGTCGAGCTGGCACATCCAGCTGCCCTTCGTCCTGGAGTCGATGCTCGCCGCCCTGATCTCCGCTGTCCTCTCCGCGGTCGGGCTCGCCGGC
>DATLCL010000310.1:0-18394 GCA_035526415.1 Aeromicrobium sp.
CATGATCAGCAGGATCGCCGGATCGGCCTCCGAGCCGAAGGTCTCGTAGCAGAGTTCGATGTCCGCCGAAATCCGGGCGAACTGTTCGCCGGATCTCACTTTTCGTAATCGACCGTGGAGTAGGTCTTGAGCTTGGCCAGCTTGTGCTCGCTGGTGATGGTCCGGATGGTGCCGCTGCGGGCCCGCATGACGACGGACTGGGTGACCGCTCGGTTCGGCCCGTAGCGGACGCCATCCATCAGCTCGCCGTCGGTGATGCCGGTCGCGACGAAGAAGCAATCGTCGCCGCGCACGAGATCGTCGGTGTAGAGGACCTCGTCGAGGACCAAGCCGGCATCGACGGCGCGTTGGCGCTCCTCGTCGCTGGTCGGCCACAGCCGGGCCTGGATGACGCCGTCGAGGCACTTCATGGCACAGGCGGTGATGATGCCCTCGGGCGTGCCGCCGACACCGACCAGCATGTCGACGCCCGTACCGGGGCGGGCAGTGATGATGCTGCCGGCCACGTCGCCGTCGGTGATGAACTTGATCCGGGCGCCCGTTGCCCTGATCTCCTCGACGATCTGGGCGTGCCGCGGCCGGTCGAGCACGCAGACGGTGATGTCGCTGGCCTGCACGCCCTTGGCCTTGGCGACGATGGCGATGTTCTCGGCCACCGGGTAGCGGATGTCGACGAGGTCGGCTGCCTCGTGGCCGGTGACCAGCTTCTCCATGTAGAACACCGCGGAAGGGTCGTACATCGCGCCGCGGGGCGCGACGGCCATGACCGAGATGGCGTTGCCCATGCCTTTGGCGGTCAAGGTCGTGCCGTCGATGGGGTCGACGGCCACGTCGTATTCGGGGCCGGTGCCGTCGCCGACGCGCTCGCCGTTGTAGAGCATCGGCGCATCGTCCTTCTCGCCTTCGCCGATGACTACGACGCCGTTCATCTCGACGGTGTTGATGAGGGTGCGCATCGCATTGACCGCGACGCCGTCTGCGCCGTTCTTGTCGCCGCGGCCGACCCAGCGGCCGGCAGCCATCGCTCCGGCTTCGGTGACTCGCACGAGGTCGAGGGCGAGGTTCCGGTCGGGAACATGGGCGTCACGCTGCAGGGCCTCCACGGGGCACAGCCTACCGGTGAGCGAGCGAGCCGAATGCCCGCGTGCGGGCATTCCCGAGCGAGGGATACCTGGGGGAGCCCGCCGGTGATCACCGGTGACATGATTTCCAAATGGCACGGGGAAGCGGTTCGTTCGTCGACGCGTTGCGGACGATCGGCGTGCTCGGTGCGCTGCTCATCGCGTCCTTCTTCGTCGGCCAGATCATGACGGTCAAGCCGGACCGGCCCCAATCACGGGTCGAACTCGCCGACGCCGTGACGGGCGCGAAGTCCGTCGCGCGCTTCGAGGTCGTGGCGCCGCGCAGCCTGCCGGAAGGGTGGGTTGCGACCTCGGCGCGCTTCACCCGCGATGCGTGGCACCTCGGCGTCCTGACCACGGACAACGAGTACATCGGCCTGGAACAGGCGACCTCGACGCCGAAGGCGATCATCGGGGACATGGCACCGAAGAGCCGGGCGGCGGGCACCGCGCACATCGGCGGCGCGCGCTGGCTGCTGCGCACCGAACCGGACGGCGACCGGATCTATGTGCGCAGGGTCGGTTCGACGAGTGTCCTGGTCATCGGCAGCGCCAAGCGTGCCGAGATCGAGCGCTACGTGGCGTCGCTCTCTCGCTCCTGATCCGGCGCGCCCTTACTGGCCGCATCCAGGCGCTTGCGGGCGCCGTCGAGCCACTGCTGGCAGATCGCGGCAACGGTCTCGCCCCGCTCCCACAGCGCAAGGGACTCCTCCAGGCCGAGCCCACCGGCCTCCAGCTTGGCCACGATCGCGATCAGCTCGTCGCGGGCGGCCTCGTAGGTCAGTTCGTCGGTCATGTGATCTCCTGGGTGGACACCTTGTGCGCCACGACCCGCCCGTCGGCGAGTCGGACCGTGAATTCGTCGGGCACGGAACCGATCTCGGTCAGGACCGAGCCGTCCGAGGCTTGGGCAACGGCGTACCCGCGCTGGATGGTGGCCAACGGTGAGAGCGCCTGGACGCGCGCGAGATGGTGCTGGACGCCATCGCGTTCGCGATCGAGCTGGTGCCGCAGGCAGCGCCGAGATCGCTCGAGGGCGTCAGCGACCGCCGCCGCCTGCGCGTCGACGAGGACCTGGGGACGGGCGAGCACCGGACGTGACCGCAGGGCGGCCAGTCCGGATGTCTCGTGCTGGATCAGGCGCCGGACCGCGTGCGCTGCACGCTCGCGCGCATGGGCGAGGCCGGCCAGCTCGTCGAGCACATCCGGCACGATCGTCTTTGCCGCGTCTGTGGGCGTGGATGCGCGATGGTCGGCAACGTGATCGAGGATCGGCGTGTCCGGCTCGTGTCCGATGGCGCTCACGACGGGCACGGTGCACGCGGCGACCGCCCGGATGAGTGCCTCGTCGGAGAACGGCAGCAGGTCGTGCAGCGACCCGCCGCCGCGCGCGATGACGATGACGTCGACCTCTCCGCCGGCCTCGAGCAGCCGGACGGCCTCGATGACGGTCGTCGCCGACTGTGGACCCTGCATGAAGGCATGGCGCACCAGGAACTGCACCGCCGGCCACCGCTTGCGTGCGTTCTCCAGGACGTCGCGCTCGGCGTCGGAGTCCTTGCCGGTGACCAAGCCGATGGCTCGCGGGAGGAAGGGCAGAGAGCGCTTGAGACGAGGGTCGAAAAGCCCCTCGGCTGCCAGCGCGCGGCGGCGCGCCTCGAGCTGCGCCAGGAGTTCACCCTCGCCTTGCGGGCGAATCTCGCGGATGTCCAGCGCGAGCTCGCCGGTGACGTCGTAGTAGTCCGGCTTGGCGTGCACGACCACCCGGGCACCCTCGACGATGGGCGTCGCGAGGGCGTCGAGGACCCGCACGTTGCACTTGGCGCGAACCGACATCTTGGCTTGGAGGTCGCGCAGGGTGAGGAAGCACATGCCCGGGCGGCGGCGCAGCTCGGTGACCTCCGCCTCAATCCACACCGCACCCATCCGGCCGATCCACTGCCCGATCAGCATCGAAATCTGGCGCAGTGGCGCCGGCGACTCCGGGCTGGTCTCCAGGGGCATGGCCTGACCATACTCAGGACCGCCCACATGATCGCGCCTTCGGCGCTCAACTGGGGGCACCTCCCGCTTGCGGGGGATTGCTCGCTCGGACCCCGTACGCACGCGTCCGGGCCCTCGCTCGCTGCACGTAGACTTGAGGTCATGGTCGAACTCGGTATGCCCACCGTCGGAGGGAGCGTCCTCCTCGCAGATCCCCGCGGGTACTGCGCCGGAGTCGACCGCGCCGTCATCACCGTGGAGAAGGCGCTGGACCTCTATGGCGCCCCGGTGTACGTGCGCAAGCAGATCGTCCACAACAAGCACGTCGTCCACGATCTGGCCGCCCGCGGCGCAGTGTTCGTCGAGGAGCTGGACGAGGTGCCGGAGGGCGCGATCGTCGTCTTCTCGGCCCACGGCGTGTCGCCCGCAGTCCACACGCAGGCCGCCGAGCGCCAGCTGAAGACGATCGACGCGACCTGCCCGCTCGTCACGAAGGTGCACCACGAGGCACGCCGGTTCGCCCGCGAGGGCTACCACATCCTGCTCATCGGCCATGACGGCCACGAGGAGGTCGAGGGCACCGCCGGCGAGGCGCCGGAGAGCATCACGCTGGTCGAGCATCCCGAGGACGTCGATCGACTGGACTTCCCGCCGGACGCCAAGCTGTCGTGGCTCTCTCAGACGACCCTCAGCGTGGACGAGACGATGGAGACGGTCCGGCGCCTGCGCGAACGTTTCCCGCAGCTGGAGGACCCGCCAAGTGACGACATCTGCTACGCCACGCAGAACCGGCAGGTGGCGGTCAAGGAGATCGCGGCGAAGTCGGACTTGGTGATCGTGGTGGGCTCGTCGAACTCGTCGAACTCGGTGCGCCTCGTCGAGGTGGCGCTGGATGCAGGCGCCAAGGCGGCGTACCGCATCGACGACGTCGGCGAGTTCGACCCGGAATGGCTGGAAGGCATCGAGCGCGTGGGTGTGACGTCGGGCGCATCAGTGCCCGATGACCTCGTCCAGGATGTGCTGGCCTACCTCGCCACGCACGGGCACCCGGATGCCGACGCCGTTCGGACCGCCGACGAGAGCCTGACCTTCGCGCTGCCGCCTGAGCTGCGCAAGGACCTCAAGACCGCCGACCGCTAAGCCCGCTGCAGACTGAGCGCGCGGGCGCGGCTCGCCCAGACGTTGCGCACCACGATCGTTGCGAGTGCCAATGAATGGCCGATGACCAAGGTGAGCCCGTGGTCGAGCGTCGCCGCGATCGCCCGCGCGGCCGTGCCCGCGTCCGCGCCCAGGCCGTCGACCTCGACCGCCGTCGGCTTGAGCACGACGATGCCGAGCAGCGTGAGGATCAACAACGGTGGCGGCAGCACCCCGGTGGTGACGATGGACGGAAGCCGGACGGCCAACGGCGCCGTGACGACGATGAGCACGAATCCGATGGACAGCGCGGCGCCGATGGCCCCGTCGGTCAGGTCGAGCCAGGCGACTGCCGCCATCGCGACGAACGCCAGGATGACGACGCCCGGGCCGGTGAGATCTCTGCCGGAACTCATGATCTGACGGTAAACCTGGGCGCCGACAGTCCAGCGATGGCGCGCCGTCAGTACTGTTCCGGCCCCAACAGGTGGTAGGTCGTCATGGGCCCTTTGCCCTTGATCTCCATGACCTGTGCCTCGCTGAAGGCGTAGCGGTCGCGCAGCAGGGCGTGCGTCGAGTCCGAGACCAGGATGCGGTTCGGTTCGCTGTTGGCTTCCATCCGGCTGGCCGTGTTGACGGTGTCGCCCCACAGGTCGTAGACGAACCGCTTGCGGCCGATCACGCCGGCGACGACGGGGCCTGAGCTGATGCCGATGCGCATCGTCAGCTCGATCGGCCACAGCGGCGCAATGGCGGTCGCGGCGCGCTGCATGTCGAAGGCGAGCTCGGCGATCGAGCCGGCATGGTCGGGATCGGGGCGCGGCGTTCCCGCCACCGCCATGTAGGCGTCACCGATCGTCTTGACCTTCTCGATTCCACGCTCTTCGCACAGGTCGTCGAACTTGCCGAAGAGCAGGTCCAGCAGCTCCACGACCTCCGCGGGAGGCAGATCCGAGGAGAACGGCGTGAAGCCCACGATGTCCGCGAACAGGACGGTGGTCTCGTCCACCGACTCGGCGATGGCTGCCGGGTTTTCGCGCAAGCGCTGGGCAATGGGCTCGGGAAGGATGTTGTGCAACAGGTCGTCGGAGCGCTGGCGCTCGATCTCCAGGTCGCGGTTGGCGAGGAAGGCCGTCCGCTTGGACTGCTCCAGCACGAACGCGACGGTCAGGATCAGGACGGCGTACGTCAGCAGGCTGGTCGCCTCGAACACGAAGAGGTCCACCGCTTCCCGCCTGACGTACAGCGCAGCCACGACGAGGGGGAATGTCGCCGACACCGTCAGGACTGCCGACCGGAAGCGCACGCGGACGAGGCCGACGAGGCCTAGCGTCAGAAGGACCGTTCCGACGCTCGCGTAGGTGTGGGGGATCCGCGTCGTCAGCACGGCCGCGGAGGTGCACCAGGAGCACACGCCCAGCAAGCCGCAGGTGAGCAGCTGGATGTGTCGGTGGGCCGAGCGCCACCAACTTGCGGCGGCGACGATGGCCAGGAGCGCGAACAGCCCGATGGTGCGAAGCACCACCAGGACGTGGATGTACTGCTCGCTGAGCAGGAAATCGAGCGCCCCGAACGGGAGGGTCAGGACGAACGCCAGGAGCGCCATGAACCGCGCGCGCCCGACGGCGGCGCGATTGTCGGCGTCCCGGAACGCCGCTTCGACCTCCGGATCGGAGAACTGGAGCGTCGATCCGCTCATAGTCACCGCGGCCGGCGGCTGCGGGATGTCGGTCCGGGACTTCACCGCCAAATCGTCCCAGATGGTCGCGCAGGCGCCCCCAGCGTTGGCGCGCGTCAGCCACTCGCTCGCTGCGGATAGGCTCGTCGAATGGCCTTGACCATCGGCATCGTCGGACTCCCGAACGCAGGAAAATCGACCCTCTTCAACGCCCTGACCCGCAACAACGTGCTCGCGGCCAACTATCCGTTCGCCACGATCGAGCCCAACGTGGGAGTCGTGGGCGTGCCCGATTCACGCCTGCCCGTGCTGGCCGAGATCTTCGGGTCCCAGAAGCAGCTTCCGGCGACGGTGCAATTCGTCGACATCGCCGGCATTGTCCGCGGCGCGTCGCAGGGGGAGGGGCTGGGCAACAAGTTCCTGTCGCACATTCGTGAGTCCGATGCGATCTGCCAGGTCACGCGTGTCTTCCGCGACGAGGATGTCACCCACGTCGACGGCGAGGTGAACCCCGGCAGCGACATCGAGACCATCAAGACCGAACTGATCCTCGCGGACCTCGAGACGGTCGACAAGGCCATTCCGCGGCTGGAGAAGGAAGCGCGCATCCAGAAGGACAAGGTCCCGACGTTCGAGGCGGTGCGAGCTGCCAAGGCGGCGTTGGAGGCCGGCACGCCGATCATCGCCACTGACATCGAGCGTGCCCTCATCCGCGAGCTCATGCTGCTGACGTCGAAGCCCTACATCTACGTCTTCAACTGCGACACCGACGAGCTCGCCGACGAGGAGCTCAAGCAGCAGATGCGCGACCTGGTGGCCCCGGCGGAGGCGATCTTCCTCGACGCCAAGCTCGAATCGGAGCTGGTGGAGCTGGACGTGGATGAAGCCCGCGAGCTGCTCGGCGAGGTCGGCATCGACGAGCCCGGCCTGGACGTCCTGGCCCGCGTCGGCTTCGACACCCTGGGCCTCCAGACCTACCTGACGGCCGGCCCCAAGGAGGTCCGCGCCTGGGAGATCAGGAAGGGCGCGACGGCTCCGGAGGCCGCCGGCGTCATCCATACCGACTTCCAGAAGGGCTTCATCAAGGCCGAGATCGTCTCCTACGACGACCTCGTCTCGCTCGGCTCCATGCTGAAGGCCCGCGAAGCCGGCAAAGTCCGCATGGAGGGCAAGGACTACGTCATGCGCGACGGTGACGTGGTGGAGTTCCGCTTCAACGTCTAGTCCTCGGCCCGTCGGATGACAGTTGCCGACCTCCCTCGCCACAGGCGTGCGCGCCAGACTGGCGCCCGTGCCCACGTGAGGATCCGAGTACGCCTACCGTCCGGACTTCTTACGTGCCGGTTGTTCGAGACTCGACGCGTTGGCCTCCTGGCCTCGTTTTTCGGCGCGTTTTTCCTTGATCGATTTGCCGGACTTCTTCGACAACTGCTGCCGTGGGGACTTGTCGCTCATGAGTACTCCTCAGTACGCGTGGGCCGGCACGCGCACCGATGACGCGGCTCGGGTCTGTTCGAACACGTCGAGCAGCGTGTCGATGGATTGCCGGACGGTGAATTCATGAGTCGCTGCGTCGCGCTCACTCGCGGACAAGGGCCCCTCGGCGATCACTGTCCGAATTCCCAGAGCCAGAGCCTCGGAATTGTCTGGCTCGACGAAGATCACGTCGCCGCAGTCCGTCTCGGGGAGGCCACCATCATCCGAGGCGACGACTCGGCAGCCCGCGTGCTGGGCCTCGATCGAGACGATGCCGAACGTCTCATGCCAGTACTGACCATTGGACGGCATCACCACGACGTCGTGGTCGGCCATCAGGGCCGCCATCGCCGGCGGCGTCTTGCGGGCCGGCACCACTCGAACGGTCGGGTGGGCATCGAGGAGGGCGTGAATGATCCGGCCTTGTGGCTTGTCCGAGCCTGCGGTGGTCGCGGTGAAGCTCAGATTCAGGTCCGGCGCGATGAGATCGCTGTGGAGCATCTCCAGGAAGGTGTAGATGCCCTTCTCGGGGCTGAGCCGGCCGGCGTAGAGAATCCGCACGACTGTCGGATCGCTGCGGGGCCGCACCTGGTCGGCAAAGCAGGGCTCGGCGAACGGGTAGACGATGTGGATGCTGGCGACATCGATTCGGAGGAATTCTGCCCAGAGGCGGGCGCCGAACTGGCTGGTCGCAATCAGTGTCCGACCCCGGGCTTGGGCGGCGACCCGCCCAGCTTCGACCGGCCGGAGCGGCGGCGGGATGTGCAGAAACTGATAGGCCGGCTGCCGGGTCTGGACCGTCGGAAACTCCGTGACGAACACAACGGTTCCGTCGAGGCGGCCAACGTCAGCGACCGACCGGAGAGACAGGAATGGAACGCCGGCAAAGTCCTCGCGTCCATCGGCGTTCCCGGCACCGACCGTGACGACCTGGGCTGCGATACCGCGCCGGTTCAACTCGCGGACATGGCCGATCGTGTAGTTCTCAGACCCGCCGGTCCCGGCTGGAAGGGCTAATCCCAACTCCCAGACAAATGAGATCACGGGCTTTCAAGGCGCGAGTTCAACCCGCCACCAACCTCAAGTTGCTGCTGTCGTCGGTGTCGGTCATCCCGTGGGCTCCACAGAGGGCGACCCGACAATCGCAGTCGTGGTTCAAGCCTAGTCCCGCGCGCCTAATTGGCGGTCATCCTCGGTATGCCCTGACCTCCCATGGCCCCAACTCGCCGGCCTTCCGATGATCGGGCGGGTAGTTGCCGATCAGCAGCTCGCCCTCCCCGGTCGGGCAATCGTCGACGGTGACGGGCTTGCCGGACAGGTTGGCGAACACGTCGAGGGTCACGTCGCCCAGGCGGCGCCGGAACGCGTAGATCGTCGCGGCGCCAGCATCGAGGAGGCTGAAGTCCCCACGCACGACGACGGGCTCGGAATGCCGGAGTGCGATCAGGGATCGGTAGTACGCGTAGACGGAGTGCGGATCACGGCGCTGGCTCTCGGCGTTGAGCCAGACGTGGTTCGGATGCACCGGGATCCATGGCACTGAATTGCTGAAGCCCGCTCCGGGTTCGCCGGTCCACTGCATCGGCGTGCGCGCGTTGTCGCGTCCGCTGCGCCGTAACGCCGTGAGGACTTCTGCGGGGTCCGCCCCGCGCCGCCCGACCTGCTCGGCGTAGTAGTTCAGCGATTCGACGTCGCGAAAACTCGAGATGTCGTCGAACGGGACATTGGTCATGCCCAGTTCTTCGCCCTGATAGACGTAGGGCGTCCCGCGATGAAGGTGCAGGACAGTGGCCAGCGCGGTAGCCGACTCAAACCAGAAGGTCGTGTCGTCGCCGAACCGCGAGACAGCGCGCGGCTGGTCATGGTTGTTCCAGTAGAGGCTGTTCCAGCCGCCGTCCGCCAGGGCCTCCTGCCAGCGGCCCAACGTTGCGCGCAGGTCGGCGACGGTCACCTCGCGCGGTGTCCATTTGTCGCCTTCATGGTCGAGAGCCACGTGCTCAAACTGGAAGACCATCGCCAGATGCCCGTGCACTCGGTCGGTGAACTCGCGGGCCTGCTCAGGCGTGACGCCCGGCATCTCACCCACCGTCAGATACGTGTCAGGCCGGGAGTCGAAGACCCGGCGCCGCATCTCACTCAGATAGGCGGAGATCTGCGGGCCGTGAGCGAAATAAGGCATGCCGTCGCCATAGCCCGAGTCCATGAGCGGACCGTCCGGGAGCGCGGGGTCTTTGGAAATGAAGTTGATGACGTCCATCCGGAACCCGTCGATACCCCGATCGAGCCACCAGTTCATCATTGCGAAGATCGCTTCGCGCACCTCCCTGTTGTCCCAGTTGAGGTCTGGCTGCTGAGCTGAGAACAGATGCAGGTAGAACTGACGGCGTTCGCTCGACCACTGCCAAGCCGAACCCGAGAACGCCGAACCCCAGTTGTTGGGCTCAGACCCGGGCTGGCCGGCGGTCGCTCCCGGTTTGGCGTCGCGCCAGAAGTACCAGTCGGCCTTCGGACCTTCCCGGCTTCGACGGGACTGGACGAACCACGGGTGCTCGTCGGAGGTGTGGTTCACGACCAGGTCCATGATGAGTCTCATGCCGCGCTCATGGACGGCGGCGATCAGGCGGTCCAGATCGTCGAGGGTCCCAAACAAGGGGTCGACGGCCTGGTAGTCACTGATGTCGTATCCGTTGTCGGTCTGCGGCGAGCGATACACCGGGCCCAGCCAAATCACGTCAATGCCAAGTCCTGCGATGTGGTCGAGATGGGACAGGATTCCAGGCAGGTCTCCGACACCGTCACCGTTCGAATCGGCGAAACTGCGTGGATAGACCTGATACACGGTCGCCGACTGCCACCACGCCTCGTCGGGCGGGGAGCCGTGCTTCGAGCCCGTGGTGGGGCTCACTAGTCCGGAGCAGGTGGGCTCGCCGAGTCATCCGCGAGAGCAGCACGGAAGAGTTCGAAGTTCAAGAAGGGTTCATTGACTGTCGCCTTGAAGAACAGTTCGTATCCCTCGTCAAGAAGCCGCTCAGAGCTGCTGTGCGTGTGGTCGACCATCTAGGCGTGTCCGCCGTCGTTCTCCCACATGCTCTGACCGTCGGACCTGAAACGTCTGCTGCGGCGCTTCAATGTGTTGTCGGCGACGTTGTCGAGCAGTCTTGCTGCCTTTCGGCGGGATGTCGCTGGCGGGATGACAGTGATGAAGCGCCGCTGCCCATCGTGCATCACCAACGTCACTTCGTGTGTGTCGTCTCGAGGGAACGACCCGGTCTTGACCCGTCGGCCCGTCACCTGCACCGAGTGCGGGTGGTCGTCCCAGTCCGGTGGCGAGAACAGGATACGAGCGATGCTGCCTTGACTTGATGGCCACAGGTCGAACAGACACCTCAATTGAGTGCTCAGAGTGCGATCTTGTGGCCACCATGCGCCATACGGCCGCTGGTTCTCAGCGCCCCCCCGAATTGCAAGCCGGGTTGAATCGAGCGGTTTGGCCATGGTGTTGGCCCGTCTCATGTTGCCGCACCCTGCCAAAGACTGACGATCGCGGTCTTGCCCCTACGGTACCTCGGGCGACCACACCGCCTGCGCTGGCCGGCCTGCCAGCGCCCAATCGGATTCCGCGATCGGCGCGGCTGTCCTGAAGCGCCCGGGCTCCTCTCTACGGTGGATTCATTGGGTTGGCCGAACTCGTGGCGGCCCGGAGGCAACGACACGGCATTGAGCGGAGGGCTGAGTGAGTTCTGATCCGCGGCTCCGCCCCACGTGGCGCCCCCTTGGCTCCATCCAGGCAAGTACGGCTGAGTTCGTGGGTAGTCTCGGCGCGTGACTCGCGTGTGCATCACCGGAGCGAACGGCTTCATCGGCCGGACGCTCGCTCGAAGCTTCCGCGAACGCGGCGCTGAGGTCGTCGGGGTCGACCGCGACGCAGACCCCGCTGCGGGTGTGGTGGCCGGCGACATCTCGCAGCCCGGCGAATGGCAGAGAGTCGCAGATGGCTGCACGACCGTTGTCCATACGGCAGCGCTCGTCGGGATGCCGAGCGACGAGTCCAGCTTCTGGGACGTGAACGTCCGGGGGACGCGGTTGGCGCTGGACGCTGCACGGGACGGCGGCGCTGAGCGCTTCGTCCACATCTCGTCGGTGGTCACCTTCGGGCTCGATTTCCCCGACGGCGTTGACGAGAGCTGGCCGGTGCGGACGACCGGCGTTGCCTACGTCGACACGAAGGTCGCCGCCGAGCAGGTCGTGCTTCAGGCCCACGCCGCAGGCCAAATCGATGTGACCGTCATCCGCCCGGGTGACGTCTACGGCCCGGGATCACGGCCCTGGACCACATTGCCGCTTGAGCTGCTCCGCGCGCGCCGGTTCGCCCTTCCCGAACACGGGCGCGGCATCCACAGCCCGGTCTATGTCGACGATCTCGTGGATGGGGTTGTGATGGCCGCGGAGTGCGGGCCCGCGGCCGGACGGGTGATCAATCTCAGCGGCGGGGCGGGCGTCGAGACGAGTGAATTCTTCGACTACTACGCACGCATGCTGGGCCGACGCCGGGTACCGACCGTCCCGACCTCGGTCGCGCTCGCCGCCGCCGCACTCCAGAGCCGGATCGCGCGAGCTCGCGGCACGGTCAGCGAATTGACCCCGGACGGGGTCCGCTTCCTCGCGCTACGCCGCGGGACCTACGGAATCGCGACTGCGCGCGACCTGCTCGCGTGGGAGCCACGTGTCGGCCTCGCCGAAGGGATGTCTCGAACCGAGGCTTGGGCGCGCGCGCAGGGTTTGCTCGAGCGGAGCTAGGAGGGTCAGGCGAAGATCTGGCGTCGGCGGTGCCAGGCCCAGGTCGTGACGGTGAACACTGCGAGGGCAGCGGCAACCACGAGCGCCAGCGGAATCTGGACAGTGCCGGCAGGCTGGGTGCCTTGGATCGGTTCAGCCATCCCACGGGTAGCGGCATGGGCTCCGACGACCATCAGGCTCAGGAAGGAGGCGGCAAGGACTCCAGTGATGCCGATCCGGACAATGGTGGTCATGGTGGGCTCCTCAAGGCTCCTACGAATGCTTCAAGGGGTTATTCGGCGCAGGTGACCGCACGGATTGGTCGGCACGGCGACGAATGGCGGATGCCATGATGGGCCAATGCCCGCATTCGCGCTTCAGCCCGTGGACGAGACCTTTTTCGAATCGGCGCGGGAAGTGCAGGTCGGCACGTTCGACATCGCGAAGCCGGCTTCCGAGGTGTGGGCCGAGCTGGTCGCCGATGGAGCGCTGTCGTTCTGCCGGTCCCTGCGCGGCGCTCGGTGGACGTCACCGCGTCCGTTCGGCGTCGGGACGACGCGCACGATGCCGGCGTTGTATGGCCTGCTGGTCGTGGATGAGGTCTTCTTCCGCTGGGAAGAAGGACGTCGCAAGTCCTTCTACGTCGAACGGGCGAACCTGCCGATGTTCACCAGCTTGGCCGAGGACTATCTGGTCGAAGAGGTGTCTCCGAGCCAGTCTCGATTCACCTGGACCCTCGCGATGGAGCCGACCGCTCTCGGCCGATTAGGCTCCCCGCTGAACGCGCGGGTCGTCGACGGCATCATTCAGGACATGCGCCGCCACTTCAGTTGACGACGGGGAGATGCACCGCCGCGTTCGTCAGGGTCACCGTCCCCGGCGTACGGCTGGCCATGCCGGCGAACATGTCGCTGACCGGGGAGGCGTACAGGAACAGCTTCTGGCCGGCTGGGACGTCGACCGCCACCGCAGGCAGGTCGATCGTGCGGCCCTTCACGGTCGTCACGCCGAGCTGGCGAACGGGCAGGACGTTGTTCTGCACGAGCTTCGCATCCTGCGGTGAGGTGCCGATCGCCAAGCCGTAGAAGGCGCGGTTGTCGACGCCGATGGTTGTCACATCGGCCGTGATGTTCGGGCTGCCGGCCACTCGGATGGGGCCGCTGGCGATCTCGACCGCGGTGGGTGCGCCGGCGGCAGCAGTCGTCGTGACCGTGCCGACGGAGAACGCCTGGTTGGGCGCGATCGACGAGACCGTCGTGCACGTGCCGCCGGCTGTCGCGAGGTGATACTTGCCGTAGCCCGTGAGGTCGGTGGTCATGCCGCGCAGCCGCTGGTTGAAGAACTTCACGGTCAGGTCGCCGAACGAGCTGTTGTTGAGCTTGACGCTGCACGGGTCCGCGTTGGCCGGCGCGGAGCTCTGCGGGAAGACCGACGGCAGGATGTGGCCGCCGTTGTAGGCGATGAAGATGCTGCGCGCGCGAGCCGACTTGGTGATCGCCTTCGCCCAGTTCTGGAAGCCCTGCTCGAGGGGGAACAAGGTGTCCGTCGCCCCTTGCCCGAAGAGGACCGGGATGTTCAGCTGGCGGCCCTGGGAGACGTGCCACTTCGGGCCGTTCTTCTCGAAGAACGCATTGAGGTTCTCGGTGCCCGGTGTCGAGCCGTCGGGCCAGTTGCCGGTGGCGGCGGCCTCGAGCAACGCCTTGTAGACGTTCGGCGGCAGGGCATCGCTCTGCAGCGACGCAGCTGACAGCGCCGAGGCCCACTCCGTCCGCGACACGCCCTGGGGTGACAGGCTCTCGGTCAGGTCGAACCAGGTGATCTCCGGTGCGAGCACGTCGAAGATCGGCTTGCCCTTGGTCATCAGGTTCGTGAAGGCGCCGACGAACTGGTAGCCGCCGCCGTAGGAGCCGCCGATGGCGCCGAGACGGGGGTCGCCGGGGCCGTCCATCTGGACCCAGTCCTGAGCGGCGAGGACACCGATCATCTTCTGGACGTCGATGCCTTCGTACGCCGGATTCTCGACGTACGCATGGCCGCCGCTCTCGCCGAAACCGCGCTGGTCGAAGGAGAGCACGCCGTATCCCGCGTCCAGCCAGCGCTGGACAGTGCCGTCGATGGTGGTGATGCGCGAACCGCCCCAGCCATGGCTGTGCATGATCACCGGCACCTTGCTGACGGGCGACGCCCCGGCAGGGCGGAACAGGGTGTAGCAGATGTCGACCGGCGCGGTGGTGGTCGGGGACGGGTCCTGCACGGAGCGGACGCATCCATTGACGGGAGCGGGAGGAGTGGCTGCGCTGGCCGGCGTCCCAACGAGGGTCGCGAGGGCAAGCGTGAGCAGCGGGAGGATTCGAGCCATGGCCAATTATTACTCGGGAGTAACTATTGCGGAAAAAGACATTGAGCGCCGAATTTTGCCGGGGCCGCATTACCCTCGCCCTGTGAGGCGGCTCGTCGCGGTGATGCTGGTGCTGGCGGTACTCATCGACGTCGCCTACTGGTCCATCTGGTTCACCCATCGCGACTGGCTCGCCAGCGAGCACACGCAGGCGTACTACGACTTCGAGAATGCGTTCCCGCTCGCCGATCTCTGGCTCGGCGTCGCGTGCCTCATGGCGTTCGTGGCGTTGCAACGGCGGTGGCCCAGCGCGCTCCTGTGGCTGATCTGCGCCGGCTCGGCGGCGCTCTATCTCGGTTGCATGGACCTGCTGTACGACCTGGAGCACGGGATCTTCGGCCAGGGCGTGGGGGGCGCCATCGAGGCTGTGATCGTCGCACTCACCTGGTTCTTCTCGATCACGGTCCTGCGATGGGCGTGGGCCAACCGGGCGAGTCTGGCTTAGAACTGGCTGCGCTCCATCGCGAAGAAGCACCGGCTGCCCGGGTGCTCGGTCTGGGACCACAGCTCGTCTCGGGCTGGCCAGTAGGTGATGTCCTCGGGACCGATGGGCAGAGCCTCGCGGTAGCGCCGAAATGCCCCCGGCTGGCCGACCTGGAGCTGGCCCAGCGCATTGGGACCACGTGACTGCGTGACGTACCACGTGCCGGCCACGGTCACGGCACCTTGCATGTGGGAGAGGCCGCGGTCGTCGAACAGGGTGGGCGCGGAGGCGCCCGCCGTGTGGGTGGTGAGGTAGTCGCCGTCGATCTGGAAGCGCGCGAGCCGCGTCGGCATCGACTCCCGGCCGTATTCGCCCGCCACCAGTTCGGGAGGCGTGACGCTCCGGTCGAGCGACAGGAACGAATAGCGCATGTTGCCGGCTGCAGCGTCGTAGGCGAATCGCATGGGCAGGATGTAGTGATGCCCGAGGGTCGCCCGTGAGGGCGGCACCTCGAGGACGTCCTGCATCCGGCAGGTGAAGATGCCGCGCCGGGCGCCGGCCACGTGCAGGTGGGACGGTCCGAACCACACCAGGCCGCCGGCGTGGATGCGCAGCGGCCGGAAGATCGCTCGCCCCCGCCACATGAGTGGACGCACGAGGAGCACGTGGCGGTAGCGCAGGCTGGCCAGGTCCACGACAGTGATGCGACTGCCAACGGTCAGTCTGACGCGATTCTTGGCGTAGGCGCTGGCCACGATCACGCCCTCGCTGGCGGAGACATCGGTGGACCAGGTGATGCCTTGGGGCCACCAGCGTGAGTCCCAATCGTCGCGGCCCTCCCACGCGTAGGCGCGCGTGACCGCCGAGCCCGGCATCTGGGCCGGGCGGGCCTGCCGGTTCAGGTCGCCCAGGACACCTTCGACGCCCACGGCACCGCCGAACTGCGCCGCGAGAGCCTCGATCTCCGCGGCGTTCTCGTCGGTGCGGCGCAATGCGATCTGGGCCGAAGTCCTCGCCATGGCGTCACTGTGCCAGACCGCCGCACCGTGGCTCAGGCTCGCGCCGCGTCGACCGCCATCAGCAGCTCGTCGGCGGCACGTTCGATCGGCTCCATCGACCGCTGCGCCAGGCTCACGATGCCGGCTCCCTCGACGGTGGAGACGACAAGCGAGGCCAGCGAGGGGGCGCGCGTGGCTGGAACGCCGGACGTCAGCAGCATCGACTCGATCATCTGCGTCCACGTGCCGAAGCCCTTGCCCGCACGGTCCCGCGCGGTCGACATGTCGTCGCCGGACAGGGCGGCGGCTGCCACGGGACATCCGGCCGAATAGTTCGTCGACTCGACCTGTGCACGCCAGTAGTCGACCACCGCCGGGATGGCTTCGCTCGCGTCCATGTCCTCGATCAGCGCGAACGCCGCGTCGTACTCGTCGCACGCCGCGGCCGTCGCTTCTTCGATCAGCTGCGCCTTGCCGCCGGGAAAGTAGTGATACAGCGAGCCGCGAGATGCACCGGCGTCGGTGATCGCATCGAGCATCGACGTCGCCGCGACGCCCTGCCGGCGCATGCGCTCCTTCGCGCTCTGGACGACCCGGGCGCGAGTCTCCGCGCCTGCCCTACTCATGCGGCACCGTTCATTTCGCCCGACCACCTACGCGGACGGCGTCGACGCCGTGCTTGGCCATGTAGATGGCGACCGCGACGGCGGGGTGACGCGTCGGCTTCGGCTCCTTGCGGTCGCCCATGCGCCACATGTTGACCGTGTAGTAGGTCAGCTCGGTGAGGCTGTCGATGAGGCGAACGCCGGTCTGGTGGACCTTGACGTAGGCACGATCGGCGGCGCCGTCGAGCAGAGCGCCGGGTATGTCCGGCTGCAGCGTCAGCGGGCGGCCGAGGCCGACCAGGTCGATGCCGCCGCTGGCGACGGCGTCGTTCATCGCCTCCGCGCTGCGGAAGCCACCGGTGAGCATCAGCGGAAGCTCGGGATGAGCGGCGCGCACCCGCAGCGCGTAGTCCAGGAAGTACGCCTCCCGCTTGCGCGTGCTCTCCCGGACGTCCGGGTTCACGCCGAGCATCGCCGCCGACGAGTAGGTGCCGCCGGAGACTTCGAGCAGGTCGATGCCGGCCTCCACGAGCGCGTCGACGACCTGGAGGGACTCGTCCTCGGAGAAGCCGCCCCGCTGGAAGTCAGCCGAGTTGAGCTTGATGCTCAGGATCTTGTCGCCGATCTCGGCTCGGATCGCAGCCACGAGCTCGAGCACGAAGCGACGACGCTTCTCCGGTGTCCCGCCCCAGTCGTCCGTCCGCTGGTTGGCCAACGGCGAGAGGAACTGGCTGACGAGATACCCGTGGGCGCCGTGGATCTGGACGCCGTCGAATCCGGCTTGGGTCACGATGCGCGCCGTCGTCGCGAAGCGCCGGATGATGTCGTGGATCTCGTCGTTGGTCAGCTCCCGGGGCATCGCGAACGACCCAGCCATGCCGGGGACGGCGATGGCCGAGGGCGCGACCGGCTTCGACACCAGTGTGCGAGGCGTCTGCCGTCCCGGGTGGTTGATCTGCACGAGCGCGACCGCGCCGCCCGACTTCACGATCGACGCCCACTCGACCAGGTCCTCGAGGTGCCGCTCGTCCTCGACGACGACGTTGCCGGGCTCGCCGATGTAGCGCTCGTCCACCATCACGTTGCCGGTGATCGTCATGCCTTGCCCGTTGTCGGCCCAGCGGCGATAGAGCGTCTTGATCTCCGCGCCCGGTGCGAAGCCGGGGGAGGAGAGGCACTCGCTGAGCGCGGCCTTGGCGATGCGGTTGGGCACCACCGTTCCGTTGGGAAGGACGAGGGGCTGGGTGAGCGCGCTCACGTCCGTGGTGGTGGTGATCGTCATGCCGGCCAAGTTATGCGAGGCTGCATACTTTGGTCAACGTGATCTGCGTTACTCGCGATTCCAGTCCTGGCAGCTGTCGGAGTCGAAGTACTCGCCGTCGCGCAGCGTGACGGTCGCGGAGCCACTCGTCCGCCCCTCGTCGACCACGTCGCTGGCACCCGCATCGCGCGAGATCGTGTATTCACACTCGATCTCGGCATCGCTGGGGCCGCTGGTCCGGTAGGTGCCGCTGCGGACGTCGGTGCCGACCAGCACAGTCTCCTCGCCGCCGATCCGGGTCGCGGTCGCGGACCCGGTGGGGGTGGGGGTGGGCGTCTCGAGGGCTCGGCGGTCGAGCTCGGCCTTGCGGTTGTCGAGGTCCGTCTGGCGCTTGTCGAGTTCGGCTTCACGGTCGTTGAGCTGGGACTCGCGCTCGTCGAGGTCGGCTTCGCGCTGGTCCAGCTCCGGCGAGTCGGTGACGACGACCGGGGTGGGCTCCGGTGACGGGAGCGCTTCCGGAGTCTGGTTGCGGCTGCC
>DATLCL010000005.1:0-3993 GCA_035526415.1 Aeromicrobium sp.
CGCCCTCGGCGATCGGTTTGCGCAATGGAGCAACGGCATCGCTGATCCCATGCGCGAGCGACTGCTCGGAGCTTTTTTCGGAAGGCTGCCCAAGGACGCCGATGTACTCGACCTCGGCTGTGGCCCGGGTCTCGTTTGGACCGGGGATCTGCCCCGGAAAATCCGGCTCACAGGGGTGGATCTGTCGGCCGTTCAACTCCGAGCCGCACAATCGCGCGTGCCCGACGGACGCTTCATTCGTGCCGACATGACGACGATCGACTTCTCGCAAGCCAGCTTCGACGGCGTCCTCGCGTTGTACTCCCTCAACCACCTGCCGGCGGCCGCGCAAACTCAAATGGTCGAGACGATCGGGCACTGGTTGCGCCCGAATGGCGTGATGCTGGCCACATTCCCCACGAGTGGCGTGTCTGCGTGGCGCGGCGAGTGGCTGGGCGTCCCGATGTTCTTTGGTGGTCAGAAGATCGAGGAAATCCGCGCCTCGATGGCGCGTGCCGACCTCGAGATCTTGGCGGACGAAGAGGTCGATACGCAGGAACCCGAAGGATCGGCCCGCTTCGAGTGGATCCTGGCGGCAAAACCTAGTCGTCGCGGCGGAGGATGAGCCCGATCTTCCCGTAGGGCGGGTGTGGATCCCAGTAGACCTTCACACGCTCGTCCGTCTCTGACGTCACCGCCAGATCCCACAGCCGGTTCTGTGATTCGAAAGACACCTCGGAGATCTGCGGCCAGCGTTCGAGCATCACCTTCCCGATCTCATTCACCAAGTGTTGGATCGACAGGCTGACGAACCGATGGAAAACCGCCGCCGCCAGGTCGGCCACCTGGTCGCCCGCAACGTAGCCGGCATGTGACGGATCCAAGGCGACCTCGGGCGACGAATAGCGCCAGCCCATGTCCATGTGCACGTACAGCGGCCGATCCCTGCGCTCAGGAAGCGTCGTGTACGAATCGCGTGCGAAGTCAGCAAATGCTGACCCGGTGACCTTCATCAGCTGGATGTCCTTGCGCCCGGCCGAAACATCGGTTGCCCGCACGCCACCATCGGCCGTCCTCTCCAGCTCGACCTTTGCCGTCGACCGATCACCATGACCGCGCTCGAACAGCACCTGGCTTGCCTCGAACCCGTCGCCATCGCCAGCGGGCACCAGCGCCGGCTCGAACGGGATCTCCGTGCCAATGAGGCGGAGGCGCTCCATATGCGGGTACGTTTCCAGGAACCGGCGGCCGATGAACCCGATCCACTCCTCGAGGGTGGCGCCGGTGAATGCGAGCGACTCGCGGTGGATGAAGTTCTTCATCGTGTCCGTGGCGACAACGAGCCGGTTGTCGCCCTCCGTGTACGCAGACATGAACGTAGTGCCCAGCACCTGGACCTCGATCGTGGCGGCCATGAGCACGTTGGAGCGCCCCATGAAGCTCGACTCGGGGATCGGCGACACACCACTGAGTGGCGTTCCGTACGTGCGGTATGTCGCGACGTCGGCCTTGCCGTAGTAGATCTCGGCGCTCATGCGCTGGAACCCTCCTCGACGGTTGTCAGCTTCCCCAATCGGTCTTTGGCGATGGCTATGACGTCCGATAAACCGCGCGCCAGCTCCTCCTCACGGGATGCCCACAGCCGACTCTCCATGAAGTCTGCGATGTCGGAGCGCGGCCGGCCGGCCACGAAGACGACGAAGCGGAAGCCGAAGCGTTGCTCGTACTCCGCGTTGAGTAGATCCAGCCGCGCCTGCAGCTCGTGCGTGCCGGGGTCGCGCTCGTAGCCCTGCTCTTCGTACGAGAGCGCGGACACGGACGAGGGCAGCGCGCCGATCCGGGGGTGTGCATTGAGGAGCTCGATCTGCTCGTCCTCGGGCATGTTGTGGGCGACCTGATCGGCCCGTGCAAGGACGTCTGTGATCGCCTGGCCGTCTGGCTGGGCGAGGAGGGCCACGAACCGCGGCGCTCCCTCGAAGAGCGTGGCCAGCAGGTCCCGCGCCGTTGACTGCGTCACGTGCCGCGGTAAGTCGTCAGCGAAAAGGCAGAGACCAGAAATGGCACGTGGAAGCTGCGGGTGGGGTCATCGACGGCGAAGGTGATCGACGCATGGCGCATGAAGACGGAGCCGATCTCGAGGTCGATCCGGTACTCGCCCGCCGTCAAGAGGCCGTCGAGCAGGCGGCGGATTCGGCCGTCGTCGTCCGTGGTCCCGTGCCCGGCCCACGTTTCGAACTCACCGTCGACCCGGTACAGGGACACGTGATACCCGACGCCGGGCGTGCCGCCGCCGACGTCGAGCACGTGCGTTGAGATCGTTGGGCCCTCGTCCATCGGACTCCTCTGCGCCTTTGCTCGCGCTACCCTTGCGCTCGATATGGGCGAACTTGCGATCCGCGTCGGCGACCTGAACTTTACTGCCCGATGGGAGGCCGACGCCCCCCAAACGGTCGAAGCCATTCGCACGCTGCTGCCGATGCGCAGTCGGCTCATCCACTGCAAGTGGAGCGGCGAGGGTTGCTGGATCCCGTTTGGTGACGAGAAGCTGCCGGTCGGCTTCGAGAACCACACGTCGCACCCGGCGCCGACAGAGATCATCGTCTACACCGGCGACCTGTCGGAGGGCGAGATCCTGATCGCGTACGGCGCGTGCGACTTCTCGTCCAAGCTCGGTCAGCTCTCAGGCAACCATTTCGCGACGATCATTGGGCCGGGCGATCACGATGCCGTCCGCGCCCAGCTGCGCGAGATGGGCCGCCGCGCTCTCTGGGAGGGGGCGCAGGACATCGAGATCACGGAGTCACAGCGGTGAACAGGGACCGGATCGTTTTCTGGTCGGTGTTGATAGTCGTCATCGGTGTCTGGGTCGCAGTCGCTCTCGGCCTGCTTGGCGTCGGCCTGTTTCCGATGGTGATCGGGCTGATCGTCACCCTCGCGGCATCACTGGTCGGCGCATGGAACCTCGATCGCGGAAGGCGCATTCAAACGGACCGCTTCTATGACGACAACGCGCCGAACTTCTATGCGCCTGTTGAAAACCAGACGTGGCAGGTGCCGACCTCGTACATCGACCACCGTACGGGCGCAGGCTCACCGCCCGGCGTCGACGACGGGGAGTCGCATGAGGACGTGGAAGGGGACCGCGAAGGTCGGCCGCCACGTCGCTCCGAGGACGAGGCGCCCTGATCGTTCGGAGGCCCAAGCCCGAGATTCCGATCCTCGGCAACGCCGGCATCCCGTTCCGGGACGAGCTTGAGCTCGAGCTGCCCGCCGCCGAGTGGCCTGTGTTCATGGTGAGGTACGCATGGCCGCCGAGTTGATCGTTCGCGGCGGGATCATCGTAACGGCGCAGGGTCGGCGGCGGGCGGACGTGGCCGTTGAGGGCGGCCGGATCGTGGCCGTCGAGGATCGGCTGCCTGACTCGGCTGACGCGCGCGAGATCGACGCCGCGGGACTACTCGTCCTGCCGGGCGTCATCGACGTCCACACGCACACGCGCATCGCCACCGAGGAGGCACCCGACCGCTTCTTCCAGGACTCGGTCGCGGCCGCGTTCGGTGGCACGACCACGTTCCTGTCCTTCAACAACCCGGGCACGGGCATCGACCCCTCGCGGTCGCTCCTTTCCGACGCCGAGCAGTGGCAGCGGCGGACTTCTGGGGATTCGGCGGTGGACTACGGCGTCAGCGCGGTCATCACGAGCGGCCAGGACGACCCAGTGAGCGAGCTGCCGGCGCTCATTGATGCTGGCGTGGCCACGTTCAAGGCGTTCATGGTCTACGACTTCGGAGTCGGCGACGACGTCCTGCGGCGGGCGATGCAAACCGCGAGCGCGCGCGGCGGCATGCTCGAGGTTCACTGCGAGGACCGCGGCATGCTGGAAACGAATATCGACCGCCTCCTCGCGGACGGGCACGCCGAGCCGCGCTACCACGCCGAGTCGCGCCCGCCTTCAGTGGAGGCTGCCGGCACGCGACGCGCCATCGAGATCGCCCGAGAGACCGGCGCGACCCT
>DATLCL010000001.1:0-2764 GCA_035526415.1 Aeromicrobium sp.
CCGACGGCTGTGGTGCCGTCGGCGAACGTCTTGGAAACTCCTCGATACTCGATCACGAGGTGCCCCCTTCAGACTCGGCTGGCACGAACCTTTCCACATCGGTCGGACCAATGACGAGATCCAGCCCCGCCTCGCGCCATGCATCGATTCCGCCGATGATGTCGGTGACGTCGAGCCCCAGACGTCGGACTGATGCCGCTGCCAGCGACGATGCGTACCCTTCCTGGCACAGGATGATCCACCGCTGGCCGACCGTGGCCTGCTCGACCCGCGCCGACGAAGCCGGGTCCAGTCGCCATTCGAGGTGGTTGCGCTCGATGACCAAGGAGCCGGGGATCTCTTCGGTGCGTTGCCACGCCGGCCGGATGTCGACGATCACCGCACCATCGGAAGTCTGGCGATGCGCTTCGACAGGAGTGACGCGCTGGTACGTGGAGCGGGCGTCGGCCAGCAAATGGTCGATCGTCATGATGCGACTCGCAGGTCGGGTGTCGCCACTTCGGGATCGTCGGTCCATATCTTCGCGAGAGTAGTCAACTGTCCGTCCACGACGTCGTAGAAGTTCATGTGCGTCAGCGGGGGTGAATACGCGTGAACGCTCACGGCCGTTCCGCTGCGCACGTTGAGCACATCGTGGACATACGAGGCCCCGAACGCCACCGCGTCCCCAGCGGACACCGCCCGCTCGACCAGATGGCCGGCCATCGGATCCCACGAGGCTTCGCTCAGCTCGCCGGTGACGACGGTGTAGGCGCCCAGCGACCCACCGTGATCGTGCAACTGCGTGCCCTGATCGGTGGTCCAGCTGATCAGCCAGAGGTCGACCCGCTCGTCGCACATCAGCCGAACGTGCCATCGCTCGTCCCGGTCGGCATGGACGTCATGGCGACCGCTGCGGACCTCCTCGGCGACCACGGCGGTCCACTCGAGAAGCTCGGTGATGGGCAAAGGTTCCACCCACCCATGGAACGCCTCCGCACGCGGCGGCTGACCGGCATTTCATCAGGTGGGATGAGGACGGCCGGTTGGCCACGGACCTGCTAGGACACTTGCTCGAGCCGCCCAACTGCGGGGCGCATCCGCTTTGGTCAGCGCTTTGGCGGTGCGGTAGAGTCGCGGACGCATCTTGGCCCCGTGGCGCAGTTGGTTAGCGCGCCGCCCTGTCACGGCGGAGGTCGCGGGTTCGAGTCCCGTCGGGGTCGCCAAGTGTGCCCATCTCTTGTTCGCTCAGGCGGGCAAGAGGTGCCCGGCCAGGTAGCTCAGTTGGTACGAGCGTCCGCCTGAAAAGCGGAAGGTCGTCGGTTCGATCCCGACCCTGGCCACACTGGAATAGCAGGGAATAATGCCGTTGATCAGCGATAGCGAGCTGTGCCACCCGCCCCGATACCGCCACTTGCGCGTGCCCTGACGAGCGAAGATCCCCGACCGTTGACCTTCCGCTTCGGATGCCGTGGTCGAGCGGACGGTCAGCCCGACTGCGAGTTGGAAGCTGTCGCCTAGCCGACGAGGTCTTCCTGGTGACGTGCAGGCAGCGGGATTACTTGAGCGACTCGGGACGCAACAGGCTCTGCTGGGCCTCGAGCGGTGTGCAGCAGCACGGAGTCGGAGTCGGCGCGCATCAACAACTCGTAGGCCAGGTGGGCTTGCTCCTCGTCCGGAGCATCGACGAACACGTAATGATCTGAGCCACTAGTGGCGGTGTGCGCGGTCAATGTGGGCGAACTGCCGATCATGGCAGCTGCAAGCTGTTGAGTCGATCTGTTGCTGACTTTGAAGATGTGCAGAAGCCAAGCATGGTCGTTCATTTTTTGGTCTTTTCTGAAGTGCCAAGAAAGACCAACTTCATTAGCCTCGCTCTACCGGCAGGTCTACGCCCTTTGCCTCGCAATGGCAACCGGACTGTGGAACGGGTGCGGCGTTCCGTGCGTGCTTCGCGAGTACTTCATGGAGCCGGCAATGCGGGCAAAGCGCCGCTGCCGGCGTTTCAGAGGTCGAGGTCGCTGAGGGCATTGGTGCTGCGGTTGGTGACGATCCATTCGGCGAGGGCGCGGATCTTTTCGTTTCTGGCTTGTGATTGGCGCACGAGGTAGTCGAAGGCGCGGTCTGCGTCGATATCGAAGCGTTCCATGACAATGCCTTGGGCTTGGCCGATGAGTTTGCGGGTGTCCAGCGCCGTGGTGAGTCCGGAACTGTCTTCGGCGACGGCCATGGCTCGCGCGGCTCGGCGGGAAAAGATGTCGATGACGGCCAGGTCGTCGCGGTCGAATGCGTCCGGCTCCCCGGAGTACACGTTCAGTGAGCCGAAGCGCTTCTGACTGGTCTTGAGCACAACGCTGAGAACGCTGTGGAAGCCAAGTTCGGCAGCTGCTGGTCCCCAGGTCGGGAATCGGTCGTCAGTGGCGGTCTCACCAATGACGTAGGTGTCAACGTTGTCATCGTTGATGACCTGCAGGCACGGTCCTTCATTGAGTTCGATCTGCAACTCGTGGGCCGTCGCCATTTCCCGCGATGTGGGGACAGCAGTTTCTAGCCTGCCCTTGGCGTGCAGCAAGAAAATCCCGGCGTCGGTGCCCCTGACGGCGTTCTGAGCCCAGTCGATGATCGTGTCGAGCGTCGACGACTCACTGCCGCGACTGTCGTGCAGCTCAGACAGGCCGTCCTCGTCAACCATCACATCTCCCGCCGCGGCACATCGCCGGAACCTCCACAGTAGACCCGGTCGCGATCGTCCCAGCGGGTTCTTCTGGGAGATCGGGGTACTCTA
>DATLCL010000023.1:0-8918 GCA_035526415.1 Aeromicrobium sp.
CCGAGTAGCCGAACGCCATGTCGTCCCACATCCAGCCGGCGCCGAGCCCCTCATCCGCAAACACGTCATCGTTGCCGACAATGCGTCCGCCGATGGCGGTGATGCCACGTTCTCTCAGCTGGGCGGCCCACGACTCGAACACCCGCGATGCGGCGCCGTCCCAGTCGTCGAAACTCGGATCGCCGGACCCCACCACCACGAGATCGCCCTCGAGCACGCCGTTGGTGATGGTGCCGCCCGGCACCGCCCGCGTCTCGTAGGTGTAGTCCCAGCCAAGCTGGTCGGCGGCCACGGCCAGCGTGACCGTTTTCAGCGTGGACGCCGGCGTGAGCAGCCGGTGCGCCCCCGCGTCGACCAGGGTCTTTCCGGTAACGAGCGACCGGACCTCCACACCCCAGGTGCCGGCTGCTACCGCGGGGTCGGCCAGGGCGCGGGCGACGCGATGACGAAGGGCATCGCCGGAAGTGGCTGGTGCCGTGGTGGACGTGGGCTGTGCAACAGCCGGCGTGGGCTGCGCAGCAGCGGGCGTGGGTTGGGCAGCAACGGGCGTGGGTTGCGCAGTGGCGGCTCGCGGTTGGGCGGGAAGCGGAAGCGCTGGCGTGCCGCGGCACGCCAGCAGGAACGCGAGCGGGAAGACGGCTGCTGTGAGCCGTCGGCTCATTTTGTGAACTCGTCGATCGATTTGATCGCCTCGTCGAACTTGGTGGCGTCGATCCGGGCGGCGCCAGGGTCGTCGGGCCGGGACGCGAAGGCGTCGGTGCCCGGCTTGGCAATCGCCACGCGGTCTTCCTTCTTGCCCTCTTCGAACTTCACGACGATGGTCGCTGCGGGCGCATCCAGTCCGGTCCTGGCCTTCGACTCGACGAAGCTCACGGCGCGGATGTCGGCCAGCGCCGCAACGAAGGCCTGGAACTTCTCCTTGTCCGGTTCCCCGGCAGCGGGGCTGACGCGCTTCCAGGTGTCCGCTGCGTTGTCGCCGGTGCCCTTCACCTTGTCCCACGCGGTGGTCGTGCCGGCGCGCGTGATTTCGATCCGGGTGGCCGTGAAGGCGCGCATGTCGAAGAGGTCCTTGCGGCGATAGTCGTCCGCGACCTTGCGCAGGTCGTCGGCCGCGGCCTTCTGCACCGTGAAGATGTCGGGCTTCGAGGCGTCTCGCACATACACGGTGTCCTCGCCCGCGGGTCCGCCGACCAGGACCGATGCCCGGGCCGAGCCAAGGTGCAGGTTCACCACGGCCGAAGGCTTGTCGAGCCCGTATCGCTTCAGTTCCTCCGGCGTGGCCGACGAACCGACGATCGACTTCATCTGCAGCGACTCCACCGCCGTGACCAGGCCGTCGGCAGCGGACGCATCGGCGCGCGCGACGATCGGCTTCACCATCGACCAGTCGGCGTCCTTCTTCGCCAGCTCGAACGAACCCTTGTCGAGCACCACATCGACACCGTCCACCTTGCTGCGGTCCAGCGAGACGATGGCCTTGTCGCGCAGGTCGAACGTGGACTTGTTGAACGTGGTCTGGTTGAACTCGGCGATGAGAACGACCCGCTTCTCGTCGTCCTTGCGCGCATACAGGCTGCCGCCGGTAGCCGTCTTGCCGCCGACGATCAGCTTGCCGGACGGCTTGCCGCCGTTCGACTTGAAGCTGATCTCGACGCCCGGCTTGTCGAGCCCGTAGTCCTTGACGTCGGCCGGGTTCTCGTCGACGACCCGCGTCACGTCCAGGCCGGCGAGCGCGTTGGCAATGCCGGAGGCATCCATGTCGGAGGCGCGCGCCTGCACCGGCGCCGTGATCGTCCACTTGCCGTCGGCCTTCTTCAGCGTCGTGGTTTCACCAGCGTCGTTGCGGACCGTCAGTTCCTCGATGTTGTCCGAGGCGATCGAGGGGAACAGCTTCTCCTGCTTCGTGCTCGAGTCCTCGGCCTTCGACGCCACGAAATAGATGTAGGCGCCGAGGCCGGCGAGCACGACGAGCAGGGCGATGGTGGAGCGTAGTCCGCGCATGGCCTACCGTCTCCGCGTCCAGCTGTAGATGCCAGAGCCGAAGACAATCGCCGGCACGATCAGCAGGGCCAGCCAGGTGATGTTGTTCTGCTGGGTCGCGGTGAGCGTGAGCCGGCGGTCGGAGGCTTCCTTGGCCCGGATGGAAATGAGGTTCTCCTGCTGCGAGAGCCAGCCGATGGTGTTCATGAACATGTCCTTGTTGCCCTGGATGCCCATGACGCCGTTCGAGGCGAAGTCGGAGTCGCCGAAGATGACGACGCGCGTTTCCGGCTTGGGATCGCTGGCCGCCTTCGGATCCGGCGGCGCCGCGTCCGGCTTGGTTGCGGTGACGGCGGCGGCGATGGTGATCGGACCGGGCTTGTCGCCTTTCGCTTCATCGAGGGACACTTCGCCGGTCGTCAGCAGCGATTTGACGTCCGCTTCGGCCCAGCTCTGGGGACTCGACTGCACTACCGGGGCGGCGTTGTGACCGTTGACGCCGCCTTCGACCAGCGTCAGCCCGCGCGACATCGGATATGCCGTGAGCACCGTGAAGCGGTCGGTGATGGCGTGTGGCGGATAGTTCGCGGCAATCGGCACCGACGCATCCGCGCCGATCAGCCGGCCCATGCCGCTGGCGTCCACCACCAGCGAGTTGGTCGCATCAACACCCCAGTCGTGCGCCAGCGCGATCAGGTTGGTGAGCGGGGTGGCGTCCGGCTTGTCGGCCGGGTCGAGCATCAGCAGCAGCTTCCCGTTGTTGTCGAGATACGTCTTGATGGCGTCGATCTCGGGGCCGAAGAAGTCGGTCTTCGGGCCCGCCACGATCACCATCGACGCATCGTCGGGCACCTTGCTGGTCTGGGCGAGCACGAGCTTCTCGACGCCGTAGTTCTCGTTGGTGAGGTTGGTGTTGATCGCCTGGTAGCCGTTGCGCTCGGCCGAGTTCGGGTCGCGCTCACCGTGGCCCTGGGTGAAGTACACCTTGCGGACCTTGCCGCTGACCACCTTGATCAGGGTGTTGGTGATGTCCTGCTCGGTGTTGGCGGTGGTCCGCTCGGAGCGTCCCTTGTAGTTGAAGATCAGCGTGCCGTACTGCTGCACGTTGTTCTGCTGCGCCACCGTGGGCTTCTTGTCCGGATCGATGTACTCGGTCGAGATGTTCTTCGACACGTACTCGTACTGCTGCATCCGGTCGCGGTAGGTCTGGAACTGCGGCTCCTGGGCGAACACCAGCACCTTCACCGGCGCGTCCAGTTTCTGGACGACGTTGCGGCTCTGGTCGGACAGGCTGAACTGGCCAGCCGCGGTGAGGTCCCAGCGCTTGTTCTGCTTCTTGCCGATGTAGTTCACCGCGACCAGGATGCCGAGCACGATGAGCAGGCTCGAGGCCGCCAGCGTGCCGTAGCGGCCCGATCGCGTGCCGAAGAAGCCGCCGATTTCGCGCCATTGGCTGAGGATGTAGACGACGATGCAGGCCAGGCCACCCCAGGCGAGATAGCTTGCGACGCGTTCCTGGGCGGGCGCGCCGAACCGGATGCCGACCGCCGCGAGGACCAGCGCGATACCGAGCCAGCTGATGATGTTGAAGATGCGAGACATTAGCCGCGCCACCGTTCAGTGTCGACCGACTTGGCGGTCAGGAACAGGCCGAAGGAAATCAGACTGAGGTAGTAGATGACGTGCGTGGTGTCGATCACGCCCTTCGAGAAGTCGTCGAAGTGTTCGATGATCGACAGATACGCGGTCACGTCCGTGAAGAGCCCCGTCGAGAAGCTCCCCAGCCAGCTGATCACCCAGAGAAAGAGGAACACGGAAAACGTGGTGATGTAGGCGACGATCTGATTGGTCGTCAGCGTCGAGATGAACAGTCCGACCGAGATGAAGCTGCCACCGAGCAGCAGCAGGCCGAGGTAGGTGGTGGCGATCGGTTTCCACTCCGGCTGGCCGTAGACGAAGAGCACCGCCATGTGCACCAGCGTGACCGCCAGCATGACGCCGTAGAGGGAGAGCGCGCCGAGGAACTTCCCGAGGATGATCTCCCAGTCGGTGAGCGGCGAGGTGAGCAGCAGCTCGATCGTGCCGCTGCGCTTCTCCTCCGAGTAGGTGCGCATCGTCATCGCCGGCAGGACGAAGAGCAGGAGGATGGTGACGTTCTGCATGACCGGCCGGAGCATGTCCTGGTTGATGTTGAGCGACTGCTGGCCCATCATCGGATTCAGGTTCATGCCCGCCCTCACGAAGTACTGCAGCATGACGGCGTAGAAATAACCGAACAGCAGGGCGAAGAGCCCGATCACGATGTAGGCGATCGGCGAAGCGAAGTAGGACTTCAACTCCTTGCCTGCGATGGCGAGGACGTTACGCATTGACGGGTTCCTCCGCGGCCTGGGCCGATTGTTCCTCGGTCGTGAGGGAGAGGAAGATTTCCTCGAGGCTGACGCGCATCGGCCGGAGTTCCAGCAGGCCCCAGCCGCTGCCGACGACCGCCTGGGCGAGCTGGCGGCGGATGTCGAGCCCCTGCTCGCTGGCCACCTCGTAGCCGATCGAGCCGCCGTGGCGCTCCGACTCGGTGACGCCGGTGACGCCGGGTACCCGGAGCAGCGCCGGCGCCGCGTCCTGGCCGTTCGCATCGACCTGCACGTAGAGCGAGACCGAGCCGGTGAGGCGCGCCGTGAGATTGTCCGGCGTGTCGACGGCGACGACCTTGCCCTTGGCAATGATCACGACGCGCTGGCAGGTCTGCGACACCTCGGGGAGGATGTGCGTGCTGAGCACGATGGTGTGGTCGCCAGCCAGCTCCTTGATCAGCTGCCGGGTTTCGATGATCTGCTTGGGGTCGAGGCCGGCGGTGGGTTCATCGAGGATGAGGACGTCGGGGTTGTGGATGAGGGCCTGGGCGAGACCCACCCGCTGCTTGTACCCCTTCGAGAGGCGGGCACAGAGCCGCCCCGCCATGTCGGCGATGCGGGTGCGCTCCATCACGTACTTGATGCGCTGCTTGCGTTCGCCCGAAGGCACGCCCTTGATCTTCGAGACAAACGTCAGGTAGTCCTGAACCGTCATGTCCGGGTAGAGCGGCGGCGTTTCAGGGAGGTACCCGGTGCGACGCTTGGCCTCGACCGGCTTTTCGAATACGTCGTATCCGGCGACGATGGCCTTGCCCTCGGTGGCGGGCATGTATCCCGTGAGGATGCGCATCGTCGTGCTCTTGCCGGCGCCGTTGGGGCCGAGGAAGCCGAGAATCTCTCCGCGTTCGACGCGGAAGCTCACATCCTCCACGGCGGTGACGCGCCCGTAGCGTTTCGTGAGGTGTTGAACCTCGATCACGACAAACTCCTGGTTATATGAAGAAGGAAGGCGCAGGCGATCGCCGCGCCAACGGAAAATGCTACCCGAAAGCGTGGAAAAATGGGTAGTCGGCGACCGTAAAGGTTCGCTACGAAAATCATCAGGCGGGCGCGCCAACCGAGGTTGGCCGCGGGAGGATGCATGTCATCTGTAGACGTTGGAACGACGGCTCCGGACTTCACGCTCGTAGATCAGGACCGGACGCCGGTCACGCTCAGCGCCAGCCGCGGCCGGCCGGTGGTGCTGGTGTTCTTTCCGGGGGCGTTCAGTGCCACGTGCACGGCCGAACTGTGTGCGTTCAACACCCGTATGTCGCGGCTGAATGCGGCCAACGCGCAGGTGTACGGCATCAGCGTGGATACGTTCTTCGCGCTGAAGGCGTTTCGCGAGAGTCAGCAGCTGTCGTTTCCGCTGCTGAGCGACTTCAACAAGGAGGTCATCCGGCTGTACGACGTGTTTTTCGAGGACATGATCGGGCTCAAGGGGCTGGCCAAGCGGGCGGTGTTCGTCATCGACCAGGCGGGTGTCATCCGTCATCGGCAGGTGGTGGAAGATGCCCGGAACGAGCCCGATTACGAGGCGGTGTTCGGGAGCCTGGCGTCGCTGCGCTGAGGTTGGGGTCAGACCCCGGGTGGCGTTGGGGTCAGACCCCGGGGTCAGACCCCAGATCAGCGATCAGCAATTTGTTTCAGTCTTTCTGACGGTTTGGCTATTATGAAGATATGAACAGTTATTCATATCTTCAGGAGCTATCCGACAAACTGTTCGGGTCGGAGCTCGTCACCGCTCTGGCCGACACCTTCAAAGTCCTGGGCGACGCGACGCGCGTGCGGATCCTCGACGTGCTGTCGCGTCGCGAACTCTGCGTCGGCGACATCGCGGCCGTGCTCGGCCTCAGCGAGTCGGCGGTTTCCCACCAGCTTCGCCTCCTGCGCAACGCCCGCCTGGTCCGCCAGCGCCGGGCCGGCCAGATGATGTTCTACGCCCTGGACGACCACCACGTGATCCGGCTCTTCGCCCAGGCCCACGAGCACGTGCAGGAACGGAAGGCCGACATCGCCGCACCAGCCGACGCCCATCCCACCCCGTCGCCCGCTGCGCCAGACGCCGCCGCGTCGGTGGACACGGGGCGCTGACCCATGGCCGCTACCTGCACGGTCTGCGAACTGCACGCCGAGTCCACCTTCCGCATCGAAGGCATGGACTGCCGGGAAGAAGTGGCCCTCATCGAGCGCCGGTTCAAGAACCTGCGCGGGCTCGAGGCCTTTCATGCCGACCTGATGGGACAGCGGCTCCACGTGAAATACGACGCGGCGCAGCTCTCCACGTCCGCCATCGCCGGAGCCGTCGCCGACGCCGGCATGCGTGCGTGGCTCGAACACGAAGTGCCGGTCTCCACCGGCGACCGCGCGGCGCGGACGCGCCTGCTCATGGTCAGCGCCTCGGCCGCCTGGTTTGCCGCGGCCCTGGCGCTGTCCTACGCCGGCGCCGGCAGCCTTGCCGTGAATGCCTGCTACGGCGCGTCGATGCTGTCGGCACTCCCCCTCACCGCCCGCAAGGCGTGGGTGGCCGTGAAGCAGGCCTCACTCGACATCCACATCCTGATGCTGCTCGCGGCGGCGGGCGCGGTTGCCCTCGGGCAGTGGTCCGAAGGTGCGGCCGTCGTGTTCCTGTTCGCGATCGCGCAGATGCTCGAGGCGTACACGCTCGAGCGGGCGCGCACCGCGGTCCGCTCGCTCATCGACCTCGCGCCGACCGACGTGCTGCTGCGCGGCGCCCAGACCGAGCGCCGCGTCCCGGTGGACACCATCGCCCCCGGCGACGTCATCCTCGTCAAGCCGGGCGAGAAACTGGCGCTCGACGGCGTCATCGTCGAAGGCTCGAGCGCCCTGAACCAGGCGCCGGTCACCGGGGAGTCGCTGCCAGTGGACAAGGCGCCGGGCGACGAAGTGTTCGCCGGGAGCATCAACGGATACGGCGCCCTCGACGTGCGCGTGACCCGGCTGCGGCGTGACACCCGCCTCGCTCGCATCATCCACATGGTTGAGCAGGCGCAGGCGCAGCGTGCCCCTTCGCAAACCTTCATCGAGCGCTTCTCGAGCGGCTACACGCCGGTGGTGATCGGGCTCGCGGTGTGGCTCTCGGTGATGGGACCGGCCTTCATGGGCGGCGATCCGCGGAGCTGGTTCTACCGCTCACTGGTGCTGCTCGTGGTGTCATGCCCCTGTGCGCTGGTGATCTCCACGCCGGTCTCCATCGTGGCGGCCCTGGCGAGCGCCGCTCGCAAGGGTGTGCTCATCAAGGGCGGCGCCCACCTCGAACGGGCTGCGGCCATTCGCTGCGTAGCCTTCGACAAGACCGGCACGCTCACCCGCGGCGTCCCGGAGGTGGTGGACGTCATGGCGCTCGACGGTGCGTCTCCGGATGTCACCGTGAGCCTGGCCGCCTCGATCGAGCAGCGCTCCGAGCATCCCATTGCGGCGGCCATCGTCGAACATGCGAGGGCCAGCGGCATCGCCTTCGCCCCTGGATCCGCCGTCACCGCGCTGGCCGGGCGTGGCGCCGAGGGACGGGTCAACGGCGCGGTCGTGCTGCTCGGCAACCACCGCCTGTTCGAGGAACGCAATCTGTGCAACCCGTTGCTCCACGCGCGCATCGAGGCGCTCTCGACCCAGGGTCGCACGCCCGTCCTGGTGGCGCGCGACGGGACGCCGATTGGCCTGATCGCGCTGGCCGACCGACCACGCGTCGCAGCCCGCGAGTCGATCGAGATGCTGCGGGAGCAGGGTGTCGGCAGGGTGGTCATGCTCACCGGCGACAGCCAGGGGACCGCGACCGCCATTGCCCGGGAACTGGGCCTCGACGACTTCCGCGCCGAACTGATGCCCGAGGACAAGGTGGCCGCCGTCGAAGAACTGCGCCGGCAGTACGGCCTGGTGGCCATGGTTGGCGACGGCATCAACGACGCACCGGCGCTGGCCTCGGCCGACGTCGGCATTGCCATGGGCGCGGCCGGCAGTGAGGCCGCACTGGAGACCGCCGACGTGGCGCTGATGGCCGACGACCTGCTGAAGCTGCCCTATACGCTGCGGGTGAGCCGGGCCGCCATGCGGAACATCCGCGTCAACCTGGCGATTGCCCTGGGGCTGAAAGCCATCTTCGTGATCGCGGCGGTCACCGGCGTCGCCACGCTGTGGATGGCGATCCTGGCCGACACCGGCGCCACGGTGATTGTCGTTGCCAACGCGCTACGGCTCCTTCGCGCCGACTAGATCGCCCGACCTCCCGACCAACGACCAACGACCACAACTCCGCCGCTACCCGTTCGCGGTGTCCGCGCCGCGGTCGTCGGTCTTCGTCGACACCCACACCTTGGCCACGCGCAATCCGTCCAGCGCCACCACCTTCATCCGCCGTCCATCGACCTCGATGGTATCGCCGACGCGCGCACGGCGCCCGATGCGTCCCATCACGTAGCCGCCGAGCGTGGTGTAGGTGTCCTCGTCGATCTTCAGCGCGAACCGCTCGTTGACATCGGTCACCAGCGTCAGGCCGTCGATGTCCGCCGACCCGTCCGGGTGCAGCGT
>DATLCL010000059.1:0-6088 GCA_035526415.1 Aeromicrobium sp.
GAATTAACTGTCCGGCAATCGAGACGGTCCGCGCGCGACATGCGGGATCCCTACGGTCGCCGCATGCGCCCCAACAAGCTGCAGGTTCTCGGCCTTGCGACCGTCGTCGCGCTCGTGTTGATCAGCCTGGCCGTGGTGATCGGCCCAGTGCTCTCCGCCGACGCGCAAGGCTCCGCACAAGCCGCCGACCCGACGCCCACGCTGACGCCCAAGCCGCAACCGCTGCATTACGTCACGCCTGTTCTCGGCGCGACCGCCACGGTGACCAAGACATCGACGCTGCCGGACATCCCCTTGGGGACATTCCAGAACGCACTGCTGCCGGACTCGATCGCGGACGACCGGGGTGTGCAGCTCGGCAGCATCGGCAGCGCGCTGTTCCCGCTCGGCGGTAACGAGTACTGGACGGTGACCGACCGTGGCCCGAACCCCGAGGTCTACGACGACGTGCGCACCTTCGTCGTCCCGACCTTCGATCCGACCTTGGTTCACATCAAGGTGCGTGGAACGTCGATCGACGTCATTGACTCCATCCCGATCACGAACGCGGACGGCAAGCCCGTCACTGGGATGCCGAACCGCGCTTTCGGTGAGGAGTCGGTGCCTTTGGCCGCCGACGCCAAGACGGTCCTGCCGTACAACATCAACGGCCTCGATCCGGAAGGCATCGTCCGCACGGCCGATGGCCACTTCTGGGTGTCCGAGGAGTATGCGACGTCGATCGTCGAGCTCGACGCAAAGGGCCACATCCTGAAGCGTCACCTCCCCGCCGGGACAGAGGACGCCTACCGCGATGCCGGCGTGGAGTACCCGGTCGACGGCTCCCTTCCGTCCGAACTGCAGTACCGGAAGGCGAACCGTGGCCTGGAAGACCTTGCGCTGCTGCCGGACGGCAAGACCATCGTCGCGGCGTTGCAGAGTTCGATCGTCGTACCCGGGCAGAAGGACCGGATCATCACCGAGCTGCTGACCTTCGACACGACGACGGGCAAGACGCTTCACGAGTTCCCCTACCAGTTCGATGATCCGTCGACCTTCGGCGACCGCGGCCGCAAGCTGAAGATCTCGGCGCTCGCCCCGGTCGACGCGGACCACGTGATCGTCCAGGAGCGGACGGATGAGCAGTCGCGCTACTACTTGGTGAAGCTCGACCAGGCCGATGACCTCATCGCGGGCGCGGACAAGAAACTGGTCGTCAACCTTGCCGGCGTCAAGGGCGTGCCGGACAAGGTCGAAGGTGTCTGGGTCAAGACCCCAGACACATTGGTCCTGACCAACGACAACGACTTCGCGGTGGCCGAGCGTCCGTACGGCGACGGTGAGGACATCGAGGACACCGGCTCTCGTACTCAGGTCGTCGAGGTCAAGCTCGACTAACGCCCGACCCGGCTGCGGGCGGGCCGCGGCCGGGCGTAGTGTGTGACTCGGAGCACGTTGTGAAGCAATTCACAAACGCACGTTGATGAGCGCACGCGGAGGTGGAGTGAACGCCTACACCCCGATCCTCGTGCTGGGTGCGCTCGCCGCCGGCTTCGCCGTCTTCAGTGTCGGGATCGCCCCGCTGACCGGCCCGCGGCGCTACAACCGAGCCAAGCTCGATCGGTACGAGTCCGGCATCGAGCCCAGCCCGATGCCGGTGGGCGGCGGTCGCATCTCGGTTCGCTACTTCATCATCGCGATGCTGTTCATCGTCTTCGACGTCGAAATCATCTTTCTCTACCCGTTCGCCGTGGCCTTCGACGCGCTCGGCTGGTTCGGCCTGATCGAGATGCTCATCTTCATGGCCACCGTGTTCGTCGCCTACGCCTACGTCTGGCGTCGTGGCGGATTGGAGTGGGACTAGACATGGGACTTGAGGAGAAGCTGCCTACGGGCGTGATGCTGACGACGGTTGAGGGCCTCGTCGGCTACATGCGCAAGGCCTCGTTTTGGCCAGCCACCTTCGGCCTCGCTTGCTGCGCGATCGAGATGATGACGTTCGGCGCCCCGCGGTTCGACTCGGCCCGCTTCGGCATGGAGGTCTTCAGGCCGTCGCCGCGTCAGGCCGACCTGATGATCGTTGCCGGCCGCGTCAGCAACAAGATGGCGCCGGTCCTGCGGCAGATCTACGACCAGATGGCAGAGCCGAAATATGTCCTCGCGATGGGCGTCTGTGCGTCGTCCGGCGGCATGTTCAACAACTACGCGATCGTGCAGGGCGTCGACCACGTCGTGCCGGTCGACATGTACCTGCCGGGATGCCCGCCGCGGCCAGAGATGCTCTTCGACGCGGTGCTCAAGCTGCATGACCAAGTCAGGCACCAGAAGCTCGGCGCTCACCGCGAGCGGGAGATCGATCAGCTCGAGCACGAAGCCTTGGAGGCGATCCCGACCTCAGCGCAGAAGGGCCTGCTGCGGTGAGTGACGAGAACACGTCGGATGTTTCGCGGGAGGTAGTGGCGTCCAGCGTCAATGAGGGGGGCGTGCGCGAACTCGAGGTCATCGACGTTCGTGAGGGCGCGTTCGGCGTCCATGGCACCGGTGACACCAGCGGCTTCGGCGGGATCACGCGTCCGGTCGCCATGCCCGGGGCGTCGACGCCACCGTTCGGTGGGTGGTTCGACGAGGTGTACAGCGCAATCATCGGGGCCCTCCCGGGCGACGCCATTGAGAAGGTCGTCGTCGACCGCGGCGAGATCACGTTCTTCATCCGGCGGGACGCCTTAATCGACATCGTCAGGCACCTGCGCGACGACGACAAGCTGCGCTTCGAGTTCTGCTCGTCGGTCTCCGGTGTCCACTACCCGCACGACAAGGGCCGTGAACTGCACGTCGCCTACCACCTGCTGTCCATGTCCTATCGCCGCCGGTTGCGCCTGGAGGTCACGACGCCGGACGACGACCGGCACATTCCGAGCGTCGTCTCGGTGTACCCGACAGCCGACTGGCACGAGCGCGAGACGTGGGACTTCTTCGGCGTCGTCTTCGACGGACACCCGGCACTGACCCGGATCCTGATGCCGGACGACTGGATCGGCCATCCGCAGCGCAAGGACTATCCGTTGGGCGGCATCCCGGTCGAGTACAAGGGCGGCACCATTCCTCCGCCGGACCAGCGGAGGAACTACTCATGACCCCCCCGAACAGCACCGACGCGTATGCGGGCTCGACCGAGACGACCGAGGGTCCCGTCTTTCACGTCACCGGCCAGGACTGGGACACCATCGATGCCACCGCCGTCGAAGGTGACCGACTCGTCGTCAACATGGGCCCGCAGCACCCGTCGACGCACGGTGTCCTCCGCCTCGTGCTGGAGATCGACGGCGAAACCGTTGTCGACGCACGGCCAGGCATCGGCTACCTGCACACCGGCATCGAGAAGAACATGGAGTTCCGGACGTGGACGCAGGGCGTCACGTTCTGCACCCGGATGGACTACGTCGCCCCGTTCTCGAACGAGGCGGTCTATGTCGCCGCCGTGGAAAAGCTGCTCGGCATCGAAGACGACATCCCGGAGAAGGCCAAGGTCCTGCGCATCCTGCTGCTGGAACTGAACCGGATCAGCTCGCACCTGGTGTGCATCGCCACCGGCGGCATGGAGATCGGCGCCCTGACCGTCATGACGATCGGCTTCCGCGACCGCGAGCTGATCCTCGACGTGTTCGAGCTGATCACCGGCCTGCGGATGAACCACGCTTACCTGCGGCCGGGCGGAGTCGCCCAGGACGTCCCGGATGGAACGATCACCAAGCTGCGTGACACGGTGAAGCTGCTCAAGAAGCGCCTTCCCGAGTACGCCGCACTGTGTAACGCCAACCCAATCTTCAAGGGCCGGCTCAAGAATGTGGGTCATCTTGACCTGCCCGGCTGCCTGGCCCTCGGCTTGTCCGGTCCGGTATTGCGTGCGACCGGCTATGACTGGGACCTGCGCAAGACGATGCCGTACTGGGACTACGAGACCTACGACTTCGACGTCGTGACCTGGGACGAGCCGGACGCGTACGGCCGCTTCCGCGTCCGGCTGGACGAGATGTACCAATCGCTGCGCATCGTCGAGCAAGCCATCGATCGGTTGGAGGCGCTGCCGGGTCAGCCGGTGATGGTCGCGGACCGGAAGATTGCCTGGCCGGCGCAGCTTTCGGTCGGTGCCGATGGCCAAGGCAACTCCCTTGAGCACATCAGGCACATCATGGGTGAGTCGATGGAAGCCCTCATCCACCACTTCAAGCTGGTGACCGAGGGCTTCCGAGTCCCGGCCGGTCAGGTGTACGCGGCGGTCGAGGCGCCACGCGGCGAGCTCGGCTGCCACGCCGTCTCCGACGGCGGCTCGCGTCCGTACCGCGCGCACTTCCGCGACCCGTCGTTCGTGAACCTGCAGGGCACCTCGGTGATGAGCGAAGGCTCGATGATCTCCGACGTCATCGTCGCCATCGCCTCGATCGACCCCGTCATGGGGGGAGTTGATCGATGACCTACTCCGACGAGACCGTCGCCGAGATGCGCGAGCTCATGGGGCGATATCCCGAGGCTCGCTCCGCGCTCCTCCCGATGCTGCATTTGGTGCAGTCAGTCGATGGCCGGGTGACGACCGAGGGCATCGAGCTGTGCGCCTCGCTCCTGGGCCTTTCAGCCGCCGAGGTGTCCGGCGTCGCCACGTTTTACACGATGTACAAGAAGCACCCGGTCGGTACGCACCACGTCGGCGTCTGCACGAACACGCTGTGCGCGGTACTCGGTGGTGACGCGATCTTCGAGCGGCTTTGCTCGCACCTGGACGTCGGCAATGACGAGACGACGGCGGACGGCGTCGTCACGCTGGAGCGGATCGAGTGCAACGCGGCCTGCGACTTCGCGCCAGTGATGACGGTCAACTGGGAGTTCTTCGACCAGCAGACGCCGGCCTCGGCGACTGAGCTCGTCGATGCCCTGCGTGCCGGCGAGACCGTGGTCAGCCCGCGTGGCGCCACCGTCACGTCGTGGCGGGAGGCCGAGCGCGTCCTCGCCGGCTTCGAGGATGGCCGCGTCGACGAGGGGCCGGCAGCAGCGGGACCGTCGCTGGCCGGACTCGAGATCGCGAAGGAACGGGGGTGGTCGAAATGACGACGTTGACCCCCGTCCTCACCCGGAACTGGGCCGACGACCGCGCGTGGACGCGCGAAGCCTATGAGGCACAAGGCGGCTACCAGGCCCTGCGCAAGGCTATGGAGATCGCTCCCGATGACCTGATCGAGCAGGTGAAGGACGCCGGCCTCCGCGGTCGCGGCGGCGCCGGCTTCCCGACCGGCATGAAGTGGGGCTTCATCCCGCAGGACAACCCAAAGCCCAAGTACCTCGTGGTCAACGCCGACGAGTCCGAACCGGGCACCTGCAAGGACATCCCGCTGATGATGGCCAGCCCGCACACGCTGGTGGAGGGCGTCATCATCAGCTCGCTCGCCATCCGTGCTGAAACGGCGTTCATCTACGTCCGGGGCGAGGTGCTGCATGTCGTCCGCCGCCTGCGCGCGGCCGTACGCGAGGCCTACGACGCCGGCTATCTCGGCGACGATGTTTTAGGAAGTGGCCGAAGGGTCGACCTCGTCATCCACGCCGGCGCCGGCGCCTACATCTGCGGCGAGGAAACCGCGCTGCTCGACTCGCTCGAGGGCCGACGCGGGCAGCCGCGGCTGCGTCCGCCGTTTCCCGCGGTCGAGGGCCTGTACGCCTGCCCGACGGTGATCAACAACGTCGAGTCGATCGCGTCGGTCCCGAGCATCGTCAATGAGGGCGTGGCCTGGTTCTCCGAGATGGGCACCGAGAAGTCCAAGGGCTACACCATCTACTCGCTGTCCGGACACGTGAATCGGCCCGGACAATACGAGGCGCCGCTGGGCGTCACCCTGCGCCAGCTGCTCGACCTGGCCGGCGGCATCCGGGCCGGCCACGAGCTCAAGTTCTGGACGCCCGGCGGGTCGAGCACCCCGATCCTCACCCCCGAGCACTTGGACGTGCCGCTGGACTACGAGGGCGTGGCCAGCGTGAAGTCGATGCTGGGCACCAAGGCGCTGCAGTGCTTCGACGAGACCACCTCGGTGGTCCGGACCGTGCTGCGCTGGACCGAGTTCTACAA
>DATLCL010000060.1:0-2232 GCA_035526415.1 Aeromicrobium sp.
TCAGCAGCACGAACCAGGTCAGCAGCCCGAGCGTCGGCATCGCCCGCAGGGCTCCGGAGGTCGCGACCGCGGACCGTTGCCAGCGTCCGGTGTGGCCGATCCACAAGCCGATCGGCACGGCCACCAGCGCGGCCAGGGCAACGGTCAGGGCGGAATAGGCGAGGTGCTCGACCAGTCGATGCGGGACACCCTCCGGTCCAATCCAATGCGCGTGGTCGGTGAGCCAGGCGGCAGTCTCTCCGACGACGCCGGCCGAGAGGCTCACGCCTTGGCCTCCGACGTCCATGGCATCAGCAGGCGGCCGAGTAGGACGAGGATCGCGTCGAAGACGACGGCGAGCAGCACCGTGCCGACGACACCAGCCACGATCTCGGTGGTGAAGTTCCGCCGGAAGCCATCGGTGAAGAGGGACCCGAGGCTGCTCACGCCCATGAGTGCGCCGACGCTGACCAGGCTGACGGTGCTGAAGCTCGCCACACGGGCTCCGGCCAGGAGGATGGGTCCGGCCAGCGGCAGTTCCACGCGCCAACCGCGCCCGGCCGGCGAATATCCGGTGGCCGTGGCGGCGTCGAGAACCACCGGAGGCACAGCGGCGAACGCGTCAACGGCCGTGCGGACCAGCAATGCGACGGCGTACAGCGACAGCGCCACGACGACGTTCACCGGGCTGAGCAGCGGCGTGCCGAGCACGCTCGGCAGGATCACGAATAGCGCGAGCGACGGAATCGTGTAGACCACGCTGCCGACGCCGAGGACGACGCTGCCGACGCGTCGATGCCGGCTCGCCCACCAGCCAGCCGGGACCGCGACGGCCAGTCCCACGATGACGGGGACCGCGCTGAGCCAAGCGTGCGTGAGCGTCAGCGATGCCAGTTCGGCTCGGCTCGCCCAGATCCAGTCCATCAGCTCAGGACGCCCACGGCTCTACCGGTGGCATCGGTGACGACCGAACGGCCGTTCTCCTGCGCCACCTGCAAGGTGCGGTGGCCGCGATCGAGACCGACGAAGCTGCTAACGAACTCGTTCGCCGGGTTCGCGAGGATCTCCGCTGGGGTTCCGGCTTGGGCGACCTCGCCGCCGCGTTTGAGGATGACGACCTGGTCGCCGAGCTGGAACGCCTCGTCGATGTCGTGGGTGACGAACACGATCGTCTTCCCGAGCTCGCGCTGGAGCCGGAGCAACTCGCGCTGCAGTTCGGCTCGGACGATCGGGTCGACGGCGCCGAACGGCTCGTCCATCAACAGGATGTTGGGGTCGGCCGCGAGCCCGCGGGCCACGCCGACGCGCTGCTGCTGGCCGCCGGACAGCTGGCCGGGGTAGCGCGTCGCCAGCGCAACGTCTAGGCCAACCGTCTGCAGGACCTCGCGTGCTCGCTGGTGGGCTGTCGTTTTGTCGACGCCGTTCAGGCGCAGCACGGTGGCGACGTTCTCCAGGACCGTGCGGTGCGGCAGCAGGCCGGCGTGCTGCATGACGTAGCCGATGCTCCGTCGCAGCGCGATGGGATCGCCAGTAGCCACGTCGACGTCGTCGATGAGCACCTGGCCGGCCGATGGGTCGACCATGCGGTTGACCATGCGCAGCAAGGTCGTCTTGCCACAGCCGGACGAACCGACAAGAACCGTCGTCGAATGTGACGGGATGACCAAACTGAAATCGCCGACGGCTGTGGTGCCGTCGGCGAACGTCTTGGAAACTCCTCGATACTCGATCACGAGGTGCCCCCTTCAGACTCGGCTGGCACGAACCTTTCCACATCGGTCGGACCGATGACGAGATCCAGTCCAGCCTCACGCCACGCCGCGATCCCGCCGATGATGTCAGTGACTTCGGGCCCCAGACGCCGGACCGATGCCGCTGCCAGCGAGGATGCGTACCCCTCCTGGCACACGATGATCCAGCGCTGGCCGACCGTGGCCCGCTCGACCCGCGCCGACGATGCTGGGTCCAGTCGCCATTCGAGGTGGTTGCGCTCGATGATCAAGGAGCCGGGGATCTCTTCGGTGCGCTGCCATGCCGGCCGGATGTCGACGATCACCACACCGTCCGCCGCCTGCCGGTGCGCTTCGACAGGAATGACGCGCTGGTAGGTGGAGCGGACGTCGGCCAGCAAGTCGTCGATGGTCACGATGCGACTCGCAGGTCGGGTGTCGCCACCTCGGGGTCGTCCGTCCATATCTTCGCGAGAGTAGTCAACTGTCCGTCCACGACGTCGTAGAAGTTCATGTGCGTCAG
>DATLCL010000003.1:0-2030 GCA_035526415.1 Aeromicrobium sp.
GTGTGAGGCCTGCAAGGGCCGTGGCGTGGTCATCACGGCAGAGCCGGTCGAGCCCAGGAAGGACGAGCCGCGATCCGGCGGGGCCACCCGCAGCCGTCGCGGCGGCCGGAACCGGAGCGGCAGTGGTGGTAACGGTGGCAACGCCGGCAAGCAGGACAAGCCAGCGGTTGAGGAGGAAGCGCAAAGCGCAACCGTAGAAACCACCGACGCTCCCGATTTGCCCAAGGATGAACCGACTTCATAGAATGGCCGGTCGGTGCTCCGCACCGAACTAAGACTGGCTGAGTGAGCGCCGGAACCCAGATCTAACGACGAACAGGACGATTCCAGTGGTGTACGCAATCGTGCGCAGTGGTGGAAACCAGCAGAAGGTCTCCGTCGGCGACGTCGTGCAGATCGACAAGGTCGCCGACAAGGTCGGCGACACCGTCTCGCTGCCCGCCGTCCTGCTGGTTGACGGCGACACGGTCACCGCCGACGCCGACAAGCTGGCCAAGGTCAAGGTCACCGCTGAGGTGCTCGGCCAGACCAAGGGCCCCAAGATCATCATCCAGAAGTACAAGAACAAGACCGGCTACAAGAAGCGCCAGGGTCACCGTCAGAAGTACACCCAGGTCAAGATCACCGGGATCAAGTGAGGAACTGACAGATGGCACACAAAAAGGGCGCTGCCTCCACCAGGAACGGCCGCGATTCCAACGCCCAACGGCTTGGTGTCAAGCGGTTCGGTGGCCAGCTGGTCAACGCCGGCGAGATCATCGTTCGGCAGCGCGGAACCCATTTCCACGCCGGCACCAATGTCGGCCGTGGCGGTGACGACACGCTGTTCGCACTCGCCGCTGGTGCAGTCGAGTTCGGCGTCAAGCGCGGCCGCAAGGTCGTCAACATCGTCCCGTCGGATAACTGACGCGGACCACCCGAAGCATTCTCCGAAGCGGCCCGCAGGTGCGGGTCGCTTCGCTTTTTCCTGAGAGGATCACGCTGTGGCCATCCCCAGTTTTGTCGACCAGGTGACATTGCACGTCACCGGTGGCAACGGTGGGCATGGCGTTGCATCGGTCCACCGGGAGAAGTTCAAGCCGCTCGGCGGTCCCGATGGTGGCAACGGTGGGCACGGCGGGGACGTCATCCTGCGCGTTGTGCAGGACGTCACCACCCTCATCGACTATCACCACGAGCCGCATCGACGCGCCACCAGTGGTGCCCCCGGTGCCGGCAGTCACCGCAATGGCGCAAACGGCGCGGACCTCGTACTCAATGTCCCCGACGGCACGGTTGTGCGCGACGTCAGTACCGGCGAGCTGCTGGCCGACATGGTCGGCGTCGGCACAGAAGTCGTCATCGCTGCTGGAGGACGCGGCGGTCTCGGCAACGCTGCGCTGGCATCGCCCAAGCGCAAGGCTCCGGGATTCGCCCTGAAGGGCGAACCGGGGGAGGACCGCTCGGTCACGCTCGAGCTGAAAGTCGTCGCCGACATCGGTCTGGTTGGGTTCCCCAGCGCCGGCAAGTCGAGCCTGATCGCATCGTTGTCCCGGGCTCGGCCCAAGATCGCGGACTACCCGTTCACCACGCTCGTTCCCAACCTCGGGGTCGTCACGGCCGGATCGCTGACCTTCACCGTCGCCGACGTGCCGGGCCTCATCGAGGGCGCCAGTGAGGGCCGTGGTCTGGGCCACGACTTCCTGCGCCATGTGGAGCGCTGCGCCGCGTTGGTCCACGTCATCGACTGCGCCACGGTCGAGCACGGCCGTGATCCGGTCACCGACCTCGAGACCATCGAGGCCGAGCTGGCGGCCTACGGCGGTCTCGACGATCGGCCCAGGCTCGTCGCGCTGAACAAGGTCGACGTACCGGATGCCAAGCAGATCGCCGAATTCGTCACGGCTGACCTCGAGGAACGCGGGTACAACGTATTCGCCGTGTCGGCGGCGAGCCACGAAGGGTTGCGTGAACTGTCGTTCGCGATGGCTGAGATCGTCGCGCGCCGACGCGCTGCCGAAGCCGCTCCCGAGCCCACGCGAATCGTCCTG
>DATLCL010000082.1:0-22028 GCA_035526415.1 Aeromicrobium sp.
ATCAACTCGCTGCCGAAGCACGTCGTTTCCGCCACTCTCGCCGGGTCCGATGCAACCTGGCGCGGCGAATACCCCGACACCGCTCATCTCGTGACCGGCGATGTCGTGGCGCGCGTCCGGGCGTTGAAGGACCAACCCGGCAACGAACTGCAGGTGTGGGGAAGCGGAGACCTCCTCAAGACGCTGCTGCAGTACGAGTTGGTGGACCGCTTCCGGCTCATGACGTATCCGATCTTGCTCGGCTCGGGCCGGCGCCTGTTCAACGACGACGTCCTCCCCGCGACGCTGCGGCCGGTCGACGTGAGTGTCGGCGATCTCGGCGTGGTCGTCGGCACGTACGAGCCGGCCGGACCGGTGCGGTACGGCTCGTTCTAGGCTGCCGATAGCCTCGTCCCGTGTCCAAGAAGATCATCTACACGCACACCGACGAAGCCCCGTTGCTGGCGACGTACTCCTTCCTCCCGATCCTGCAGGCGTTCGCCGGCAAGGCCGGGGTCGAGGTCGAGACACGCGATATTTCGTTGGCGGGCCGCATCCTGGCCCAATTCGGCCTCGCCGACGACGCCCTGAGCGAGCTGGGTGCGCTGGCGAAGACACCCGACGCAAACATCGTGAAGCTGCCGAACGTCTCGGCGTCCATCCCGCAGCTCAAGGCGGCAGTCAAAGAGCTCCAGGAGAAGGGCTTCGACGTCCCGGACTATCCGGAGAACCCGCAGACGGCCGAGGAGAAGGACGTCCGGGCGAGGTACGACAAGGTCAAGGGCTCGGCGGTCAACCCGGTCCTGCGCGAGGGCAACTCCGACCGCCGTGCGCCGGCGTCGGTGAAGAGCTACGCCAAGAAGCACCCGCACATCAACAAGCCGTTCGCCGACGGGTCCAAGACGAACGTCGCGACGATGGGCGAGCACGACTTCAAGTCGAACGAGAAGTCCGTCGCCCTCGCCGCAGATGACACCCTGCGGGTGGAATTGATGACCACAGCGGGCGAGACCATTGTGCTGAAGGAGACCCTGCCGGTGCTCGCCGGCGAGGTCGTCGACGCCACGTTCCTCTCAGTGGCCCACCTGGAAGCGTTCCTGCGCAACGCAATGGCCAAGGCCAAGGCGGACGACGTTTTGTTCTCAGTGCATCTCAAGGCGACGATGATGAAGGTTTCGGACCCGATCATCTTCGGCCATGTCGTGAAGACCTACTTCGCCGACGTCTACTCGACGTACGGGGACGAGTTGGCCGAGGCCGGTCTGTCCGCTAACGACGGGCTGGGAGCAATCCGCGAGGGCCTCGGCGCGCTCCCGCACGCTGCAGAGATCAAGGCCGCACTGGCAAAGGCGGTAGAGAACGGGCCGCGCCTGTCCTACGTGAACTCCGACCGCGGCATCACCAACCTGCACGTCCCGAGCGACGTCATCGTCGACGCCTCGATGCCGGCGCTGATCCGCAACGGCGGCAAGCTGTGGGGCGTCGACGGCGGGGAGGATGACACGCTCGCGGTCATCCCGGACTCGTCGTATGCCGGCGTCTATCAGACCGTCATCGAGGATGTGAAGAAGAACGGGCCGCTCGACCCGGCCACCATCGGCACGGTCCCGAACGTTGGCCTCATGGCACAAGCGGCAGAGGAGTACGGCAGCCACGACAAGACGTTCGAGATCCCGGCCAACGGCACGGTACGGGTGCTGAACTCGGCTGGTGAGGCCTTGCTGGAGCACGACGTCGAAGTCGGTGACATCTGGCGCGGCACGCAGACCAAGGACATCCCGATCCGTGACTGGGTCAAGCTCGCCGTCACCCGGGCCCGGGCGTCCGGCGACCCGGCGGTGTTCTGGCTGGATGAGTCGCGCGCCCACGACGCGACCCTGATCGCCAAGGTGCGCGAATACCTCGGCGATCACGACACCGCGGGACTCGACATCCAGATCCTCAGCCCCGACCTCGCCACGGCGTTCACCTTGGAGCGGTTGCGGCAAGGCCAGAACACGATCTCGGTCACCGGCAATGTCCTGCGCGACTACAACACCGACCTGTTCCCGATCCTCGAAGTCGGTACAAGCGCCAAGATGCTCTCGATCGTCCCGCTGATCGCCGGCGGAGGCCTGTTCGAGACCGGCGCCGGTGGTTCGGCGCCGAAGCACGTGCAGCAGCTGGTCGAGGAGAATTACCTGCGCTGGGACAGCTTGGGCGAGTTCTTCGCGCTGGTGCCATCGCTGGAGCAGTACGCCGAGGCGACCGGCAACGCCAAGGCCAAGGTGCTGGCAGACGCGCTCGACCGCGCGACCGGGATGTTCCTCGATGAGAACCGCTCGCCGGGCCGCAAGCTCGGCACGATCGACAACCGCGGGAGCCACTTCTACCTGGCGTTGTACTGGGCCGAGGAGCTGGCGAAGCAGAACGAAGACGCCGACCTGGCGGCCGCGTTCGCACCCTTCGCCGAGAAGCTGCGCGCCAGCGAGCAGGCGATCGTGGACGAGCTGCTGGCCGTCCAGGGTCAGCCGGCGGACATCGGCGGCTACTACCGCCCGGACGACGACAAGGCTTCAGCCGTGATGCGTCCGTCCGAGACCTTCAACGCCGCGCTGGCCGCGTTCTAGGCAGCCGACCGGACCCGAAGCTGCGCGGCGACCTCGTCGCTACCCGTCACGCCTTCCACACCCGGCAGGCTCGCGTAGAGCACCTGTGGTCCAGCCGCCAGGTCGGCGACAACCAGGAGCAAATCTTCGCGCGCGAACTCCAGGGCATCGTCGTTGACGTCGAGCTGCACGTCGACACGCCATGCCTCGCTCCCGTCGAGGTCGAAATGGGTGCCGGTCGGCGGTGCAGCGGGGCGCTCCTCGGGATAGAAGGTGCGCAGGATCTCCTCACAGAGTGCGTCGCCGGTGGACTCAGGTGAGCCGGGCTGAAGGCGCTCGGGCACGGACCCGATGACGACGAGCGCGTCGTACTCCCCGCGGTGGGTGCGGCCTACGGCTCGCTCCTGGGCGATGGAGTCGCTGAATCCGGGATAGGCCGGGCACTGCCGCCAGGGAGCGGGCAGCGCCGGGAATCCCATGAGGCCGGCCCAGAGAATGCCGTCGGCATCGGGCTCGGCGGGTTGGAACGGCTCGGGCGCGGGATCGGTCCGGTCGGGGGTAACGTGCCGCGTCCACTGCACGCCGTCCCACCAGCGGAAAAGCCCTGGTCTCCCGCTGGGATCCCAGTACCACCCGGCATGTGTGGGTTGCATACGTCAGTATTGCCGCACCTCGCTACGTGAGATAACCCCACGTGGCACAGATCTCGCGCAGGTCCTCCGGGATCTCGCTTTCCGCCGGCAGCGGGTCGGGCGGTTGCACGGTTCCGGTCTTGATCTTGTCTTTCCAGTCGCCGAGACCGGCGACGGCGCGCCCGTGGTCGTGTCGTCCGTAGTCGAGCATCACCGGGTCGAACGTCACACCCAAGTGGTCGCACACGGTCGTGAGCGCGGTCACCGGGTCTGTCGTGACGTCTTCATAGCGGATCGTCGGACCCTCGTAGGCCTGCCGGGCCCGCTCCAGGGCAGCGCAGTAGTTGCGGACGATCTCGATGTTGCGCTCCTCGTCCCGGCCCGGTCGTGCAGCCAGCCGGGAGCGGGCGATCATCGCGGGGTGACGGATGAGGAAGACCATCTTCGACTTCGGCCAGCACTTCTTGATGCGATCGGCGATGTAGACGTCGTTGGGAGTCTTCGTGACGAGCAACGGCTTGCCGCTGCGAACCAACTCGCGGTGCAGGATGCGGTCCCACAACAGGTACTCGAGTCGCTCTTGATTGAGACCCATCTCCTTCATCGAACGCTTCGCCACTCGCTCGTCGAAGTTCACCGAGATGTAGCGGAGATGGATCTCGTGCGGGCAGTGGATCTCCGGATGGCTGTTGAGCATCAGGCGCAATAGCGTCGAGCCCGATCGGAGCGTGCACATGACGAAGGCGGGCTCCGGTAGGAGCCGGTTCCCGGGACGGACGGCTCGACCGGGCAGGGCGCCCGGCGGTTGGGCGCGCCGAAGCTCATAGCCGGTGGTGCGCGACAGCGAGCGCTTTGCGACGTCTTTCCAACTCACGTGGCGACATTAGCGGGCTCAACTCAGCGTCGGAGCGCTGTGCTCGGCCCACAGCCAGACGCGGTTCCCTTCCGCCAGTGCCTTGGCATGGGACTCGGCGCGGGTCACGATGACGTTGATCGGTTCCGCACTGACGGGTGCGCCATCGAGGGCCACCTCGAGCCGAACCTCGAACCCGACCCGCGTCGTGCGCGTGATGACGCCGGTGAACGTCGTGGTCCGGGGCTCGGCCGGTTCCGACCTGGTGATCTCGATGTCGTGCGGACGGATCAACTCGTCGCCGAGCCGCGTCACGGGGCCGAGGAACGACTGGACGAACTCGCTGGCCGGCTTGTCGTAGAGGTCGTCAGGCGTGCCGATCTGCTCGATGCGCCCCTGGTTGATGACGACGATCGAATCGGCGACCTCGAGTGCCTCCTCCTGGTCGTGGGTGACGAAGACCGTCGTGACGTGGACCTCGTCGTGCAGCCTGCGCAGCCAGTCCCGCAGCTCCTTGCGCACCTTGGCGTCCAGGGCGCCGAACGGTTCGTCGAGCAGCAGGACGCTCGGCTCGATCGCCAGGGCACGCGCCAGCGCGAGTCGCTGCCGCTGGCCGCCGGAGAGCTGCGACGGCAGCCGGTGCGCGAACTGCGTCAGGTGGACGAGCTCGAGCAGCTCACCCACCTTCCGGTTGATCTCACTGGCCGACTTCTTGCGGATCTCCAGCCCGAACGCGACGTTGCGGGCAACCGTCATGTGCTTGAAGGCGGCGTAGTGCTGGAACACGAACCCGACGTTGCGCTTCTGCACGGGGAGCTTCGTTGCTTCGACGCCCTCGATGACCACAGACCCGGTGTCGGCGGACTCCAGGCCTGCGATGACCCGCAGCAGAGTGGTCTTGCCGCCGCCGCTGGGCCCGAGGAGGGCGGTCAGCTGACCGGTGGGGACCGTGAGATTGATGTCCTCGAGCGCAATGAAGTCGCCGAACTTCTTGCCGACGTTGCTGATTTCGATGCTCATGGGCGTCAGTCCTCGTGTTGGGGTCGAAGGATGGCGACGACGACGATGCAGGCAACGGCAACCGACGCCAGGATGAATGCGAGTGCGAAGGCGGTCGGCTGGTCGAAGTTCTGGTAGCGCTCCTCCACGACCAGCGTGGCGGTCTGCGTGGATCCGACGATGTTGCCGGACACCACCTTCACCGCTCCGTACTCGCCGAGCGATCGGGCCAGCGACAGGACCACGCCGTAGACGACGGCCCACTTGATGCCGGGGAGCGTGATCCGCCAGAAGGTCTGCGATTCATTGGCGCCGAGTGAGCGCGCTGCCCACTCCTGTTCGTCGCCGACCTCTTGCAGCGTGGGGACCACCTCGCGGATGACCAGCGGCAGGGCGACGAAGACCGTTGCGAGGACGATGCCCGGTGTGGAGAAGACGACCTGCAGGCCGGCATTCGCCAGGTGCGTCCCGATCCAGCTGTCGCGTGGGTTGTAGACGAGCAGCAGGGCGAGGCCAACGACGACGGGGGAGACGGACAGCGGTACGTCCAGCAGTGCAGAGAGCAGGCGCTTGCCGGGGAACTCGGTCCGGACGATGAGGAGGGAGATGGTCACGCCGAAGACCGTGTTGATGACGACGGCCACCACCGTGACCAGCAGCGAGAGCTGGAGCGCGTGCCGCACGTTGGGCTCGGACAACGCCTGGGCAAATGCCCCGAACCCGTCGGCGAAGGCATGCCGGAACACCAACGCGACCGGCCACGCCACCAGCAGCGTCAGATAGGCGACGACGAAGATGCGCAGTGAGTAGCGCAGCCACGGGGCAGTCCTAACCACGTCGGGCCACCCGTCGCTGAATCACGTCGAGCGCGACGATGATGACCAGGGCGACGACGAGCAGGACGGATGCCACAACGGCAGCCGAGGCCTTCTCGCCGTTCTCGATGTAGCTGACCACGCGCACCGAGGCGACCTCGGTCTTGAACGGGAGGTTGCCCGACAGCAGCACGAGCGAGCCGTACTCGCTGATGCCGCGCGCGAACGACATGCTGGCACCCGCGGCGATGGCCGGGACCAGGCTCGGCAGGACGATCCGCCGGAACGTCGTCAGCGGCTTCGCGCCGAGTGACGCGGCGGCCTCCTCGACATCCGTGTCGAGCTCCTCGAGAACGGGCTGCACCGTGCGGACGACGAAGGGCAGGGTCACGAACGCCAGGGCGAAGTAGACAGCGGGGCGCGCGTTGGCGATGTTGAGCCCGAGCGGGCTGTGCGGGCCGTAGAGCGCGAGCAGCACCAGCCCGGCCACGATCGTGGGCAGGGCGAACGGAATGTCGATGATCACGTCGAGGATGCCGGCGCCGCGGAAGCGGTCGCGGGTCAGGACCCAGGCGATGGTCGGCCCGGCGACGACGTCGACCGCGGTGACCACGAGCGCGGACGTGATCGTGAGTCGCAGCGCCGCCATGGTCTGCGGGTTGGCGAGGACGTCGATGAATCCGGTCCACCCGCCGGTCGTCGCCTGGACCACCACGGCCGCGAGCGGAATCAGAACCAGCAGGCTGAACCAGGTGACGGAAAGCCCGAGGGCCAAGGACGACCTTGGGCTCAGCCGCCGAACGCCGGGAACCGGGCGGCGCCCCAATGGATTGCGGGGTGCCGCCCGGTTCTGGAGTTCAGGAGCCAATGTCACTTGGGTTCGCCCTGCGTCCCCGTGGCGATCTGGATCTTTGTCACAATGCCGTTCTTCTCGTCGAAGAATTTCTTCTTGGCGTCGTCCCAGCCGCCGAAGTCCTTGCCCACGGTGAGGAGGGTCTTCGGGGTCGGGAACGGGTCGGCTTCATTCGTGGCGCCCTTGACCGGACCGTCCACGCCCTTGACGACCGGGCGGTAGCCGGACTTGAGGAATTCGGCCTGGGCCTTCTTGGTGAAGAGGAACTTCACGAACTCCCTGGCCTGCTTCGGCGCGTCGACCGTCGTCGCGGCCGGGGTTTCGATGAGCAGCGTCTGGTCCGGAACGATGTACTCGACGTCCTCGCCCTTCTGGCGGGCAAGGATCGCCTCGTTCTCGTACGAGACCAGGACGTTGCCGTTGCCGCTGGTGAACGAGGTGAGGGCGTCACGAGCCGAGCCCGGGAGCGCGACTGCGTTCTTGAAGTAGTTGGTCAGGTAGGCCTGTGCTTCGGCGTCCGTGCCACCGTTCGCCAGGACGTGGCCATAGGCGGCGAGGGTGTTCCAGCGAGCACCGCCGGACGACGCCGGATTCGGCGTCACGATGCCGACACCGGGCTTGATGAGATCGTCCCAGCCCTTGATGTTCTTCGGGTTGCCTTTGCGCACCACGAGTACGACCACCGAGTCGGCCACGATTCCGTCGTTCCCGGTCTGTTCCTTCCAGTCGGGCGACACGAGCTTGGCGTCCACGAGTCGGGTGACATCACTCTCGAGGGAGAAGTTGACGACGTCGGCGTGCTGACCGCCTTCGACGGCTCGGCTCTGGTCGCCCGAAGGTCCGTATGACTCCTTGAAGGTCACGCCTGCACCCTCGTCGGTCTTCTTGAACGCTGCTTCGATTGCCTTGTAGGCCGTCTGAGGAGTCGAGTAGGCGACAAGGTCCAGCGTGGTGGCCTTGGCCGAGCCGTCCGCAGCCGTCGTGTCGTCGGTGCCGCCGTTGAGCAGGAAGTATCCGGCGACGACGGCGACCACGATGACCGCGATGAGAGCGTAAAGACCCCTGCGGGACTTGGGGACGTAAACCTGATCTGACATGGGGAGGGCTGCCCTTCGTGGCTTTCGGTTGTGCAGGTCGGCCCTGACGCTAATGAGCGCGCGGGAGGTCGTCTGACCGATCTCGCGCCGTGAGATGGTCGGGTCACGTCTCCTGAGATGTGCTACGGCGACCGGCTCTGGTGTTGGATCGGATCGTGCGTCGAATCCAGGCGGCGGGCCTCGTTGTTCTCCTTGCCTTGCCTCTTGCGTCGTGCAGGAGCGGTGGCGGCCGCGGGCCAGGCGCCACTGACCAGCCATCGGCTTCTTCGGCATCAGCCACGCCCACGCCGCCCACTGCGACTCCGACAGCGGCACCGCTCGGCACCGTCCCGCCGGAGTGGCTTGGTAAGCGGCCGCTGCCGCGGACGGCGAACGGCCTGGGTGAAATCCGGCCGACGCCGGCCGAGCTGGAGAACCGTAGGTTCACGCTGCCGGATCAGTTGGACCCGCTTCCGGGGAATGGATTCACGAGTTCGGTCACGTCCGTCCCCGACGATGTCCTCGCCCGGTCCAGCTGGACGCCTGAGTGCCCGGTCGACGCCGACGAACTGCGCTGGGTGCGGCTGGTGTTCTGGGGCTTCGACGGGCGTCGGCACACCGGAGAACTGCTGGTCAACGCCGACGCCGCCGATGCGATGGTGCAGGTGTTCGGCCGGCTCTACGCCGCGCACTTCCCGCTGGAGGAAATGCGCATCACCCGGGCCGAGGAACTCGACGCCGAACCGACCGGTGACGGCAACAACACCAGCGCCTTCACCTGCAGGCCCTTGCCGGGAACCACGACCTGGTCGGAGCATGCCTATGGCCGCGCGGTGGACGTGAATCCGTTCCAGAATCCGTACATCAAGCCGCCGAACGCGAAAGGCATTCCCGGCGACATGCTGATCCCCGAGCTCGCGTCCGCCTATCTCGATCGATCACGGCAGGCGCCGGGCATGATCCGTCCGGGGGACCCGGTCGTTCAGGCGTTTGCATCGGTCAATTGGCAGTGGGGCGGCGCCTGGCAGAAGTCCAAGGACTATATGCATTTCAGCGCCAATGGCCGCTGAAACGCATGTGCAGAGAGCGGCCAATGGGCGCTAGCGCTTGTCGGGCAGGCGCCAGGCGGTTGAGTCGTTGTCGAAGGGCTCCAGACCGCGGCGTTGCCGGATGAAGCCCCAGGCCAGCGGGCCGAGCAGTAGAAGCGCGGCACCGATGATGCCGACCCACTGCGGCGGCATGCCGAGCATCTTGAGGCCGGTCAGTGTCAGCACGATGACGATGCCGCGCCGGATCACTGATTGGGAGACCCAGCCGGCCAGCTTCGCGCCCACGAATGTGCCTGGAGTTCCGCCGAGGATGAGCGGAATCAAGACGGGCCACAGGACGCCCTCGTTGATGACGTGGCCGACTGCGGCAGCAATCACCAGGGGCACCGCCTGGACGAGGTCCGTGCCGACGAGGCGCGGCGCGGCGAGCTTCGGATAGAGCAGTAGCAGCGAGACCATGATCAGCGAGCCGGATCCGACGCTCGTGATGCCGACGAGCAGGCCGCCGAACGCTCCGACCAGGATCGTGGCGACCGGACTGATGTGCGGACTGGTCTCGGTGGCCACGTTGCCGGCGGCCACGTACCGCAACTGCAGGTAGATCCGCAGCGCGTAGCTGAAGGCAGCCAGCAGCAGCGCGACACCGATCGCCTGGGTGAGGAATGCGGTCTTGGCCGCCTCATCACCCACTGATTTGACGATGAAGCCGCCGGCGAAGGCGAACGGCACCGAGCCGGTGATCAGGTACGCCGCGAGTCTGAGGTTGGGCGAGCCCTGCCGCCAGTGCACCGCCGCGCCGACGGACTTGTTGACGCTGGCGGCCACGAGGTCATTCGCCACGGCGGCGGCAGGGTTGATGCCCAGAAAGATCAGGGCCGGCGTCATGAGGGCTCCGCCGCCCATGCCGGTCAGGCCGACGACGATGCCGACCCCGAACGCGACGATGAACACGCTCAGGGCCGCCGTAGTGAGGAGGTCGTTCACGCGTGCTCGATGCGGAAGGGGTCGGCCGGGTAGACGCCGAGGATCTTGATCTCCGTGGTGAAGAACCGCAGCTCTTCGAGGGCGCGCTTGAGTCCTGACTCGTCCGGGTGGCCGTCGACTTCGGCAAGGAACTGGGTGGCCGTGAACATCCCGCCGACCATGTAGCTCTCCAGCTTGGTCATATTGACGCCATTGGTTGCGAAACCGCCGAGTGCCTTGTACAGCGCACCCGGAAGGTTGCGGACGTTGAAGATGAAACTGGTCACCACCGGACCGCTGTCAGCCGGCGCCTCGATCAGGTCCCGAGACAGGACGACGAACCGGGTGGTGTTGTGCTCCTCGTCCTCGACGTTCTCGGCCAGGATGTCCAAGCCGTATATCTCGGCCGCCAACCGTGGGGCGATCGCCGCCTGCGTCGCGTCGTTGGCGTCCTTGATCTCCCGTGCAGCGCCGGCGGTGTCCCCGGAGATCACGGTCGTGAAGTTGTGTCCGCGGATGAACCGGCGGCACTGACCGAGGGCGTGGACGTGGCTGTGCACCGTCCGGATGCCGTCGAGCGTCGCCCCCGGGACCGCCATGACGGTGAACTCGATCGGCAGGAAATGCTCGGCGATGATGTGCAGGTTCGACGCGGGCAGGAAGTGATGGATGTCGGCGACGCGTCCGGCAATCGAGTTGTCGATCGGGATCATCGCCAAGTCGGCATCGCCGGACTCCACGGCGGCGAACACGTCCTCGAAGGATGCGCACGCAACAGCGTCGACCTCGGGGTAGTGCTCCCGGCACACTTGATGGGAGTTGGCGCCGGGCTCGCCTTGGTAGGCGATGCGGCGCGCGGTCACGTCAGTCACTCCGAAAGTTTCCCATGCGTAATTAGGGCTGGACCGAGAGCCGGTACGGGATCGACTTCAGCTCTTCGCTCGGGTGGATCCGCTCGGCGGCCAGTTCCGCCGAACCGTCAAGGCCGACCCTGATGACGCCCCAGTCCAGTTTCTGGGCGACGACAGCCAACACGTGCGCGTCGTCTTCCCACACCATGTCGACGATGGCTGCCTGTGACTTCGCATTGTTCTTCAGGGTGAACCGCGGCTTCCCGGTGCCGCGGTCGAGAATCGTCAGCGAGCTCGCGCCCAGGCCTTCGTAGCCGTGCGAAGCAGTCGCGAGGACGTGCTTGCCGTCCGGTGAGAACGCCAGGGGCATGTGGTCGCAGGTCTTCCACGTCTTCGCTGTGTCGGCGTCGAGCGTCTCGTGGCCCCAATAGGTGCTGCAGGTCGTCTGGTCTTCGTTGAGCGTGGTCCAGCCGACTTCTCCTGCCTCGTCGGCGTCCTGCAGGTGCACAGGCGAGTTGGCGTCACCGATGGCCTCCACGAAACCGTGGTTCGACGCGACAAAGGACTGCGGCTTCTCGCCTCGCGCCCGGAAGTACACCGAGCACCCGGCGCCCTCGACGCTCTCCGGACCGTTGAAGCAGTCATGGCCGAGGACCGCCACGGCGTCGCCGGCTGTCACGCCGGCCTGCCCCAGGAGCGTGGCCGGTTTCGCTTCGCCCTCCTGGAGGACGGTGGGCGAACCGTCTGGCGCGATCCACGCGACGAGGTTGCGTTCGGCATTGACGGTGAGCGCGCCGGGGGCCTTGCCGATCGGGGTCTTGCTCGTCGGGCCGTCGGGTGAGTAGGCGAAGACGTTGCCGTCGGTGTCGCGGATCACGAGGAGCTGCTTGGTCTGGACGAACTGGTCGAGTTTCGGGGGCAGGACGTCCTTCGCCTTGTCGCCGTTCAGAGCGGTGCCGCGGCTCCAGGCGATCTTGGGCGGGGCCCCGACCGTGAGGCCGTCGAGATCGAGCGCGCTCGGCTTCATCGGTGCGGACGGGGTCGACGTCGACGGCGTCGGGCCGGCACCCTGCTGTGGGCCGCAGGCGGTGAGGGCGACGAGCGCAGCGGCCGCCAGGGCGGCGAGGCGGGGATTCACGACCACAGGATGACACCGCGACGGCCTCCGCGCGGGCACGCTGGCAGAATGCGCCACGTGTCCGCCCAACCCCGTTCCGGCAAGCAGCGCGTCCTGTCGGGCGCTCAGCCGACAGCCGACTCGTATCACCTCGGCAACTATTTCGGGGCGTTCCGGCAGTGGGTGGCGCTCCAGGACGAGTTCGACGCCTTCTACTTCATCCCGGATCTGCACGCGATCACCACTGATTACGAGCCGGCGCTGCTGCGGGAACGGACGTACGCGGCAGCCGCGCAACTGCTGGCCGCCGGTGTCGATCCCGAACGGAGCGCCCTGTTTGTCCAGAGCCACGTCCCTGAGCACGCGCAGTTGGCGTGGGTTCTGGGCGGCATCACCGGCTACGGCGAGGCCGGCCGCATGACGCAGTTCAAGGACAAGACGGCGAAGGGCGGCGCGGACAAGGCCAGCGTCGGCCTGTTCACCTACCCGGTCCTGATGGCGGCAGACATCCTGCTCTACCAGGCCGCCAAGGTGCCGGTCGGTGAGGACCAGCGGCAGCACGTCGAGCTCACCCGCAACCTTGCCCAGCGGTTCAACCATCGCTTCGGCGAGACGTTCGTCGTGCCGGAGGCGTACATCCTCAAGGAGACGGCCAAGATCTACGACCTGCAGAACCCGACGGCGAAGATGAGCGGTTCGGCGACGTCGCACTCCGGCGTCGTCAACCTCACCGACGACCCGAAGCGGGCTGCCAAGAAGATCCGCTCGGCCGTCACCGACTCAGGAACGGACATCCGCTTCGACCCGGCCGAGAAGCCGGGAATCTCGAACCTGCTCACCATCTTCTCGGCGCTGACCAACCGGGACATCCCGAGCATCGAGGCCGAATTCGACGGTCAGCAATACGGGCACTTCAAGGTCGCCTTGGGTGACCTCGTGGCCGAGTTCGTCGGCGACTTCGGCACGCGGACCCGCGAACTGCTCGACGATCGGGCCGAACTCGACCGGATCCTGGCCGCCGGCGCCGAGCAGGCGCGAGCGGTTGCGAGCTCGACGCTGGCCGCCGTTTACGACCGTTCCGGTTTCGTCCCGCGCTCCTGAGTCCTCGTGGGGACGGGCGGACTCACGAGTTCAGACGCCTGCCCATCTCGGCGATGGCGGCCTTCATCGGCCCGTACGGACGGAGCATGAGCGTTACGTCGTCGGCGGGGGAGTCCTCGCCGCCCTTCACCCGTAGAACTCCGTCGATTGCCTCGCCGCCGATCTGACCTTCGAAGAAGCCCGCCGTCTCGCCGGAGCCGTCGAGTAAGCCGACCAGACGGATCTCCGTCAGGATGCCGTCGATCGCCGCCCAGAGCGGCTCGATCCGGTCGACTCCGCGATATGAGCGGACGGGGCTGTTGAAGGTGGCGTCGGTGGCGATGAAGCTGGCTGCGACCTGCGAGTCGCCGGCAACGAAAGCCTCGATCAGTGCGGTGCGCATGTTCATGCTGGGTCGACCTCGCTATAGTTGCTTCGAATGTCAAAGCAAAAATCTACCGGTTCGAAAACCGAAGCACAAGGCCCGCGTCCGGGTGTAGCGGCTCGTGGAACGACGACGGGCCGCCCGCTGCTCGTGGCGTTCGATCTGCTTGGTCGCCGCTGGGCGCTGCGAATCCTGTGGGAGTTGCGCGACGAATACCTCGGCTTTCGTCTTCTCCAAGAGCGGTGCGAAGACATGTCCTCAAGCGTGCTGCGCGACCGCCTTGCCGAACTGACTGGCGCGGGCATCCTGGCGACCGATGAGCAGCGCCGCTATGGGCTCTCCGACCACGGACAAGGCCTGCTTGCGGCGCTTGCGCCCCTGTCGGCGTGGGCCGAGTCGTGGGGCGCAGAACTGTCTCGTTCAGACTCACAACGAGGGGGACGCCAGCCGTGAGGTTGGCCCGCTGGTAGCGTGACCGCGGTTGTGTCCCAGGTCACGAAGCGAGGGTCCATGACGACTACTGCAACCGGCGGACGAGCGGCCATCGCGGCCCGCACCCTCCGGACCGATCGGTGGTGGTTCCCACCGGCCATTCAGGCCGCGGGTCTGACCGCGTGGGTGGCCTACGCGACCTTCCGCGTCTTCCAGCAGAGCGACTACTTCGTCGACAAGTACAACTACCTGACGCCGTTCTACTCGCCGTGCGTCTCGACCAAATGCGTCGACGAGGCGTCCCACTTTGGCGAGTTCCTCCCGTACGAATCGCTCGGCTTCGTCGCGCACCTGATCCCGTTTGCCGCGGTGAGCCTGCCGTTCCTGCTGCTCTTCCGGCTGACCTGTTACTACTACCGCAAGGCGTACTACCGGGCGTTCTGGCTGTCGCCGCCGGCATGCGCGGTCGCCGAACCGCACGCCAAGTACTCCGGTGAGACACGGTTCCCGCTGATCGTCCAGAACCTCCACCGCTACTTCTTCTACGCCGCAATCCTGATCTCCCTGATCAACACCTACGACGCGATCAACGCGCACCGGCTCGGCGGCGTCGATGGAGCCGGGGGCGGATTTGGGCTCGGCCTGGGCAACATCATTCTCTGGATCAACGTGATCCTGCTCTGGGCGTACACCGCGTCGTGCCATTCCTGCCGCAGCATCATCGGCGGGAAGCTGAACCACTTCTCCAAGCATCCGGTGCGGTACAGCCTGTGGCAGCGAGTGTCGTTCCTCAACGGCCACCACATGCTCCTGGCGTGGATCACGCTCGGGACGCTCGCCCTGACCGACTTCTACATCATGGGCCTGGCCGCCGGTTGGTACTCCGACCTGCGGTTCATCGGCTGATTCGAGAGGCAACACCTTCGTGAGCGACATCGAAACGCACTCCTACGACGTCCTGGTGATCGGCGCCGGCGGCGCCGGTCTGCGGGCGGCCATCGAGGCGCGGCTGGCCGGCAAGAAGGTCGCCATCATCACCAAGTCCCTCTTCGGCAAGGCCCACACGGTCATGGCCGAGGGCGGCTGTGCGGCGGCGATGGGCAACGTCAACGAGAACGACAACTGGATGGTCCACTTCCGCGACACCATGCGTGGCGGCAAGTTCCTGAACAACTGGCGGATGGCCGAACTCCACGCTAAGGAGGCGCCGGACCGCGTCTGGGAACTCGAGACCTACGGTGCGCTGTTCGATCGCACGCCGGACGGCAAGATCAGCCAGCGCAACTTCGGTGGCCACACCTTCCCGCGTCTGGCCCATGTCGGCGACCGCACGGGCTTGGAGCTCATCCGCACGCTGCAGCAGAAGGTTGTCTCGCTGCAGCAGGATGACTTCGCTGAGACCGGTGACTACGAGTCCCGCATCAAGGTCTTCGCCGAATGCGTCATCACCGACCTGATCAAAGATGGAGACGCCATCGCCGGCGCCTTGGCGTATTGGCGGGAGACGGGTGACCACATCCTGTTCGAGGCGCCAGCCGTCGTGCTGGCGACCGGGGGTGTCGGCAAGTCGTACATCGTCACGAGCAACTCGTGGGAGTACACCGGTGACGGCCATGCATTGGCGATGCGCGCCGGGGCTTCCCTCATCAACATGGAGTTCCTGCAGTTCCACCCGACCGGCATGGTCTGGCCGCCGTCGGTGAAAGGCATCCTCGTCACCGAATCGGTGCGCGGCGACGGCGGCGTCCTCACGAACTCCGAGGGCAAGCGGTTCATGTTCGACTACATCCCCGACGTGTTCACGGCGCTGTACGCCGAGACACCCGAAGAGGGTGACCGCTGGTACACCGACCCGGACAACAATCGGCGTCCTCCCGAGCTGCTGCCGCGTGACGAAGTCGCCCGCGCCATCAACTCCGAGGTCAAGGCCGGTCGTGGAACACCGCACGGCGGTGTCTACCTGACCGTCGCCGGGCGTACCGAGGTGGGACTGACAACCGAGGCGATCCTCAAGAAGCTGCCGTCGATGCACCACCAGTTCAAGGAGCTGGCCGACGTCGACATCACCAAGGAGTCGATGGAGGTCGGCCCGACGTGTCACTACGTCATGGGCGGCGTCGAGGTCGACCCGGACACGGGCGCTGCGTCGGTCCCGGGTCTGTTCGCGGCCGGTGAGTGTTCCGGCGGCATGCACGGCTCGAACCGGCTGGGCGGCAACTCGCTGTCCGACCTCCTGGTGTTCGGCCGGCGTGCCGGCGCCGGTGCCGTGGCCTACATCGATGGGCTCCCGCAGCGGCCGGCATTGAACGACGCCGAGGTGAAGGCTGCCGAGGAGCGTTCGCTGGCACCGTTCGGGCGTGCCGACAGCGGTGAGAGCCCGTACGACCTGCACCACGAGCTGCAGGCGGCCATGAACGAGCTGGTCGGCATCATCCGCACCGAGGCCGAAGTCGCCGCCGCGGTGGCGAAGATCGACGACATCAAGGTGCGCGCCAAGAACGTCGGCGCGGTCGGTGGTCGGGCGTTCAACCCGGGTTGGCACCTGGCGCTCGACCTGCGGAACATGCTCATCGTCAGCGAGGCGATCGCGAAGGCGGCCCTCCTGCGCGAGGAGAGCCGCGGCGGTCACACTCGTGAGGACTTCCCGGGCATGGACCCGGAGTGGCGCAAGCAGCTGCTGGTCTGCACGGTGCGATCGGGGGAGGGGGCCGATGGCAGCGTCAACATCGAGCGTCAGGCGCAGATCCCGATGCGGCCCGACCTCCTGGATCTGTTTGAGGTCGATGAGCTGAAGAAGTACCTGACCGAAGCTGAACTCCCGGGAGGGGCGAACTGATGGGTTACCAGCAGAATTTCCGGGTGTGGCGTGGTGACGCCCAAGGCGGCGACTTCGCCGAGTACGACGTAGAGGTGAACGAGGGCGAGGTCGTCCTCGACGTCGTTCACCGGATGCAGTCGACGGTCGCGCCCGATCTTGCGGTGCGCTGGAACTGCAAGGCGGGCAAGTGCGGTTCGTGCAGTGCCGAGATCAACGGCAAACCGGGCCTGCTGTGCATGACCCGTATGTCGACGCTGCCGCCGGACTCCACGGTCACGATCACGCCGATGCGGACATTCCCGGTCATCCGTGACCTGGTCACGGACGTGTCCTTCAACTATGAAAAGGCCCGCGAAGTTCGCGCGTTCGTCCCGCCGGCCGACCTGGCGCCAGGCGAATACCGCATGCAGCAGGTCGACGTCGAGCGCTCGCAGGAGTTCCGCAAGTGCATCGAGTGCTATTTGTGCCAGAACACCTGCCACGTCGTGCGTGACCACGAAGAGAACAAGTCCAGCTTCTCCGGCCCGCGCTTCCTCATGCGCATCACCGAGCTCGACATGCACCCCCTCGATGCGGCCGAACAGCAGGAGGGCATCAAGCGCCCCCTCGTCGCGCAGGACGACCACGGCCTCGGCTTCTGCAACATCACCAAGTGCTGCACCGAAGTGTGTCCCGAACACATCAAGATCACCGACAACGCGCTCATCCCGCTCAAGGAGCGCGTGGTCGATCTCAAGTTCGACCCGCTCTTGATCCGGCGTCGCAAGAAGAGTCGCCAGCACTGACCTGCGACGTTCGGTGCGGGCGTGCCCGCATAATGAGCACCATGGATCAGATCAGCACGACGATTGAGGCGATTGCGCCCGATCTGATCGAACTGCGCCGCGATCTGCACGCGCATCCGGAGCTCGCGTGGATGGAGGAGCGCACCACCGACGTCGTGGCGTCATGGATGGACAAGCTCGACGTCGCGTACCGGCGATGGGACGGAAGCGGTCTGGTTGCCCAGCTGGGCCCGGCCGATGCGCCGGCGATCGCCCTGCGGGCGGATCTCGACGCCTTGCCCATTCGAGAGAGGACCACGGTCCCGTGGCGATCGACGGTCGACGGGGTGGCGCATGCCTGCGGGCATGACATCCACACCGCATCCCTCGTCGGTGCGGCGGTCGCGCTCGTCGATCTCGAACGTCGTGGCCTTCTGCCGGTTCAGGTCAGACTGGTGTTCCAGCCTGCTGAAGAGGCGATGCCCGGTGGCGCGCTCAAGGTCCTGTCGCTGGGGGAGATGACCGGGGTCTCCCGCATCTTCGCGCTTCACTGCGATCCAAGCCTCGACGCCGGCCTCATCGGCATCAGGGAGGGCGCAATCACCGGTGCATCCGATCGGCTGCGGGTCGTCCTCACCGGGCGCGGCGGGCACACCTCGCGTCCCCACCTGACCGAGGACGTGACGTTCGCTGCCGGAACGCTCATCACCCAGTTGCCGGCAGTGCTCTCGCGGCGGTTCGACCCGCGCTCCGGGGTCAGCATGGTGTGGGGCCACATGCACGCCGGCGACGCGGCCAACGTCATCCCGGTTCATGCTGAACTTGCCGGGACGGTCCGGATGCTCGACGCCGGCGCGTGGCATGGCGCCGAAGCCATCGTGCGCCAGACCATCGAGGACATCGTGCGGCCGTTCGGCGTGGCGGTCGACTCCACCTATCTGCGCGGCGTGCCGCCCGTGGTCAACGACTTCGCGGCGACGGAGGCCCTGCGATCCGCGGTCGAGTCCGCTGTCGGTCGCGACGGCGTCACGACGACGCCACAGAGTCTCGGTGGTGAGGACTTCGGCTGGTATCTCGAAACCGTGCCCGGTGCCATGGGTCGGCTGGGCACGCGCACGCCCGGTGGGCCGACGCACGATCTTCACCAGGGCACCTTCGAGGCCGACGAACGGGCCGTCGCCGTCGGAGCAGCCGTGCTTGCGCATGCCGCGCTGGCCCCGCTCTGAGCTCGTTGGCCTGATCCGGTAGGAAGGACGAATGTCGCGAATGCCACGACATGCAGGCTCGGCCTGCATGCCCCTCCGATTTCGCCCCGTCTTTTGTGCTGTCCTGTTGTGCACCGCGGTGGTGCTGACCGGTTGCGGCCGGACGCAGGAGGAGCCGGTGCTGACGCCAGTCGACACCCTCTGCAAGGCGGCCACTGGCGACGGGCCCAAGGTCGGGATCGCGTACGACGTCGGTGGGCGCAACGACCGAGGAATCAACGACGCCGCCTTCGCCGGACTCTCCGAGGCCGTCGATGAGCTGGAGGCCACCTGCGTTGAGGGTGAGGCGGCCGACGGCGAGCAGGAGTCGGCACGGGTTGACCGGCTGCGGCACTTCGCCGACAACGGTGCAACCGCAATCGTCGCGATCGGAACGCGCTACGCGCGCGCGGTCGACACCGTGTCCCAGTCGTACCCGCGCATCCAGTTCGCGCTGATCGATGCCACGGCGCCCAAGCGTCATTTCGGCCGGAACGTCGCCGTGCTGAACTTCGACGGCGAGCAGATCGGGTTCCTGGCGGGCGTCGCCGCGGCGCTGAAGACCAAGACCGGCAAGGTCGGGTTCGTCGGGGCACCGCCTGACGATGTGCTCGAGCGGTCCGAGCCCTATGAAGCCGGATTCCGCGCCGGCGTCGAGACCGCCAGTGGGGGTACCTCCCGCGCTGACTTGGCGCGGGGGACGTCGGTCGCCCCCACTCCAAGCACCGCCGGCGCGGCGGATGCCCCGACTACACCGACGGTGGAGGTTCTCGCCAAGCACCTGAAGCGAGACACGCCGGCGCCGGGCAAGCCGGACGGTGCCAAGAAGACCGCGACGGCCCTATTCGAGGACGACGACGTAGACGTCGTGTTCGGCTCGCCGGGCGTCTCGCAACGGGCGCTGTTCAACGCCGCCCGCGGCGCTGGTGACGAGATCTGGGTCGTGGGCGTCGGCGCCGACCAGTTCCAGTCCGCAACCGAGGACCAGAAGCCGCACATTCTCACCTCGGTCGTCAAGCGGTTCGATACCGTCACCTACGACTTCCTCGAGTCGGTGGCCAAGGACACCCCCCTGACCGGGCGTCACACCTACGGTCTCGACGAGGACGGCATCGACTTCGTGACGTCGGGGACATTCCTCACCAAGAGGAACATCGTCGTGATCGACGGCTTCAAGGACCGCGTCGAATCCGGCAGCATCAAGGTCCCAGACCGGCTCGGATAGGTTTAACAACATGCGGGTTCTGAACGACCGCCGGGAGATCGCCGCGGCCGAGGGCACCGAACTGGGCGTCAGCGAATGGGTGCAAGTCACCCAGGAGCGCATCAACTTCTTCGCCGACGCCACCGGTGACCGGCAGTGGATTCACATCGACCCTGAGCGGGCCAGCGAAGGACCCTTCGGAACCACGGTCGCCCACGGATACCTGACGTTGTCGCTGCTGCCGTTCCTCAGTGCGCAGGTGTTCGCCTTCGCCGGCGATGTGGCCCGGGTGAACTACGGAATCAACCGGGTGCGGTTCATCACGCCGGTGGTCGTCGACTCGAAAGTGCGCAATCGCGTCGAGATGCTCAAGGTCCGCGACATGGCCAAGGGTCAGCAGGTCACGCTCCGCCACACGATCGAGATCAAGGGCAATGACAAACCGGCATGCATCGCCGAGACGGTGACGCTGCTGATGGACGCCGACAGTTGAGCCGCCGGTGATCGCACTTCTCGTCGGCCTGCGCGGCCTGTCCGCCGTCCTCATCGTCGCCGCCGAGCTCGCCGGAGCCGGCATCCTGCCGCCCGAATTCGGTTCCGGCCTGGACCAGGTCGGGTTGATGATCTTCATCGTCACGACCGGTTTCGTGCACGCCATTCGCTACGCCCACGATGATTCGCACCGGTTCGCGTTGGCCGACTATGTCAAGGCTCGCGCCCTGCACGTCCTGCCGCTCTACTTCCTGGCCATTGTCGTGTCGCTCGCGATCTCCGGCTGGTGGGACGACTGGCCGTACCGCTTCGAATCCGTCGACGACGTCGCCCGGGCGCTGCTCCTTGTCAATGCACCCGATGAGCTCTGGATCGTCCCGGTCTACCTGCAGTGCTGCGTCCTGTTCCTGGTGGTGTGGTGGATGTGGTCGCGCGGGTGGTCGGTCTGGTCACTCGTGACGCTTGCAGCCGTGTCGACGATTCCAGCGTTTCTCGGCTGGTACCCGGAGTCCGGCCACGCCCTGAGCGTCGTTCTCCCGTACTTCCTGGTGGGCGTGGGCCTCGGCCTGGCGTGGCCCGGTTCGGTGGAGCCCTTCCTCGTTCGACATTTGGGCGTGGTGTCGGCCGTCGGCGGCTTGGCCTTCATCCTCGTCTGCATCAACATCCCGGCCGTCCGTGCCTCGCATGGCTGGACGTTCGGCGAGACGATCGTCTCCTCGACCTGGCTGGATCCGTTCAACGCAGTTGTCGTCATCGCGCTGGTTATCGCCACGGCGACTCGCCCCATCGCGCTCGCGGTGTTGGGAACCGTTCCGCTGCTGGTGTTGGGGCAGTACTGGTACTCGGTGTATCTCGCGGCGCCGGTGCTGGTGGCCCTGCTCCCCGGCTAATCCGGCGAGTTGCCGAGAAGTCGGCCGACAGCGTCGGCGATGGTCGCCAACGCTGCGGCTTCATGCGCCTCGACATAGGCCTTGAGCTTCGGTTCGGTTCCGGACGGCCGGACGATGACGCGAGCTTCGTCGAGGCCAAACCGAAGCCCATCGGTCGGCGGAAGCCCCCGATAGCCGTCGCGTAGGTCGTCGACGGTGCGGACTGCGAACCCGCCGAGGGAATCTGGCGGGTTGCCGCGCAGACGATCCATCGTGGTGCGCGCGTCGGCAAGATTGTGCCGCCGGGTTGAGACCTGGGTGGTCAGGTAGGTGCCGTGTTCGCGGAACAGCTCGTCCCGGCGATCGATGAGAGTCCTGCCTGTTTCGCGCAGTCGCGCGGCCAGGATGATGCTCGCGAGCGCCGCCGAAATCCCGTCTTTGTCACGGGACACCGCCGGGCTCACGCAGTAGCCAAGTGCTTCCTCATAGGCGAAGGCCAGGTCCGGCACCTTGCCCAGCCATTTGAATCCGGTCAGAGTCTGCACCCACGGCTGGCCATGGGCTTCGGCCAGCACGCCGAGCATCTCCGACGACACGAGCGTTGACGCGTACGTGCCAGTCACGCCTCGGCTCAACAGGTCGTCGGCCAGCAGGAAGCCCACTTCGTCGCCGGTCAGAACCGTCAGCCCATCGTTCGTGCGCACGGCCACGGCGCAGCGATCCGCATCGGGGTCGTGGGCGATGACAAGATCGGCGCCCACGCTCTCGCCGAGAGCGAGCACGCGGTCCATCACGCCGGGCTCCTCCGGGTTCGGGTACGGAACAGTCGGGAAGGTGGGGTCCGGCGCGGCCTGGTCCGGGACGACGTGGACATCGGTGAAGCCGGCCCGCTCGGCGACTGCGAGAAACACCTCGGCGCCCACGCCGTGCAGCGGGGTGTAGGCGATGGTCAGGCTCGGGCCGGG
>DATLCL010000100.1:0-2614 GCA_035526415.1 Aeromicrobium sp.
CCATCATCTCGTCCGAAGTGGACCGCAGTTCTTGTTCAAATCCCATTGCCGGCCCCCTCACCGCTGGCACCCCCGCCAGTACATACCTGAGTAGGCTACACCGCGGCCAAGGGCGGCCGGGAACTCGACTAGACTCGCGACCCGTGTCGAACGACTTGCGTGTGCTTCGGGCCGCACTCCTCATGGCCGCGCTGGTTGCCACCGTCGTTGGATGTGTTCCCACGGCCACGCCCGGACAGGGCGGCGAGGCTGATGTTCGGATAGGCGCTGGTGAGCCACTCCGTTGGGATCCTGCCGCGGCAGGTGATGCCGGATCGGGCAACACGCTCGCACAGATATTCGAGGGACTGACCGCGTTCGACGTCAACTCCAACGTCCAGCCCGCGCTCGCGGACTCGTGGCTTGCCTCCGAGGATGGTCGCCAGATCACGTTCCATCTGCGACCCGGCATCCGCTACAGCGACGGCTCGGCAATCGTCGCTCAGGACGTGGTCGACTCCTGGCTCCGACTGATCGACCCCGCCGCGCCGTCCCCGTTAGCCAGCCTCCTTGATGACGTGGCTGGCGCGACCGACTATCGCCGCGGTGCGGCCGAAGCGAGCGGGGTTGGACTGCGCGCCGACGGTGACAACGTGGTGGTCGACTTGCGCCGCGCGGCCACCTATTTCATATCGGTCACAGCCTCGCCTTCGTTAGCCGTGGTGCCGCCGTCAATGCACGGCCGACTGACGAACGGGCCGCCGGCAGACATTGTCGTGTCGGGGGCATATGTGCCTTCGGTCACGGACGTTGAGTACATCCGGCTGACAGGCAACCCAAACTACTGGGCCGGGCTGCCGGCAATGGACGTGGTCGACCTTGTGATCGACTACGGGAACAAGACGTCGATCGCAGCTTTTGACGACAACACGGTGGATTACACCGGCATCTCGAGCTTCGACGCGTCCTGGATCGCTTACGACCGCGACCTTGGGTCACAGCTGCGTCTTACGCAGGACTTCAACGTCAGCTACTACGGCTTCGACACGACGGTCCCGCCCTTCGATCGCGCGGAAGTCAGGCTCGCCTTCGCGAAGGCCGTCGACTGGGGGCGCATCGTTCGCCTGTCAGACCAGACCCCGGCGACGTCGATGGTGCCGCTCGGCGTGCCCGGTCGCGATTTGAGTGAGCACCGCCCGACCCATGATCCGGGCGCCGCCCGTGATCTCCTGAGCCAGGCCGGCTATCCGAACGGCGAGAACTTCCCGCGAGTGCTGCTTGCGACTTACGGGGTTGGGTTCGAGGGAACCGTCGCGGCCGAGCTCGAGGCAAACCTTGGCGTGCAGGTCGACGTCGAGGTGCTCGACTTCTCCGATTACATCAACCGTGAACATGGCCCCGGCTCGCCTGGTATCTGGACGTTGTCCTGGAGCGCCGATTATCCCCACCCGCAAGACTTCCTCGGCCTGTTGCTAGAGACCGGCAGCTCCAGCAATGATGGTCAATGGAGTAACGCCGAGTACGACGCTCTCCTCGCCGAGGCCGCGGCAACCGCCAACCTTGACGAACAGGCGCAGATCTATGCCCAAGCGCAGGAGATTCTCGAGGTAGAGGCGCCCGTCGTGCCCCTCGCCTACGGGGAGTCGTGGGCGTTGTCGCGGGAGGGCCTGCTGGGCGCATCGGAAAACGGTGTCGGCATCGTCCGCATCGCGGGGCTCGCCTGGGCAGAGGGGACCGGCCGGTGAGGACCGCCCGCGTGGTGCTGCTCCTCACGGTTGTGCTGGCAACGCTGGCTGCCCCATCGGCACTGACCGCGGAGCCCGCGTTCGGCCAACCATCGGCGAGCGCCCCGCTCGGTCAACCGGTGGTGGTGACGAGCACGATCACGGCGGTCGAGGAGGGGAGCACCGTGGAAGTTCTCCTGGGCATGGACGGCCACGAACAAAAGATCGTTGTCCCCGCGGCGCCAAGTGGCAACGGCGGCGAGTGGACCGCGACGGCGGAGCTCGACGTTCCCTCAGCCGTGGAGTGCACGTGCTACGCCGATGGCCACAGCCCGCCAAATTCGCCGATCCAGTTCCAGTTCCGGGTTCGTGCGGCCGACGGCACGCTGACGTTTGGACCGGTCGGCAACGTCCTCGTCGAGGACGACCGGTTCGCCTGGCGAGCCCTCGAACAGGGTCTAGTCCGCGTCCACTGGTACGAGGGCGATCAGGCCTTTGCGCAGGCAGCCGCGGACGTGGCCAACGGCGCGATCGATCGCGCGGCGGAGCTCCTTGGTTCAACTCTCCCCGAACCGGTTGATCTCTTCATCTACGCGACTCAGGACGCGTTGCTGGAGGCCGTGTCACCTGCGCGCGAGAACATCGCCGGCGAGGCGCACGCTCAGATCCAGACGATGTTCGTGTGGATCGGCCCCAATGACGATCGGACCGAATCGGACGTCACCATCGCTCACGAGCTGACGCACCTCGTGTTCAACGAGGCGACGTTTAACCAGTACCACGAGCCCTCGCGATGGCTGAATGAGGGTGTCGCCGTCTACCTCTCGGAGGGTTACAGCAACTCGTTCCGGGGCGTGGTCGAGGTTTCGGCGCTCACCGGGCAGCTCATCCCGCTGCAGGGCCTGGCCGGC
>DATLCL010000106.1:0-4447 GCA_035526415.1 Aeromicrobium sp.
CGTGCGGATCGGCGGGCCATCCCCGCGATTCTTCTTCGCGTTCGCCACCGAGATGTCGATGGCGGCGCGAGAACGCCCGAGCACGAGCAACGGGCATGCGATCCGCGGACGCTTCAGCGAAGCCATCCTCGCCGGCCTCGCGCGGGCGACGGACCCGCAGGGTCGGGTGACCGGCCGCAGCCTGCAAGCCTTCGTGTTCAACCTGCTCGGGAAAGAGGCGGCCGAGAGCGGTGAGACGGCGCTCACGCGGCAGGAGCCGAAGTTTCAGCTCGACGAAGCCCATGACATCGTCTTCGTCGACCGTGGGACGCCCTACGACTTGACCGTGACCTTCCCCGCGGGCCAGCCAGCCACGCTGCTGCTCGGGGACCTGGTCACCGCGGTTCCGCCGGTCTCGCTCGACGCCACCACCGCACTCTGGCGGCTGCAGCCGGGGCTCTACCTGGTTCGGAGCGGCGGCTCCTCGAAGGTCGTCGAGCTGCTCGGCACGGGAGGGACGGTCAATGTCACGGTCTAACCCAGAGCCGCCATCCGTCCGACTCTTCGCGCAGGCGGGAAGCGACTCCGAGGTCTTCGTCATCGATCACGCGTTCCAGCTCGTCGCGCGAGCCGTGGGTCCGCTGGACGTGCAGGTGTCGCCAGGCATCTACAAGGTCAAGTTCCGCCGCGGCACGACCGTCCGGGAGACCACGACAATCGTGTCTGGCCCATCGGATGTCGAAGTCGCTGTCCCCGCCGATCTCGGCTCGCCCGACGTGGCCGCGTCACAGCCAGAAGTCCAGGCGATGGCGAGCCCAGCGCCCGACCGTCCGAAGCGCGTTTCGGCCAGACCTGCCCCCGGTGGTGAGTTGGTCCTGGACCTACGGCTCGGCGCGGCCGGCGCGCACCCGGCCGAAGGCCTGACCGTGCACGACGCCAGCGGCGCTCTCCTCACAGACGTGCGGCGGGAGTGTCCGCTGCCGCAACCTCCTTCCCCGACGCTGGCGTGCGCCGTCTCTCTGCGGCCAGGTGCCTACCGGCTGCGTTTGGCACGTGGCCCATTCGGCACGATCGAACAGTCAATCGCCATCTGTGACAAATGGCAGACGCGACTCTCGGCTACGGCGATCGACCTCGGCACGTCGTCCGCGCCGCTCTGGCGCGCCGATCTCGCGAACGCCACGCTGATGATGGGGCCGATCGGTCAGCAGCCGTCGACCGAGACGCTGCGCTACGCGGACACGGTGAAGTCCTGGCTGGCCGGCCCGCAGTCGACCATCGCCACCGCGCACGCCGAGCGGCTGGCCGGCACGCCGATCGCCGACCCGCTGTTTGCGATCAGCGTCGCGCACACCCTGGTCCGCCAGTCGATGATCGACCGTGAATTCGGTAAGACACCCTCGAAAGATCAGCGCGCGCTGGTCGCGCGGCTGGTTGCCCAGCTCGAGACGCTCGTTCCCGGACACCCGGACCTGGCCAGTCTCGCGCTGTGGCTCACGCCGCAGCGCACGATCGCATTTGCCTTGCCACCGATGCTGCGAAGCAGCTGGGCGATCATCGTCGCCGCGTCCGTCCGACGTCCGGCCATCGTGCCCGCGGGCTCGTTGTCAGCCCTGATGGCCGAGCATCTATGGGGCAGCCAGACCTGGCTGGCCTGGCGCTTCGACCTCCTCGGCGCGCCGGCGGAATCGGCGCCGAAGCGTAGCCGGTCGTCACTGTTCCAGGCAGTAGTTCAGGCCGCCGGAGCCCTCGGGACCATGCCGTCCTCGGTCACCGATCTCGAACGGGCGGTTCTCACCCGGCTGCAGGGGCTCGACACCGGCGACTCCGCTCCGATTACCAAGAAGCTGCGCGTCGTCAGTGCACAACTGGCGCGAGGCGTCGGCGTGCCGATGGCGTCAGTGGACCGCGCCGCATCCTCATTGCTGGCCAAGCTGAGTAGAGGCACCGAATGAAGCCAATCCCCCGCGCGACACTCTTTCGTGTCCTCGGGCTGACGGTCGCAGCGGCCCTGACCCTCGTACTGGCCATCGACCTGTTCTTCACGCGATCGACATCTCACCTGGTGCGCGAACGTTCCGAGAAGGGCTCGGTGGCGTACACGGCGGTGTTGTCGCTGCGTCATCTTGGGTATGACCTCGAATCTCGCGCGGTGAAGGCCGACGTGACGCTCGAGGCCCAAAGCCTGGAGCAGGGGCTCGATCCAGCCAAGAACATGGACATCTGGCTGTCCGTGCTGCGCAATGACGATGGCAGTGTCGAACGGGTGGCTCCTTGTACGCTTCGTGAGGAATGGACCCACGAGCATCAATACGCACCAAAAGTGCAGTGCGATGGCGTCGCGTTGCCGGTTCGTGAGGTCCGCCGCGACACGTTCTATCCCTTCGACGTATATGGAATCAATCTCCATCTACGGGCATGCATTGCGGAGGATCTGACCGACGGTTGTATCGGCCCCGCGCAGAATGTCGACTTTACTCAACTGCGTGTCGAGGTCGCAGATCCGACAGCAGTGGTCGATGCCGCCGAGACGCCAGCGGGTTTCGAGCTCACGGTCCGGAGAAAGTTCTTCATCCGCGGCGTGAGTCTGTTGTTTGGGTCAGTCGCGGTGCTCTTCCTGTCGTTCGTGGCCAACGTCAACAAACCGGACGACTTGTTCAAGGGGTCGCTCGGGTTCTTCGGGGCGTTGTGGGCGTTGCGCTCGCTCATCGTGCCAGCCAGCATCAAGGTCTTCCCCACGATCATCGACTACGGCATCCTCACGCTGTTCTGTCTGCTCTTTGCGGCCGTCCTCCTCGGACTGTCGCGCGTCACCCCCAACCAGCAGGAGAGAACCTCATGACTAGAACCATCGCTGGGCTTGTCGCGCTGCTGACCGTGTCGTTCATGTCTGCCTCTCCGCAGGACACGACCACCGCAAAACCGACGAGCGAGTCGCTCGAACGCTCGATCCGGACCGCCGCGAAGGACGCGAGCCTGGTACCGATCTCACCAACCGAAGTGAAAGTCAGTAAGACGATCACCTGGCCGGGCCAGTCCACTGGCCCGAAAACGGCGGCCGCGTCCGAGATCGTCTCCTTCGAGCTTGGCAAGGTCGACGGCAAGGCAGCCTACGTGGACGTAGCGCTGCCGCGCGAGGGCAACGCGGACGCGGCCAGCGAGGTCGCCACTGCTATCGAACAACTGAAGAAGCTGGACGTCGGCGGCAAGGAAGTACAGAGCTGCACGTCGAAGCCGAGGTGCGTGAAAGTGTGCGTGGTGAATGGGAAGGAGCAGTGCTGCCGGTATGGGTGCTCCGGCTGAAGCCGTTCCTATCGAACGCCTCGGTTGCGCCAGCCGGCTGGTGCCCCCCAGTTCTGGCGTGGACGGCAAGAACCGGAGCCCAAGGGGGTCGGGAAGCCCATCACTGGCCAGAACCGTGGCGGCTGGGCCAGTCCGTCGGCCGGTAGGCCGCAAGATTTCACCACCCAGCGACCTCCATCCACTGCCGGCTTGATCGAGCCTGACTGACGGTCGGGCGCCATCAACCGGCGGTGGACCGTGCGCGCCGGAGCGGCGTCGGTATCGTCCTACGGTGTCTCCCGGGTCCGAACCGCCCGGAAGCCGGCTGACGCAGCGCCTTCCTCCGATCGCCGCCCAGTCGAGATCCTCCCACCGCAATCCGGCGTCCTACACGCTATACGCCCTCTCCGATTCCAAGGGGCGGCCCAAAATCATGAGCAGACTCAGACTCGTTCCACTCGACGACGCAGTGATCTTCCCCGGGATGACCGTAACCCTGCCGCTGGACGACGCCGGCAGCGATGCGCGCGTCCTGCTGGTGCCGCGCCAGGGCGCGATTTTCTCGCGCGTCGGCGTGGTGGCCGAGGTGTCCGAGCGGACCCGGCTGTCGGGCCACACCTCCTCCGTGTCGCTCCTCGGCGTCCATCGTGGCGTCCCAGGCTCGGCGGGCGTCGACCGCGACGGCGTGCTGCGCGTCACGGTCGACGAGCGGCCCGACGAGGCGCCGCCCGAGCACCTGACCCGTGAGCTGGAGCGTGAGTACCGGGCGGTGGTCGAAGAAATTCTTCAGCTTCGTGGAGACGACGGCCGGATCAGCGCCTTTCTGCGCTCGATCACGCATCCCGGCGCCCTCGCCGATACCTCCGGCTACTCGCCGGATCTGAGTGCCAAGCAGAAGATCCAGGTGCTCGAGACGCTCGACATCGTCGAGCGGCTGAAGCTGTCGCTCAAGCTCCAGCAGGATCGACTGACCGAGCTGGTCGTGCGCAAGCGCATCCGCGAGGATGTCGAAGGCGGCGCCCAGAAGCAGCAGCGCGAGTACTTTCTGCGCAAGCAGATGGATTCCATCCGCAAGGAGCTCGGCGAAGACGACGCCACGGCCTCGGTGGACTACCGCGAGAAGATCGCGGAAGCGGGTATGCCGGACGCCGTGCGCCAGCAGGCCGAGCGCGAGCTGTCGCGGCTC
>DATLCL010000125.1:0-2533 GCA_035526415.1 Aeromicrobium sp.
GGCAGGATCAGCGTCGGGCCAAGGATGAAAGCGATGATGGCCGCCGTGGCGCCGATCGTTATTCCGATCCCGAATCCGCTGTTGAACCAGGTTTGGAGGCCGTAGCGGCTGATATCGATGACGAGCATCGTGGCGCCGGCACCGACGGCCACCAGGGTTGCTGACAGGATGACAGTGCTCAGCTTGCGCTGACGCAGGGCGATGTCCAGCACGCGCTTCTCAGTTTCACCGCCGGCGATCCGCAGCGCTGGAATCACGAAGAAGTGGAAGCTCCATGCGGCCCCGACCCACAGCACTCCCGCGCCGATGTGCAGCAACCGCAGTACAAGCATGACTGGATCAGACATCGATGACCTCCCTCTCGTACAGCCGCCCCCTGCTATGCGATTGTCGCGGACCGACCGCCCGCTAGGGAAGCGATCTGACCATGCCGCCGTCGACCCCGACGATCTGCCCGGTCACGTAGGACGCGGCGGGAGACAGCAGAAATGCCGCAACTCGGCCGACGTCGGCCGGGTCGCCGTAGCGTCCCATCGGGATCCGCGCGATGGTCTGCTGCTGCACCTCTTCGACGGAGATGCTCGCGGACCGAGCGCGTCCTTCGTCCAACGTCTTGATCCGGCCCGTCGAGACGCGCCCGGGCGCTATCCCGTTGATGCGTATGGGCGCGATCTCACTCGTCAGCGACTTGATGAGTCCCGCCAAGCCCGGACGGAGCAAGTTGGACGTGGTCAGAGCCGCGATCGGCTCGCGCACCGATGACGAGAGGATCACGCAGATCGCAGGCCGCTCGCTTTCGCGCAGATGCGGCAGGGCTGCGCGAATCACGCGCAACGTTGACCAGAGGGTGCCGTCGATGGCCTTTTGCCAGGCGGCGTCGTCGAGCGACTCGAACGTCCCCGGCGGCGGTCCACCAGAGTTGACGAGCAGAACGTCCAACCCGCCGAGGTGCGCGACAGCTGACTCCACCGCCATCCCGGGTCCGTCTGCCGTTGATAGGTCAGCTGGGATGGCGACCGCGTCCAGGTCGGCTGCCAACGAGGTCAATCGGTCGGACTCGCGTGCCACGATGGCGACACGCGTACCCTCGGCTGCCAGGGCCATCGCCACGGCGGCGCCCAAGCCGGAGGATCCGCCTGTGATCAGTGCCCGCGCACGATCCAATCCAAGGTCCATTCCGTTACGTTAGCGGCACCGATGAGACGACTGCTGCTCTGGATGGCGCGCAACGAGTGGCTGCGGACAAACCTGCCGCGGTTCTGGTTCGCGCGCCGTGCCGTTCGGCGTTTCATGCCCGGTGAGAAGCCGGAGCAGGCGCTCGAGGCGGCCCAGAAGTTCAAGGCCTTGGGCACCGGAATCCTGTTCACCCGCCTGGGCGAGAACCTGAAACGGATCGAAGATGCCGATGCGACGGCGGAGGACTACTTCCGTCTCATGGCCGACGCACACGAGCGCGGGATCGACGCGGAGGCCTCAGTCAAGCTGACCCAGCTGGGCTTCGATATCGACGTCGAGAGGACACTCGAGCACTGTCAACGCCTCGCCGGCCAGGCTGCGGCACAGGGAAAGATCCTATGGCTCGACATGGAGGCCTCCGACTACACCGAGTCGACGATCGCGTTCTACGAGCGACTGAAGAAGACCCATCCCAACTCGGGCATCTGCCTGCAGGCTTACCTGAAGCGGACGTACACGGATATCGAGCGGTTGTTGCCCATCGGGTTGCGCGTGCGGCTCGTCAAGGGCGCTTACGCCGAGCCCGACGATGTCGCATACGGGTCGCGCAAGGAGGTCGACGCGAACTACCTGGCGCTCGTGGCTTCGATGCTGGCGGCGAAGAAGGCCGGGACGGACGTGTTCATAGGGCTGGGGACCCACGACGTGGAGCTGGTGCGGATGGTGGCTGACCACGCGCAGTCGCTCGGGCTTTCAAAGGCTGATTTCGATGTTGAGATGCTCTACGGGATCCGGGCCGATCAGCAGCGCAAGCTGGCTGCCGACGGATACAAGGTGAGGGTGCTGATTGCGTACGGGGACTACTGGTATCCGTGGTACATGCGGCGGCTCGCCGAGCGGCCGGCCAACGTGGTGTTCGCGCTGCGGCAGCTCCTGCCGTGACGGACGAGCTGGCACAACGGACTGATCAGCTGTCGGGTGTATGGAACATCGTCCCGACGCCCTTCCACCCTGACGAGGGGCTTGACCTCGAATCGCTGCGAACCCTGACCGACTTCGTGATCGAGTCGGGCGTGGACGGCATGACCATCCTGGGCGTGCTCGGGGAGGGGGGCAAGCTGTCCGACGCCGAGCGCTCGGCGGTGATCGACATAACGCTGTCGCACGCAGGGGGTCGTGTGCCCGTATGCGTGACCGTCAGCGCGGCATCCGGTTACCGGGCCGCCGAGTACGCACGCGAGGCACGGACTGCCGGGGCGCACTCCGTGATGCTGTCGGCACCGCCGCTAGCGCGGCCGAACGATGACGCCGTGCGGCGCCATTACCTGCGGGTGGCGGAAGCTGTGCCGGAGCTGCC
>DATLCL010000178.1:0-2554 GCA_035526415.1 Aeromicrobium sp.
AGATCCATGGGCTCAACCCCGGCACCGGAGTCGAGAACCTCATCCCCGACTTCAACGGTGAGCCCGACCTGCTGGCCGAGGTCTTCGCCAGCCGCCCCGAAGTACTCGCACACAACCTGGAGACCGTGCCACGCATCTTCAAGCGCATCCGGCCGGCCTTCCGGTACGAGCGCTCGCTCGATGTCCTGACGCAGGCGCGGGGCGCCGGGTTGGTGACCAAGAGCAACCTCATCCTCGGGATGGGCGAAACCCGAGAGGAGATCAGCCAAGCGCTGCGCGACCTGCACGAGGCAGGGTGCGATCTGATCACGATCACGCAGTACCTGCGACCGTCGGCCCGTCACCATCCGGTCGATCGCTGGGTGAAGCCCGAGGAGTTCGTGGAGCTCAAGGACGAGGCCGACGAGGTCGGCTTCCTCGGAGTCATGTCCGGCCCGCTGGTGCGTTCGTCGTATCGGGCTGGACGGCTGTTCCAGCAGGCAGTCGACGCCCGCGCCGCCGTACGCTCCTAGACTGACGATCATGTCCGCCAACGCAACCGAGATGCCCAAGGGCCGCCTGCGCCAGTTGATTCAGGCGTACCGGATCACCAAGAAGGGTGACCCGACGCTGCCGCTCCGGCTGCTCGCCTGGTTCGTGGTCGTCGGCGGCATCGGCGCCATGGCGATGCTGGTCCTGTTCAACCGCGATTTGGTGGGCATCGTCATCGCGGTTGTCTTCGGGCTGATGTCCGGCCTTCTCGCCGTGCTCATCGTGCTCGGTCGTCGCGCCGAACACGCTGCCTACGCCCAGATCGAAGGCCAGCCCGGCGCCGCCGCCGGCGCATTGCAGATGCTGAAGCGCGGCTGGGACGTCAAGCCCGCCGTCGCGTTCACCCGCAACCAGGATCTCGTACACCGGGTGATCGGCCGACCCGGCGTCGTGCTCGTCGGCGAGGGCAACCCCTCTCGCGTGAAGCAGCTTCTCGCCACCGAGAAGACGAAGCACCAGCGCATCGCCAGCGATGACGCCCCGGTACACACGATCGTCGTCGGCAATGGAGACGGCGAGGTGAAGCTGACCAAGCTCGTGCGTCATGTGCAGAAGATGAAGAAGGAAATCCAGCCCGCGACGCAGACAGCGATCATGCAGAAGATGAAAGCGCTCGACGCGATGCGTCCGGCCGCGCCGATGCCGCGTGGTCCGATGCCGACCAGCGCCAAGGGCGCCCGCCGGCAAATGCGCGGCTGACCAGCCCAGTGTGGGGTATGGGGCGACTTGTAACATGCCGGAAACAAACCCCTTACGGTCGGGAAATTGCCTGCCCTTAGGGTCGATACCAAGGTGGCGTCCAGCCGCCATCTCTATGTTCAATCGCGAGCCGTGACGCGCGGCGAGGAGGACCCATGAGCTTCGGCAACGCCGACGATTTCTTCAAGTTTGTGCGGGATGAGGACGTCAAGTACGTCGACGTCCGCTTCACCGACCTGCCGGGCATCCAGCAGCAGGTGACCATGCCGATCGAGGCGTTCGACGAGGATGCCGCCGAAGCCGGCGTGGCCTTTGACGGCTCCTCCATCCGCGGTTTCCAGACGATCGACCAGTCGGACATGAAGCTCCTCCCCGACTTCGGCACCGCGTTCGTCGACCCATTCCGTTCCCCGAAGACGATCGCGCTGAACTTCTTCGTCCACGACCCGATCACCGGCGAGGCGTACAGCCGCGACCCGCGCAACATCGCCCGCAAGGCCGAGGCGTACCTGGCGTCGACCGGCATCGCCGACACGGCGTACTTCGCTCCGGAAGCCGAGTTCTACGTCTTCGACCGCGTCTCGTACGGCACGACGGCGAACAAGAGCTACCACGAGCTGCAGTCGATCGAGGCCGCGTGGGCCACGGACGACGACATCGCCGACAACCGCGGCTACAAGGTCCGTTACAAGGGCGGCTATTTCCCCGTCCAGCCCACCGACAGCCAGGCCGACCTGCGCAACGACATGATGACCCACCTCGCCGACTCGGGTCTCATCCTCGAGCGCGGCCACCACGAGGTCGGCACGGCCGGACAGGCAGAGATCAACTACCGCTTCAACAGCCTGCTCGCCGCCGCGGACGACGTCACGAAGTTCAAGTACATCGTGCGCAACACGGCATGGGCCGCCGGCAAGACGCTGACCTTCATGCCGAAGCCGATCTTCGGCGACAACGGCTCAGGCATGCACGTCCACCAGTCACTGGCCAACAACGGCGAGGCGCTGTTCTACGACGAGGCCGGCTATGGCGGACTGTCCGAGACCGCGCGCCACTACATCGGTGGCCTTCTGAAGCACGCGCCTTCGCTGCTGGCGTTCACCAACCCGTCGGTGAACTCCTACCAGCGCCTGGTGCCGGGCTTCGAGGCTCCGATCTCGCTGGTGTACTCGAGCCGTAACCGCTCGGCCGCTGTTCGCATCCCGATCACGGGCTCGAACCCGAAGGCCAAGCGGAGCGAGTGCCGCTTCCCGGATCCGTCCAGCAACCCCTACCTCGCCTTCTCGGCGCTGCTGCTGGCCGGTCTTGACGGCATCAAGAACAA
>DATLCL010000187.1:0-3334 GCA_035526415.1 Aeromicrobium sp.
CATGACACGGCGCATTGAGCAGCGGCCTGGCAGCGAGGAGACTCTGCTGGTCCTGTACGACGCCGTCGGCGCAGCCGAGGAACTCGACCTGGCAGAGCAGGCGCACGATGAAGCGTCCTGGGCCGAGATCGGCGCCCTCTACGATTGGCAGTCGGACGAAGCCGACACCACGGCTGATCCCCTCGACGACGAAGCGATCGACGAGACCGAGCGCATCACGATGTCGCAGGCTGTCGGCGTCATCGAGCACCTGCTGGGCGGGCGCCCGATGCGCAGTGGCGGGCAGCAAGCCTCGTAGCACCGCCTGCGAGAATGGCCGGCGTGCGCCGCTGTCTCGGAGTGTTCCTCGTCCTCCTCGTGTTCGCCCCGTCGTCCGCGGCAGCGCATTCCAACCGGGTCGAAACGAACCCACCGGACGGAGCAACCCTCCAGACCCTTCCGGCCGAAGCCACGGTGACCTTCGATGAGGCCCCCAAGACGGCAGACGTCGTCCTGGCGAAGCCAGACGGAAAGGTCGACAAGCTCAAGACCGAGGTCGCCGGCTCGACGATCAAGGCTCAGCTTCCCGCCGACGGACCACGCGGCGTGTACACGCTGTCGTACCGGGTCGTCTCGGCTGACGGTCACCCGGTTTCCGGCTCGGTCACCTTCGGAGTCACTACCGGACCAGCCCCTGGCACCCATCCCGAGCCGGCGCCCACGGCTTCGGGCGAAGGCACGGGCTGGTACCTGGGCTGGCTGGATGCGGTCGTTCTCGTTCTGGCCGCTGTTGGCCTGATTGGAACCCTAACTTTGGCCCGATCCCTGCGTCGCAAATCACCAAGCAAATGAAGACTGCCCGCCTCATTCCGCTCCTTGCAGTCGCCGCCGGCATCTGTGCAGTCGTCGTCGCGCTGGCATTGGGTGGGGGAGCCCCTCAGCCGTCCGCCCAGGGCCTTCCGGATGCCGGCCCGCTCGTCGGCTGGATGCTTCCGATCGCCAGCGTGTTGGCGCGCCTTGCCTCGGTCGGCACCATCGGCTTCCTGATTGCAGCGACGTTCCTGCTGCCAAACCGCGGCAACGAGGTCGAAGGGCTCAGCGCAGTCGCTGTGACTCGCGCCGGCGCTCTCGCCACCGCGTGGTCGGTGGCCAGCTTGGCCCAGTACGGGCTGACCGTGGCCGACGTCTTCGGACGACCGTTGCACGCCTTATCGTTCCCGTTGTTGTGGACACTCGCCGCGGACACGTCGTTGGGGCGGGCCCTCGTTGTCCAGGCCTTCGTCGCAGCCGTCGTGGCTCTCGCCTGCCGATGGACCGTTGCCGTCCGACAGCTGGCGGCATGGGTCGTTGTCGCCATCCTCGCGCTTCTTCCCGTGTCCTTGACCGGCCACGCGACCGCAACGGCGGCCCACGATCTCGCCACGACGAGCCTGTTCGTCCACGTTGCCGCGGCGTCGGTCTGGGTCGGCGGACTTGCGGCGCTGGTCTGGATCGCCATCCGCGGCAGCAAGCGCCTGCCGGCTGCACTGCAGCGATACGCCGCGCTGGCGACGTGGGCATTCGGTGCGTTGGCGGTCGCCGGGATCCTGAACGCCTCCACCCGGCTGGTGCGGCTCAGCGACCTGACGACAACGTCGTACGGCGCGATCCTGCTGGTGAAGGCCGGTCTGCTGGTGTTCCTTGGGTTCTGGGCTTGGCGTATCCGTCGGCACGTGGCGAGCGCCGCAACCGGCTTCCTTCGGCTCGCGGCAGCGGAGCTGGTGGTCATGACCGTCGCAGTCGGCCTTGGCGTGGCACTGGGCCGGACGCCCACACCGGCGACCGGCGTCATCACGACGCCGGCCGAGGAGTTGCTCGGCGGCCCGGTTCCGCCGGCGCCGACCTTCGGGCGTCTGATGTGGGGTTGGGAGCCGACCGGTGTCGCGCTGGCTGTCGTGCTGTTCGGAGCGACTCTCTACGTCGCCGGACTCTGGGTCCTTCACAAACGGGGGGACACGTGGCCCGTCGGACGGGTTCTTGCGTGGTTCGCCGGACTGGTCGTTGTGTACTGGGCGGGCATCGGCGGGCTGAGCCAATACGCACACGTGCTCTTCAGCGCACACATGGGCAGCCACATGATGCTCGGCATGGTCGCGCCCATCCTGCTGGTGCTTGGCGCACCGATCACGCTTGCACTGCGAACGCTGCCGGGCCCGCGCCAGCCCGGTGAGGTGTCGCCGCGGGCACTGCTGATGTCGTTCCTGCACACGCCGTTCGTACGACTGCTCACGCACCCAGTGGTGGGACCGTCCCTCTTCATCGGGAGCCTGTTCGTCCTCTACTTCACCGGCCTCTTCGACTTCCTGATGGCTAGTCACTGGGGACATGGCGCCATGCAGCTCCACTTCTTGGCTGTCGGTTCGCTGTACTACTACGTCATCATCGGCGTCGATCCGTCGCCGCGGACGCTGCCACCGGTCGTCCGGTTCGCGATCCTGATGTTCACGATCCCGTTCCACGCCTTCTTCTCGGTGGCGCTGATGTCCGCGCACCATGTGATCGCGGAGCCGTACTGGTCGATCATCGACCGGCCATACCGAACGGATTTGCTCGCCGACCAATACCTCGGCGGCGGCATCTCATGGGCGATGGGGGAGGTGCCGCTCGTCCTCGTGTTCGGCGCCCTGTTCGTCCAGTGGATCCGGTCGGACATCCGCGAAGCGCGCCGGCGCGACCGAGCCGCCGATCGTGACGGCGGCGCCGAGCTGGAGGCGTACAACGCGCGCCTGCGGGCGCTGTCCGAAAACAGCAAGCGCCGCTCCCCCGCAAGCGGGAGGGACCCCCAGCCCTGACGGACCGTCGGCGCTCGTGCTGAGTGAGCCTAGAAGAGGACCTGGCCGCCCGACGTCGCCGCGGTGAAGCGCTCTTGGGCGTCTGCCCAGTTGGCGATGTTCCACCACGCCTTGACGTAGTCGCCCTTCACATTGAGGTAGTCCAGGTAGAAGGCGTGCTCCCACATGTCCAGCTGCTGGATGGGGATCAACGTGGCCGGGATGTTGCTCTGCTGGTCGTAGAGCTGCACGATGACGAGCTTCTGGCCGAGGGTGTCCCAGGCGGTGATGGCCCAGCCGGAACCCTGGATGCCGAGTGCGGTCGCGTCGAACTGTGCACGGTAGGCGTCGAACGAACCGAAGTTGTCGTCGATGGCTGCGCCCAACTCGCCATCCGGCTTGTCGCCGCCATCCGGCGAAAGGTTCTTCCAGAAGATCGAGTGGTTGACGTGGCCGCCGAGGTTGAACGCCAGGTTCTTCTCGAGCATGTTCACGGTGGCGAAGTTGCCCTCCGCCCGCACCTCGTCGAGCTTCTCCAGCGCGAG
>DATLCL010000198.1:0-4808 GCA_035526415.1 Aeromicrobium sp.
CGTCGCCCGCGCCGACGGGATCCCGCTCTACGCCGTCGAGACCGTCCGCAGCCTCGTCGCCGATGGGCTGGTGGCCGAAGAGGACGGCGTCTATGTGCCCAAGGGCGACGTCACCAAGCTGACCGTGCCGGAGACGCTGACGGCCCTGATCGCTTCGCGTCTGGACGCGCTCGACGAGACCGATCGACGCCTCGTCCACGACGCTGCGGTCCTGGGACAGTCATTCACAGTCGCGGCACTGGCCGCGGTCGCCGACGTACCCCAGCAGGATCTCGAGGCGCGCCTTACGTCGCTGGTCCGGCGTGAGCTCCTCCGGCGCGAGATGGACGCCCGATCACCCGAGCGCGGGCAATACGCGTTCGTCCAGGCGCTCATCCGCGAGGTTGCTTACAACACCCTGTCGAAGAAGGACCGCAAGAAGCTTCATCTCGCGGCGGCGCGGTACTTCGAATCGCTTGGAAATGACGAGCTCGCCGGCGGGCTCGCTAGCCACTACCTCGCTGCACACGGCAACGCGGCAGAGGGACCCGAGGCCGACGCCTTGGCCGGACAGGCCCGGATCGCGCTCAGGGCTGCCGCGACTCGCGCCTCAGCGTTAGGGAGCTTCGACCAGGCAGTGGTGTTCCTGAGCCAAGGGCTCGAGGTCGCATCCGGACCGAACGACCAGATCGAGATCCTTCGCGAAGCCGGGCTCGCGTCGGTTTCCGCCGGTAAACCGGCGCAAAGCGAAGAGTTTCACTCGCGCGCAATGGCCATAGCGCGATTGCATAGCGACCAATCGGTTCAGGCGCGCGTGCTCGCCGGGCTATGCACAGCTCTTGGACTTCAGTTCAAGGTTCAAGAAGCACTGGCCCTGGCTGAGCCGGCCATCGCCGAGTTGGCTGACGCAGAAGAGACGGCGCTCGCGGAGCTGAAACTGATCTACGCACGCTGCTTGAGCCTTGGACGGGGCGACCCCCGACGCGGGATCCAATTGGTGGAAGACGTCCTACAAATCGCCGAGAAGCGTGGCTTGATCGACACGCTCGCCCACGCCTTGATCCTGCGCGGCAACGCGCTGTACGCCCTTGGACGGCGGCGCGAGGCACTTGGCGTGACGGCGCTCGCTCGAGACGTCGCCGCGGACGCAGGCTTGATAGTTCCACAACTGCGGGCCAGCGGGAACCTGAACAACAGCATGACCGAGTTCAACGTCGAGCGTTCGCTCGAGGGTTGGCGTGAAGGCATGGCGTTGGCGCGCAAGGCCGGCCAGCGCGGGCTCGTGATTCAATCCGCTGGCAACATCGGCTACATGGCCTTCCTGGCCGGCGAGTGGGACCTCGGGCTCGCCGTCATGGACGAATGGCTCGCGGAGGACATCTCCGCGCGCGACCGTCTGATCATCCACAACAATGCGACGATCATTCGCATCTGCCGCGGCGAGTCGGGCGAGGACGCGCTGGCCGAGCTCGAGCGGCTGGGCAAGGACATGAGCGGCAAGTGGCACGTTTTCGTTGCTGATCCGATCGGCAATCACGGCCTCGCCCGTGGGCATCTCGAGCAGGCGCGCGACGCGTTTACCGAAATCGCGGAGGACGACGAGTCTCAGGGAGAGGAATATGTGTACCGGGCTGCACGTCCAGTCCTGTGGATGGGCGATGTCGAGCCAGCGAAGCAGATGCTCGACAAGTTGGTGGCGCTTGGCGGCTACAGCCCGGCAATGGCAGCGCGCCAGACGACGCTGCGCGGTGGGATCGCGGCACTCGAAGGGCGAGGGGCCGAAGCGCTCGGGCACTACCGCGATGCGTTGCGGGGCTGGCGCGAGGTCAAGAACGTTTGGGACGAGGCGCTCACCGGCATCGACATGGCGACGCTTCTAGATCCATCCGAACCGCAGGTGGCCGCTGCCATCGAATCGACGCGTGACATCCTCGAACGGCTCGGCGCCAAGCCTTTCCTCGAGCGACTCGATGCGGCGGCTGCACGTCGTCCCGAAGTGGCTCAGCCGAAACGCGCGGCGGCGGCCCGGCACGAGGTTGCCGTCGCCGAGTAGGACCCTGTTCTACCTGAGGTACGGGCCGATCGAGTCGGGGCCCATCCAGATCGCGTCGCCGGCCGCGATCACGCGATCGTCGAACAACACGGCGGATCGGATGAGCTTCCGCCGGTCGCTTGGGTCTATATCGAGTGCTCCCCACCTCCGGTCCGCGCCGGCAGCGAGAACCACGACCTCAGGATTGTCGCTCGCATCAGGCTTGGAGCCGAAGACAAGCAGACCGTCGTCAAGCAGCACGCCGGTGTAGGCGTCGACACCGCTGGGCAACTGCGTGAGTTGCCACTCGCCGTCCTCGTTCTCCTCCCAGAGGGCATTTCGACCCAGGACCGTGTGCGCGTCCAGCAGGGTCCAGGCTGCTTGATCGAGTCCAGCCGGAAGCTCGATCGCGGTGGTCCAGGTCGTGCCGTTGGACAATCGCCAGATCGCCGCCTTGAAATCGTTGGTCGCTCCGCCGACCGTATACGTGTTCGGGTCCGGGCCGTAGGTCACGTCGTCGAGTTCGGTCGCGTCGGGCGGTGGAGCGATGAGCGTCCACGGTCCCGTGTCGGTGTAGTGCCACGCCACCGGCGGATTCCGCTCTTCACCTTGCCGTTGCTCAAGGCCGATGGCCAGGTAATCACCGTCGCCCCATTCGATGCCGCGGACCATGGCGTAACCATCCTCCGTGGAGAGCGTCGTTGGCTCGTTCTGGTCAAAGCCATCGAAGATGTCGCCGCGCCACATCTGGGGAGTGGTGTTGGCGTCCCAGCCACCGATGAGCGCGCCACCCGTGTTGCCATCCGTAGAAAGGGCCCAGAGCGTTACGTCCGGCTCGGTTTCGAAGACGCGACGCCACTCAAAGCCGGTCCGCGTTTCCCAAACGACACTGCGTGACCCGGACTGCGCGTCGCAAAACCCGACGGAGATCAGTCTCTGTTCGAAGATCGGCGCGATCGCGCCAACGCCGCAACCGGTTGCCTCCCAGACGACGGTCAGTTCGCCGGGAACAGCCTGCGCAGCCGGTTGTGGCGTGGGAGCCGGTGGCCCACTCGTGGGGTCCGGCGTGCGCATAAACGTTGGCAGAGGGCTTCCGCTGGGGCTCGCGGGCGCGCCCCCGCACGCGACGGCGAGGCAAGCGGCTAACGCGACGGGCAGCTGCCGGAGTCCCCTCATGCCGGACGATCATCGCACCCCGACGCCGATCGGCGCCCCGGCAGCGGCCCTCGTTAGGTCACGGTCACAAGTGACCCGTCACGCGTATCACCCACCCGCCGAGTGACCGCCGACCGACACGGAACGGCGTCCCATAGTCGTCCACCGGCGATCTGACCCGCCACGCGCGTCAAACGCGGATCGACGGCATTGCCTAAGGAAGGTGGGACACCGCGCTCCGGACTCAACGGACGAGTGATACATGGGGCGTGTCGTTCGACGGGTCGGCCGAGCCACTAGTGCGCGCTCAGCGAGCAACGCGTCGGACAAGGCACGCCACCCGACCGTCGCAAGCGGGCTCAGCCCGCAAGCCACTCGCTCAGCGAACAGTCCGTCCGGCAAAGACCCCGAAAGAGGCCTTCCCACGTGGCTCGGCGGACGGGTTGCTCGCCCAGCGAACATCACCGGCCCCGCGAGCGGCCCCGCCTCGGCCAGCGAAAATTGCGCTAGTTGACGACGATCGACAGTGTCGGACTGAAGCCGGTCGCCACTCCACCCACCTTGCGGTAGCGCGAGCGGAACTTGTACGTGCCATCCGTGGTGGGCGTGAATGTGTATGTCTGGGCCGTCGTCGACGGCAGCGTTACGAACGACGCCTGGCCAGGGTTCTTGCGCTGGAGTTCGTGGGTGAAACCGGACGCCGCGTTCGCTCGGGCGAATCGGACCGTGATGGTCCCATTCGAGTTCCGCGTGAACGTCAGCTTGACCTTGATGCTGCCAGTCATATTGCCGTGGAAATCGCAGTGGTACGCGAACAGGCCGGCATGCTGGAACAGGACCGTACCGCTCGTGGTACCGGGGTTCAGGTTCAGGCTCCACATGCTGAACAGGTCGGAGCTCGACGTGTGCTGGCGGTCCGGGCTCGTGTTGCGCCACTGCACGGAGTCATTGAGCGCAACGGTCGTGCTGCGCAGGATGAAAGTGTCATCGTCCGTTGCGTTGACTGTCCTGGTCGCGGCCGAAACCGTCCCTGTCGCAAGGACCGCCATCAGCAGCCCCGCAATCGCTGCGCGTCGAATCATTTGTCCCTCACCCCTCCTACAAACCCCCACACGGCTGGGCCGCATTGTGGACGCGGGCACCGACGCCGCGCTACGGACTTTGGTCCGATGCCATGCCGGGCTGTCGATCGATGCGTGCTGCCGAAACAGCAGAGTTGCTGGCGCTAATTCCGCTTTAGCCGGGCGGCGAGGCAGCGGCTGGTTATTCGGTCGCGTCGGCCGTGACGGCCTCGGCTTCGGCCGTGGGTGCGGGTGCGGGTGCGGGTGTCTTGACGGCAGGCGAAAGGTCGATCGTTCGTACCTGTCGGGTATCGCCCTTCTCCGTGCGCACAAGGGCGGACGGGATGACGCCCGCGCTCAGCCGCTCGATGACGCCGATCTCACCGGAATGAAGGCCCGACGCGTCGATGCGGACGCGATCGCCGACGGAGAGTCCTGAGCGCCCGGTCCCGGCCGTGAGGTCGATCGTGGCGAGGTTCGGCCGTACGGGCGATTCCTCGGAGCCGGCTGGGGCCGGACGGCGGCTCGACTTGGGCGGCGGGTAGTTCTGCTTGCGCTTGCGAGACACCTAGTAGCGCCTC
>DATLCL010000038.1:0-2757 GCA_035526415.1 Aeromicrobium sp.
TTTTTTGACTTCACCGCCGACGGATCAGGCTTCATCCACACCGGCGGCGGCACGGCCGACCTCTACACCGTCGAGCGCAGGAGAGCGTTCGCCTACGGCCGCGGGGACGGTTACACCGCCACGCGTTTCGTCTAGTTAGCTGACGGTGAAGGTGCCCTTCATGCCTTTCTCGGAGTGCTCCACGCCGTCGGCCGTCTCGACCAGGCACTGGTAGGAGTACGTACCGGTCTCGGTGAACTCGAAGGTGGCCTCGGCTTCTTTGCCGGCGTCAATGGCTTCGATCTCACCGATGGCCGCACCAGTGGGGTTGAGCACTTCGAACTCGTGCTGCTCGGTGCCGAGGTTTTTCAGTTCGAACTCGACGGCGTCACCTCGTGCGATCTCGAGCGGGCTCTCGAACGTGAAGGCGTAGTCCCGCGCCTCGACCTCGATCTTGCGCTCGGCCTCGGCCGACTCGGCGCTGGTCTCGCCGCCTTCACCGGTCACCGTGATGGGTTGACGGATGCCCTCGCCGGTTTGACCCGGCTTGCACACCAACGTGTACTTGCCCGCCTTGAGGTTGGCCTCCAGAGGGCGGGTGACCCCCGGCGTGACGTTCTCGACCTCGCCGATGATGCGGTCCTTTTCGCCGAGGACGTACAGCTCGGTGGTCAACTTGCCCTCGTTGGTCAGGTTGAAGCGGATTTTGCCGGCCTTGAGCGACGTGTCGGCCACGTCGCACTTCGAGTCGCTGCCAGTGACGGCCACGGTGGTGTCCGCAGCCTCCGAGCCGCAAGCGGCGAGAACAGCGGCGAGCAGGACGGCAGCAAAAACTTTAGGCATGCCTAAGATTATTCGGCAGGCGCCCCGTCAGCGCAAGTTCGTGTCCAGCCCGGACGCCGCGATGTCGCCGCCGATCACGGCGTTGGCGATATCGGCGAGTCGCACGTTGTGGTTGCGGGAATGCGAACGCAGCGCGGCGAAGGCGCCTTCCATGTCGATGTTCAGGCGCTCTGCGACCATTCCTTTGGCCTGTTCGATCACGACCCGACTGTTGAGCGCGTGCGTGAGTTGTTCGTTGATGACCTGTGCTTCCGTGGCGGCGCGGTGTTGCAAGATGCCGATGGTGGCGATGTCCGCAAATGCTTGGCCGATCGCGATGTCGCCCGGCTCCAGGGGTCCCGTCCCACGCCGGAAGAGATTCAAGGCACCGATGATCGATCCGCGCAGCCTCATGGGCAGAGCGTGGGCCGACCCGAATCCTGCTTCCAGTGCTTCGGCGGAGAAGAGAGGCCACCGGTCGCCCGTCGCCGCCAGGTCCTGGTTGGTGACCGCGAGACCGGTGCGATGGCAGTCGAGACACGGGCCTTCTTGCGCTTGGATCTCGAAGAGTTCAAGCACACGCATCGCCTCGCTCGACGACGCCATGACACGAAGGTGTCCCTCGCTCGAGGCGAGCATGATGCCGGCAGCCTGAACGTCGAGCACTTCGACGCAACGGTCCGCCAGCAGGGTCAATAGGTCGACGACGTCGAAGTCGTCGACCAGCGTGTCGGCCAACTCCACGAACGTCCTGGCCAGCGCTGCTTGTCTCATGTCAGTTCTCCTGTTGCGATTCTAGATTCATGCGTCGAAGCGGAGTCGACGGCCGACGACGTCGCTGGCCACTTCGGTGAGGGGGCGGTCGTTGCCGAACGCGTAGGCACGCAGGCGCACCATTGCTTGGCCGACCGTTATCTGCAGCTGGGCCGCGACCATGCCGGACGCCTGGTGGACCACATATCGGAACTCTGCGTTCGCCTCGAGTTCGGCGGCAACGGTCCCCACCGGGGCTTCCGCTTGCAAGAGCAGCAACGCTTGGGCCGTGATGTCAGCCATCAGAAGCGCGTCCGCGTGCTGGTCGTCGCTGAGCGGCCCCGGTCGATCGCGGTAGAGGTTGAGTGAGCCCAGGCGGGCTGCGCCCACTTGTAGCGGGAAGCCGAACACCGCTCGCGCCCCGGCGGCGGCGGCGGGTCCGCTGAAGGCGATCCATCGCGGAGTGGCTGGGTTTGCCAGGTCGGGTTCGAGAACCGGGCGGTCGTGACAGTAGGCGTCGATACAAGGCCCTTCGCCGAGGTCGAATTGAAGCTGCTCGATCAGGGCACTCACCGAATCCGTCGTGCAGATGGAGCCTCGGGGAATGTCAGCCGACATCAGCATGATCCCGGCGCCCGTCACGCCCACGACATCAGCGCACACGTCACACAGCCGCTTCGTCTCGACGTCGCCCCCGGGGCCGAGCAGAAGGGCGAGCAGTCGCATCCGGCGTTGGCTGCCGCGATTCAAGAACTCCTGCGCTCCACCTCGGCCATCGAGGCTTCGGGAGTGTCGGCGACGATCGCGAGGTGACGTGGTTTTTTGGTGGGCACGTCGACCCACGTCGCGAGGGCCGGGGCCGCGTCGTTCCGTTCTAGTTCCATTCGCTCTGAACTCTGCTCGAGCTCGGTGAGGCCACAGATTTCTAGGAGCCGCCGGGCGAAGGGTGAAGGCGCTCGGACCTCAAGGGTCAGGAAGCGCTTTCCGAGAGATTGGCGGGCACCGATCAGCGTGCCGATGATCGACGCGTCCATGAAGGTGACCCCGCTCAAGTCCACCAGTACGTCGGCGTCGTCGAGGTTCGCGGCGTTGTCGATGACGGCGCGCACGGCGACCTTGGTTGATGCGTCGTGTTCCCCGTCAAGCCACACGACCGTGAACCGGGCCTCACTGTGAAATGCCGTGGGATCGCTGCGCGTCAGC
>DATLCL010000012.1:0-4309 GCA_035526415.1 Aeromicrobium sp.
GCGGGATCATCGCGACTCGGCTGGCTGAGCCGGATTAGGCCGCGCTGCGTGGCGGCGGGCAAAGAGCAGCGATTCGATGAGGTCGTCCTCGCGAGCCTGTTGCGAGGGGGCGCGACGCGTGCTGATCTCGACGACGATCTCGCCGGTGAAGTCCGACTGTGCGACATGCTCCAGGAAGGCGCGCGTGGGCTGCGTCCCACGGCCGGGCACGAGATGCTCGTCACTCCTCGAGCCAGAGCCATCGGTCAGGTGGATGTGCGTCAGCCGCGGACCGAGATCGCGAGCCATCGCGAGCACATCGGCGCCGGCCGTCGCACTGTGGGACACGTCGACGGTGACGTGGCCGTACTCCTGAAGGCGAGGATCCCACCCGGGCGCGTAGGCCTGGAACTCACGGCGGCCGGTTCGCCACGGGTACATGTTCTCGACCGCGAAGCTGAGGGAGTACTGCGCCTCGAGGTCGGCAATGCCGTCGACGAAGGCGCGGGCGTACTCGCGCTGCCAGCGGAAGGGCGGGTGCACGACGACGACCCCGGCACCGAGTTCCAGCGCCATCTCGGCGCTGCGGTGCAGCTTGCCCCACGGCTCGGTCCCCCACACGTGTTGCGTGACGAGCAGGCACGGCGCATGGACCGAGACGACCGGGATCTCGTGGAAGTCGCTCAACGCGCGCACCGCGTCGACGTCGCCGCTGACCTCGTCGATGCTCACCATGACCTCGACACCGTCGAATCCCAGACGTGATGCGGCCTCGAATCCGCTCGCGGTCGAGCCCGGGTACACCGACGACGTCGACAGGCTTACCCGCAGGTCAGCGAGCTCCTCAAGGTCGGATTCAAGCGGCACGCTCACCAGCGTAGGCCTCTACAGATGGTCCATGTGTCGCAGCAGCACGCCCTCACGCAGCGCCCACGGGCAGATCTCGAGTTCCTCGAGGTCGAACAGGTCCATCGTGGCCTCCGCGACCACGGCGCCGGCCCGCATCTGGTGCGCCCGATCCATCGAGACGCCTGGAAGCGTCGCGATCTCGTCGTCGCCCAAGGTCGCCAACTGTCTCACCGCCGCTACCAGGTCGGTCCGCTTCAGCGTGCGTCGGACGTAGTCGCCCTCCTCGTACGGCGCGGCCCCGCAGATGCGAGCCAACGACCGGAACGTCTTGCTGGTGGCCACGGCCCGGTCGAACGGACCGCCGCGCAGGATGGCGCCGGCAACGTCGGCGATCTCGGCACGCACGTGGCGCCGCAATTCGTCGTGGGGTCGACCGGCCGACAACCAGTCGCGGGTCAGCCGAGCGGCACCCAACGGCAGCGAACTGGCGACACTCGGCTCCTCGTCGGAGCCGACCGCCAATTCGAGCGACCCGCCGCCGATGTCGAAGACGCCCAGCCGCCCCGACGACCACCCGAACCATCGCCGCACGGCCAAGAACGTCAGGCGTGCTTCGTCCTCGCCGGGCAGCACGTCAATATCGACGCCGGTCGCCTCGCGCACCGAATCGAGAACTTCGTCGGAGTTGACCGCGTCGCGCACGGCTGACGTCGCGAACGCCAAAACCGTCGAACAGCCCTGGTCCTCGGCCTCTTCACGCGCTTCGCGAACGTACTTGACCAGCCGTTCCACCCCTTCGGTAGAAACAGCCCCCGATCCGTCCAGGTGTTCCGACAGGCGCAGGGTCTCCTTGAAGGAGTGCGCCGGGACCGGAGGACCACCGCGGTAGGCGTCAACGACCAACAAGTGACAGGTGTTCGACCCGATGTCGAGGACGCCCATGCGCATACGGCCATCCTCGCACCTCTCCGCGTACGCTGGATGAATGCCTGAAGTCGATCTCGGATTCCCCCGGCAGTGGGTGAGTTTCCCGAATCCGGACGACGAAACCGAGGTATTCCGGTGCGATCTGACCTGGCTGACCTCGCGGTGGACGTGCATCTTCGGCAATGGTTGTCCGGGCGTCTACGCGAGCGCGCCCGACGCCGGCTGCTGTGCGCACGGCGCGCACTTCGCGGACGAAGCCGACCTGGGTCGCGTCGCCACGGCTGTCGGTCGCCTGACCGAGGAGTCGTGGGAGAAGTACGAGGTCGGCGTCGACGCATGGACCGAAACCGACGATGACGGTGAGGTCAAGACCCGAACCGTCGACGGCGCGTGCGTCTTTCACAACTCCCGCGGCTTCGCTGGCGGCTACGGATGCGCCCTGCACGGCTTGGCGCTGACCGAGGGTGTCGACCCGCTGACGCTCAAGCCGGACGTCTGCTGGCAGCTTCCGATTCGACGCCGGTTCACCAACGTCGATCCCGGCGACGGCAACGAGTACACCGAGGTCGAAATCGGGGAGTACGTCCGGGCAGGCTGGGGTCCGGGCGGGCACGACTTCGACTGGTACTGCACGTCCAACACCGAGGCGCACGTCGGAGCCGAGCCGGTGTACGTGAGTCAACGGTCCGAGCTCATCGCACTGATGGGGGCCGCGGGCTATGCCGAGCTCGAACAACACTGCAAGGCCTTCGAGGCATCGCCAAGCCCAGCGGTGCACCCGGCCACCGTGTCGGGAGGCTCACACGCGGACCGGTAGTTGCAGACCCACAACCATTGCTACACTGCAACTATGAGCAAGGATCAGTTGGCCGAGGACATCGGCCTCTTCCGCCGGGCGGTGATCCCGGAGTTCCTCGTTGGGATGCTGAGCCGGCTCGGTGACGCCGAGCCGAACCTCCCGCAAATGGCAACCCTCTACCTGCTCGATGCCGACGCCTCACCCACGGTCGGTGAGCTCGCCGACCAGCTGGGACGTTCGATGTCAGTCGCCAGCCGCCTTGTGGACCACATGGTCAAGCGGGGGTGGGTTGACCGGGCCGAGGATCTCGACGACCGACGTGTCAAGCGTCTGCGCATCACGGCTGCCGGGCGCGAGTTCCTCCGCGATTTCGAGGGCGTGCGCGCGCAGGCGCAGCGCGAGGTGATGACGTACCTGACCGTCGACGAGCAGCGTCGAGTCTCCGAAGCCATGGCGTTGCTGGGCAAGGCCTCCAGGAGGCGGCTCGATGAGCGGCGCTGACACTATCCTCGAGTTCGGCGAGATCCAGGGCGACCTGCTCGCCGAGGTCGGCGGCAAGGCGGGCAACCTCGGGGAACTGACCCGAGCGGGGCTGCCCGTACCCCCGGGGTTCTGCCTGACCACAGAGGCCTACCGAGAGGCGACCGCGCAGGCCGGCCTCGAGGAGATCTTCGACGACCTGGAGCGCACCGCAGGCTCCGACATCGCCGCTCTCTCCGCGCTGGCCGAGCGCGCCCGAGCCGCGGTACTTGCCGTGGCCATTCCACCGGCCATCGCCGAGGCCGTCGCGGCCGAGTACGCCGGGCTCGGAGCGGACGTGCCGGTTGCCGTCCGCTCGTCGGCGACCGCCGAGGATCTGCCGTTCGCCAGCTTCGCGGGCCAGCAGGACACCTACCTGAACATCGTCGGCCGCGACGATGTGCTCGACGCGGTCCGCCGCTGCTGGGCGTCGCTCTGGACCGAGCGCGCCGTGGTCTACCGGGCCACCCAAGGCATCGACAACCGAACCGTCCGGCTCGCCGTCGTCGTCCAGACGATGGTGGACGCGACCGTGGCCGGAGTGCTGTTCACCGCCAATCCAGTCACCGGCCGCCGGCGCGAAGCGGTCATCGACGCCAGCCCTGGCTTGGGTGAGGCGGTCGTCTCCGGGGCCGTCAATCCCGATCATTTCGTCATCGACACGTCCCGGGAACTAATCGTCGACCGACGACTTGGTGACAAGCGCCTCGCGATCAGGTCGGTGGCCGGAGGCGGCACCGAGCACGTCGACCTGGACTCCGGGTCGGACGCAGCGTGCGTCACCGATGAGCAACTCATCGCGCTGGCCCGCCTCGGCCACCGTGTCGAGGAGCACTTCGGCTCGCCGCAGGACACCGAATGGGCCATCGATGCGGCCGGGACGCTGTGGCTGACCCAAGCGCGCCCGATCACCACGCTGTACCCACTGCCGATGAAGGTCGAGGACTCCGGTGCGCCTGATCCGGCCGGCCCACTCCGCGTGTACTTCTCGGTCAACGTCGCGCAAGGGGTGTTCCGGCCCTTCACGCCAGCAGGCATCGCGACCTTCCGTCTGGTTGGGTCGGGCGCTGCCCGGCTCTTCGGATTCCCGGTGGCCGATCCGCTGGCAGGCCCAACGCCGTTCGCCGAGTCGGGCGGCCGCGTCTTCATCGACGCGACCACAGCCATGCGCAGCCGGGTGGGGCGCGCCATCATGCCGAAGGTCCTGGACGTCATGGAGGCCCGCTCCGCCGTCGT
>DATLCL010000235.1:0-3202 GCA_035526415.1 Aeromicrobium sp.
GGACAACGCGCAGGTGACGGCGACGGTCGAGCTGGGAGTGGACGATCTGTGTGCCTACTCCACCGAAGTCATCAAGGGCGCGGTCGAGGCCGGAGCCGAGTTGGGCGTCGCGGTCGTCGTCACCTATACGAAAGACATGGCCGGCGCGGGTGCATCATGGGCTCGCGACCTGGTCGCCGCCGGGCGTCGAGCGATGATCACCCTTATGAGCGCGCCGACCTCTGCCCAGCTCGTCGCGCTGTCTCAGGTACGTCTCCCGGTGGTTGTCATCGATCCGCTTAACCTGCCGGACACCAGTGTGACCAGTGTCGGCTCCACCAACTTCGCCGGTGGTCTGTCCGCCACCCAGCATTTACTGGACCTCGGCCATCGCCGAATCGCCTATCTCGGCGGCCCCGCGACTTCGACCACCAACCAAGCACGCATGCATGGCTACCGCGCCGCCATGGAGGCCGCGGGCGTGCCCGTACCCATCGGATATGTCCGCACTCCGGGCTTCGGCTATCCCGACGGAATGAAAGAAGGGGCCGCGCTGCTCGATCTGCACCCCGCGCCAACGGCCTTCTTCGCCGCCGGCGACGAGAGTGCCATGGGCGCCATACAGGCCGCCAGGGACCGCGGCCTGCGCATCCCCGAAGACCTCAGCGTCGTCGGCTTCGACGACACCGAGATCGCCATCATGACCTCGCCGCAGCTGACCACCGTACGCCAGCCGCTGCGCGAGATGGGCGCAGTCGCCCTGCGTACCGCGCTGCGCCTGGCCGCCGGCGAGAAAATCGAATCCAGCCACATCGAACTCGCCACCGAACTTGTCATACGCGGTTCGACCCTCGCCGCCCACGCCTGAGCGACTCATTCCCTATTTGCAGTGGGTCTTGTGTGGCAGCCCGCACAAAGACCGATGCGGAATGACCGTCGCCCCTGAAGGCCGGCATGTTCGGCTCGGCTCATAGAACTCAGGGGGTTAAGTACACGACTTCGTCGCCGCAATGGTGCGGTCAGGGCAGCAGGATCACCTTGCCGTTGACCGTGCGGGATTCGGCGAGGGTCAGCGCGGCGGCCACATCGTCGAGCGGGAAGCGCGCGGCGATGTTGGCCTTCAGGCTCCCATCAGCGAGCAGCGCGAACACGTGTCCCAGGTCTTCTTCGAGGCACTTGCGGAACCGGACCGGCCGCCTCTTGTGCCCTGCCCACAGATCGTAGAACGACGCACGGTGCCCGTTCGGCAGCGCGTTCCACAGCAGCACCCGGCTGAGGGCTTTCATGAACGGCATCACCAAGCCGCCGGTACTGCCGACCCCCGCGATGATGGCGTAGCAGACAAGAGCCCCTCGCGGTGCCAGCAATCCGTACGAGACGCGCCTCATGGGGCCGCCGATGTTGTCGAACACCGCGTCCACACCCCTGGGGGACAGTTCCCTGACGCGGTCGGCGAGGTTCGGATCGTTGTAGTCGACGGGTTCGACGCCGGCCGCCCTGAGTGCGTCGTGGTGTCGAGGGGACGCTGCCCCGATGACGCGGATTCCCGCGTGCTGGGCCAACTGGATGAGGATTCCGCCGACTCCGCCGTTGGCGCCGTGGACGAGGATGGTCTGGCCGGGCTTGACGCGCGCGGCTCGGTGCAGCATTTGCCATGCGGTCACTCCATTGACCACGACGGTCTCCGCCTCGGCCGGATCGATGCCGGCCGGCACGATGACGCTGTCGCGTGCCTCGACCACCGCATGACTGGCCCAGCCACCGGTCTTCGTCAATGTCGCGACCCTTTTGCCGACGAGCGATGGGTCCGCCTGAGGGCCGACTTGAAGGACGGTGCCGACCAAGTCGTATCCCGGGACGAAGGGGAACGCCGGTTGCCCGAAGTAACGGCCTCGGCGCATCGCTTGCTCGGCGTACGAGATGCCCGTCGCCTCGACGGCGACCAGTATCTGCCCCGGCCCCGGTGCGTCCAGCGGTCCGGTTTCGATCACCAAGCCCTCGGGCTCCACGAGACCGGGCAGAACAACCCTCTTGGCCACGATGGCTGTCGAGGATGTGTTGGCGTTCATCGGCAGGCCCTTTCGACAAGTTACTGATTGGTCAGTCACATAAATGGAGCGAAAGTAGCGCGCCGCCAGTGGGCGGCGCGTCAGGCAGAGAACGCGACCAGCGGAAGGCCGCGTGTCAGTGGCTGATTCCGGCGCTTACGGTGCGCGCCCAGCTCTCATTGACGGCACCGAGGTCGGCTTGGACGATGAGGTGGCAGAGCTGGCCATAGGCGATAAAGCGTTGCACCGCACTCGGGTCCGCACCGGACACCCTCGAGACCGCGCTGACGACTCTCGCGACCCCTCGACGAACGGCGTCTCGAATCTCCGGAACGTCGCACGCACTCTGGGCGTGCACCTGCAACATGATCAGATTTCGATCGCGAATCAACTCCACGTATGCGGCCGACATCGCGGCCAGCACATCGTCGGGGGCAGAAGACTCCGCCGCCTCCCCGCCCTTGACGAGCGCGACGGCGACCTGCTCATAGCAGTGATCGACCGTCGCGACAAAGAGGCCGAGCTTGCCGGGAAACAGACGAAACACGTAGGCGGGCGACACTTCCGCCGCCTCGGCGACCTCGGCGACGGGAGTGGCGTGGTAACCGGCGTGAGCGAACACCGCCACGGCGCGCGACACGATCTTCACGCGCTGGTCCTCGGCGGTGGATCGGGACGCACCAGCCGCGGAACGAACGGAATCTGGCGTCATGTGACTGATCGAACACTCACAACCTGAAATCGTCAAGTCGGGTGACGGCGTCCGAGGATTCACCGGAGCTTCGTCCGGGGCGAAGAGGCCATGGGTTCAAATCCTTGCCGGGCTGTACGCGCTCAAGCGCCTCGACCGGATCCGTCCAGTTCACCGGCAGACCGTCGTCGACGTCATCAGCGCCTACCTACACCAGGTCCCAACCAGACCGCCCGGAGCCTGGTGAACATCATCCCCGTCAAAGAACTTCAGGTCCATCTGACCGCTCAACGCATCCTCACCGAGCACTTGCACGCTGTACGCGAGGGTCGACCCGTGACTCCCCCCAATCCGCCGTGCCTCCAGGGGCGGTGGAGTCCCTAGTTGGCAGGAAACAAGCGAACGATGGCACTCATGCCGGTTGTAGACCAGTTGCGGACGCGAAAAAATGACCCACATGTTTCGGCGAGCTGCTTTTCAATGA
>DATLCL010000248.1:0-2928 GCA_035526415.1 Aeromicrobium sp.
CGACAACCAGCATGGTCACCAGGGACATCGCCGCGATCGCGCGGTATTTGGGATTCGGCATGAAAGGTTCCCCCTTGCGACTGGAGCCGTAGGCTTTTCCGAGAGGACCATAGATTCCCGGCACGCGCATCGGCACATCCGCCCCGTAAGGCAGCCTCACAGGTGCGTGGCATCTCTAGTCGATCTCATTGCCGCACTTCACCAGACCACAACGTAGCGCTGGCTAAGACATCGAGGGGAACCACGGGAAGGCCGCCGCGAGCTCGCCCGCGGCGCCCGACCAGGCGGCGGAGGAGCTCGACTTTGGGATCGAAGGGAACTAGTTCGTTACGACGAATCCATCTATGGATACGTTTGGACGATCGTAGGTCCCTAGGGCGACGATCCGAAGCGTGTGGTTCCCGAGGGCGGCCCACGTCCTCGTGAAGATCAGGCGCCTGTCGGTGGCGGACGATGAATTGAGGTCGATCGTCTGTGCCAGCGAGCCGTCGACGTAGACCTGCGCCAGTCCAGCAAGCGGCCCGACTGAGCCGATCCAGCTGATGCTTCGCCCGTTGAACGCAAGAGTTGTGGCTGCGCCAGGTGACGCCGTTGTAGCTGACTTGCCGCCGGTCAGTGAGCTGGCTGTCTGAGTGGCCCAGCTGCCAGTGAAGGTGGCAGCCGTCTCCGCGAGCATGCGCGGCTTGAGAACGGGCCCGGTCTTCCAGGCCGATCGGTTGCCCGCGTCGTCGAAAGCGCGCACGCGATATCGGTACGAGCCACTTGGTTGAAGGTTGACGACAACCGCCGTTGCCTTGGACGACGGCAGGGCAACGGTCGACCACGCCCCTCCGTTTCGGCTCACCTGAAGCTGGGTCTTCGCCAGGCCACTGCTGACCTTCCGCACAAGCGGATCGCTCGCCGTCCATGTGATTCGAGTCGCGATCGTCGTCGATGCCTGCGCCCCTGCCGAGGGAGCAGCCTGCGGGAGCGATACAACAGGCGGCGTCATGTCGGCCGGCGGGTCGAACGTCGCGCGCAGGTATTCGCGCGTCGTGCTGTTTTCCCACGTCCATCCCGTAACCCAGTTGCCCTGGCACGTCGGCGCGTACGTGAACGTGTGGGAGCGCGTCGCGTGGTCATCGCCCACATTGCCGCCGCAGTCGTTGCTGTATGCCCAGAACCAGGCGGGCGAAGGCAGCGTGTAGCCAGGCGTAAACGACTGATGGAGCGTGTACGTGATCTCCTCGCCGACTTGGGCCTCGAACTTGTTGGGGATCAGGTACGCGAGTCCGTGGTTCGACTCCGTGATACCGCGTTCAGTCGTACCGACGGTCGCCGTGAACATGGTCCCGCGCGGCTCCATGTACGGGCCGCCTGACTCCTGAGCGAACGTCTTCCCGTACCACTTGTCCTTGAGGGTGAAGCTGAACTCGTAGTGCAGGCCCGGTGTGTACGGCAGCGTGAAGGTCCAAGGCTCGCAGCCGCCGTTCTTGTAGAGCTTGGTCATCCACACCTGGCCAAAGTTCTCGTTGAACGACATTGTTTCGTCGCCCCACGAGAAGATCCACTCGCATAGTCCCTTGTCCATGACCAGGGACTCGGGAAAGTTCTCCGGGAACACAGGCTTGATCGTGAACGGTTGGCCGGTGACCGCCGGGAGGGGAAATTCAAAGCGAACGTCGTACCAATCGGCGTTGCCGCCGACCGCGGGATTGGCGATGTTCAGATCTCGAGTAGTGCACGTTGGCCCGGACGCGTTGCCCGCAGCGTCGATCCAGCGCACGCATACCTCGCGGTTCTCGCTTCGCCAGCCGCCGCCGTACCTGAGCGTCCTGAAATCAAGTCCATACGGCCAGACTCCCTCCGTAGAAGTCCACGGTCCGCCGTCCATGCTGAACTCGCTGTGATCAAGGCCGTAGCCGTCACCTCCACCCGGCCAACATGGGTTGCGGGCTATCCAGCCACCCACGTAGTCGCAGAAGACGTTGTTGTCGTACACGTCGGGTGGCGTGGTGTCATAGATGATCGAGTCGCTGCCCGCCGCTGTCCATGTGTTGGTGCCGTCGTCGAATTGCACCCAGACGGTCTTGGGTCCGTCGTCGGTCGTCCCGCCGGTTGCCGCATCGCCGATGTTCCACGAAATGGTCGACTGCCACGGCCGTGGGTCACTCCACGACGAGTTGTCGTTCGACAGGCGAATCAGGCCACTGTCGTCCGTCGGTGCCGAGATCTGGACCGTGACTACCGGGTTGTTCGTCACCTCTTCGCCCTGGTTGAGGACGATTGAGCCGGCCGCAGCGGTTGGAGCTGGCGCCGCGGCAGCACCTAACACCAGCGCGATAAGAATGGGCGCAACCCCCCGACGCAGCCCCAAGTGACGGTCCTTTCGCATGCGCGCCTCCCCTCGAGAACGCGAACGGCGGCCACCATACCATCGGCGTCCACCCGGCCCGATCGCACGGGTCATCGACGGATTGACGCGCCGACCTGAGCCGGTTACAGGGCTGGAGCGATCTGACCAGCGCCTGAGCGCCAATCCGCCGTGGTCATCTCCAGGTCGCCCGTGATTGACCGCAGGTACCCGAGGGTCGGGTCTGGGTCGAGATGGATCGTCGCGCCCACAGTTCGCTCCGAGTCGAAATAGAGGTCGTTCCAGCCGACGTGCTCGCGGTCGGTCATGAACATCAGGTCGATGGTCGTATCGGTGGTCATCAGCAATTCGGAAACCTTCAGGCGAGAGCCGTACTGGAAACCGAACACCGCGCCTGCGCCGACAGCCAGCCAACCGCTGGCGTAGTTGTCGACCCGTTCCCGGGCAATCTCCGTCGTCGGGATGGGCGTGCCCCACAACCCATTGCCGGACGTGTAGCAGCCGTGCAGCATGACCACGACCGCGCCCGGGGCTTGGGCGTGGGGGTCGTGAAGCCGCCGGGGTAATGGTCGATC
>DATLCL010000252.1:0-4896 GCA_035526415.1 Aeromicrobium sp.
CCAGAGGCAGGTGATCATCGTGTCGGTGGCCATGCGTGGTCTCCTCTCGCAATTGGGGCTCGTGGTTCAGACTGCCTCGCCCCGCAGAACTCATCGCCGGCTCGTGGTCGCAACCGATGAGTTCTGGCGGGCGTGCCGGTCTCTAGCAGGGCGGATCCGCCAGCACGATCATCCTCGCCAACACCAACGATCTTGGGGGTCACTTGAAGCTTCTTCTTACGTCCGGCGGCGTCACGAACGCCAGCATTCGGGAAGCGCTGGTCGAACTGCTCGGGAAGCCGATCGAGGAGTCCAATGCCCTTTGCATTCCCACTGCGCAATGGGGGCACCCGAATTGCGGCCCAACGTCGGTGCGGGGATTCGTCTGCGGCATGCCTCCGTGGGGTGGGATGACCTCGCTGGAATGGAAGTCGGTGGGGATGCTCGAGCTGACCGCACTACCCAGCATCGGCGAAGAGCGCTGGCTTCCCTGGGTGTCGGAGGCCGACGCCCTCCTGGTGGACGGCGGCGAGACGACCTACCTCTGCCACTGGATGCGGCAGTGCGGACTGGCGGATCTCCTGCCGTCTCTCTCCGAGACCGTCTGGGTCGGGGTGAGCGCCGGGAGCATGGTGATGACCCCCAGGATCGGTGACGACTTCGTGAGGTGGCCGTCCGCGACAGATGACCGCACCCTGGGGATCGTCGACTTCTCGATCTTCCCGCACCTCGACAACCCTGACCTGCCGTCGAACACGATGGCCGCCGCGGAAGCATGGGCGGCGGCCTTGTCATGTCCCGCGTACGCGGTCGACGACGAGACCGCCTTCAAAGTGGTCGATGGCACCGTCGAGGTCGTCTCCGAGGGGCAGTGGAAACTGCTGACGCCCTAGGACCGAGACTCGGGCCGCTGCTCGGGAATCACCCCAGGTGGCTACTGGCCATAGCTGTAGCGAAGGTCCGCCCAGAGCAGGTGGTTGAGGCGGTGACGACGGTGGCCGACAGCGGCTGAATCCTCCACCGGCGTAGGCGAGAGGAGCGTCCAGGTGAGTGTCGTCCCGTCCCTGCCGTCGGAGGCGAGGTCAAACCGAATCCGCTGATCCGGTGTGCTCGGCCAAATAGACGACCACACAACGAGGTCGGGCCTGGTGCCTTCAATGATCTGTGGTTCGGTCTCGTCGTCGAGAAGCAGGAGCCACTCGCGCGCTCCCGGCCGTCGTGGCTCGGCCAGAGAGTCCCAGACGACGCCGGGAGGCGCCGGCAGCGTCTTTGTGCGACGACCTAATTGGTGCACCGCATCCACACCGATGGCGATATCCGATCGGTCTCAATCTCGCCTGGGCCAGCGTTCCAGAATGACGCCTGAGCAATGACGCCGGAGTCCCAGCCTGCCGACTCGGCTTGACTCCGGTCGCGCCAACTACGCTTCGCGGGTGGTCGTCGGACTCAGCGGCGTCGTCACCGGAATCGTCGGTTCGGCGCTCCTCGCCCTCCTTGGCCTGCTGGTCTGGATGTGGTGGGAAGAGCAGTAGGGGGCTCCGCCTCGGCTCTTACCTAGCAGGGTTTGGGAATGACGCCGAGAGCGGGGCGAGAACGGCGGTTCTATGACCGCGATCTCACGCTAGCGTCGTCGCCCGCGGCTGGCCCGAAGACCAGCCAGGACGGCGAAGCAGACGAAGAATCCGGCCGCAATCCCGGCGAACGACTGCCTGATGGAAGATCCGGCCAGCTCGGCAATCGGGACGAAGCCAATCGCAATAGCAATGCCGATGGCAACAGGGCCGCGGGCGCGCTGGACACGCTGTTCATGGGCGGCCCACGCTTCGCGGCTAGCGAGTCGCTTCGGCCCTGGACCCGGGTCAACGCGAATAAGTACGCCGCAAGCAATCGCCCCGGCAACAGCACTTACCAAGAACCAAAGCACACTCGAACCGTACTGCCAGCCTCGATGTCCAATGTGCCTGCCCGCCGCGTATGGCGAGCGCCATTGAGGGCTTGACGGCGGACTCGAATCGAGATTCACGGCCTGGGCCACCGTTCACGAATGACGCCCGACGAGCGTCTTCAGCGGCCTGGGAGTGGTAGTGCGGGATGGCGGGTCGCCGCGGCGCGCGCCGGCCTTGCGCCCGCGCTGATCCTGAGCTATATACAACCGTATGGTTGTAGATCAGGGCGACGTCGATCAGCTGTTCCGCGCCCTCGCCGACGCGACGCGACGGGACATCGTCCGGCGCACGCTCAGCGAGCAGTACTCGGTCTCGACCCTTGCCCGCGAGTACCCGATGAGCTTCGCCGCAGTGCAGAAGCACGTGGCCGTTCTCGAGCGCGCCGGGCTCGTGACCAAGGAACGCAGAGGCCGGGAGCACCTGGTTGCGGGCAACCCCGCGTCTCTTCGCGCGGCTCACGACACCCTCGACCGGCTCGAACTGATCTGGCGCGACCGCGTCGGCCGTATGGACGACTTGCTCACTTCTGATTCTTCCGCCTAAGGAGACGACATGCCCCTGACCAACGTCAGCAACGACCCGACCGCGAAGACCGTCACGTTGACCGCCGAGTTCGACGCCCCCATCGAGCGTGCGTGGCAGCTCTATGCGGATCCCCGTCAGCTCGAGCAGTGGTGGAACCCGCCCGGCTACCCGCTCACCATCACCGATCACGATCTGTCCGCCGGCGGGATGCTGCGCGCCGACGTGACCGCGCCGGACGGGCAGAAGATCCGGGCCTACTGGCGGATCACCGCCGTCGACGCGCCGCGCAGCATGGAGTGGGAGGACGGCTTCCTCGATGACCAGCTCGAGCCCAACCCGGCCATCCCGCCGACGACGATGCAGCTGACTCTCACCGACCGCGACGGCGGCGGCACGCTCATGACGATCGTCGTCGGCTTCCTGTCGGCGGAGGCGATGCAGGAATACCTCGACATGGACATCGCGGAGCAGATGCGCGTCACGTTCGGCCAGGCCGACGCGCTCCTTCTCAACTGAACCTCGTTCACCGGTGCGATTACTTTCGCCGGTTCGGGGAGTCGTGTACGTGTCACCTTCGAAAAAAGGAGAGCCTCATGAGTACCGACTCGGTTCGGCGAGTGAACCTGGGCGCTGTCGAGTGTCAGCCGCGCCCACAGCTTCCTGACGGGTTCCGGCGAAGCAGCATCCGAGTGGGAGCGACGTTGGGCGCAGCCCGTTCCGGGCTCAGCGTCTACGAGCTACCTCCCGGCCAGGCTGTCAGCCCTTACCACTACGAGGAGCCAGAGGAGGAGTGGCTGCTGGTCGTCTCGGGCACCCCGACGCTGCGGCATCCGGAGGGCGAGGAGCAGCTAGAGCCGTGGGACATCGTCTTCTTTCCCGCCGGCCCGACCGGTGCGCACCTCGTACGGAACAACAGCGAGTCGACTGCCCGTGTTGCGATGTTCTCGTCCTCCGGCGCACCGGTTGGCGCAGTCGTCTACCCCGACACCGACATGGTGTGGGTCTGGACTGCCGATGACGCGGTCGACATGATCGTGAAACGAAGCAGCGCGCTGGAGGACATCGCACCCTGGACGTCAGGTGGGAGCGATGAGGACAGCGGCACGTAGGTCTCGGCCGCGCGAGCGGCGGTCGCGTCGAGGGCGGCTCGTCGGTGCGTAGGATCCCGCCGTGCCGTTGACGCGCACGAACATCAGGAGCGACCTCGAGGACCTCGGCTCGAAGTTCGACGGCGCGCCCGACCTCGAGTTCCGGGCGGCGACGAAGGCGCTCGGCCTCGAGCAGTCCGCGCTCAGCTATCAGCGCGTCCCGCCCGGCTCCCGCTTTCCGTACGGCCACACGCACGAGACGCAGGAAGAGGTGTACGTCGTCGTGAGCGGGGGTGGACGGATGAAGCTCGACGACGAGATCGTCGAGCTCGCGCAGTGGGACGCGGTGCGTGTTCCGCCCGGCACGTGGCGCGGCTATGAAGCCGGGCCGGACGGCCTCGAGCTCCTCGTGATCGGCGCGCCCAACCTCGGCGACGATCCGCGCGGCGATGTCGACGGGCAGCGCGACTGGTGGGGCGACTAGCGCGACGAGGTGCTGAACCCGCTCCGGCGGAGCGTCATCCGGTACGCCGGGTCGCGCAGGACGCGCGAGACCCGGAAGGCCCGCCACTTGCCGCCGAACTGGCTGCGCACGGCGAGGCTCGAGAAGCGAAAGCCGTAGCGGTTGCACGAGCCGGCGACGCCGCCGTCCCAGCTCTCCGCCGTCGCGATCGGAGAGAAGCGTCCGTGGCTGCCGGGAAGCGTGACCGGCTCGCCGATCCGCTCGTTGTCGATCATCACGCGCCACGAGTCGCGATGCGCCGCGCGCTCGTAGACGACGACGCTGTGCGCCTCGCCGACGTCAACCTTGCGCAACGGCACGAAGGTGGCGTTGGCGTCGCCGGGTTGCTTGTACTCGACGTAGAGCACATCGGTCCCGCCTGCCTCGTGGGCGATCCCGCCCTGGAGCCACTCGTCGCTCCCGCCCGGGCCGAGGCCTGTGCCACCGACGCCGATCCAGGCCGCGACGTGGCCGTTGCCGACGACGGCGGGCGACTGCATCGTGACCGTGCCCGACACGCCGAAGGCGAGCGCGGGGCTTGCAACGCCCGAGTACGAGTACCCGGCCCAGCACGGCAGCCGGGTCACGGACGCGTCGGCGTCATGCGCGATGCCCGATGCGAGCGGCAGCAAGGCGGCCGCGAGCCCGGCGGAAATAGCTGAAATCCGTGTCACGGGTCCCCCGACGGGCCCGTTCGCTGTTTTCTTCCGTGGCGACTAGCGCGAGGAGGCGCTGAAGCCGCTCGGCCGCAGCGCGAGCTGGTACGCCGGGTCGCGCAGGACGCGCGAGACCTGGAAGGCCTGCCAGCCCCCGCCGTAGTCGGCGCGGACGGCGAGGCTCGAGAAGCTGAAGCCGT
>DATLCL010000296.1:0-3325 GCA_035526415.1 Aeromicrobium sp.
AGCAGCCCCTTGATGACCGTCGGGTCGTATTCTCCGGATTCAAAGCTCTCCGACGGCGGCTTCTCGTCTGCGGTCTTGAGGTCCATGCCCGCGCAGAAGTAGCCGCCGGCACCGGTGAGGATGCAGACCCGGATCTCCGGATCTTCGTTCACCCGATCCCAGGCGCTCTCCATGATCCGCAGCATGTCGCTGGACAGCGCGTTTCGGCGCTCCGGACGGTTCATGGTGACGATCAGTTTGTGGCCGTCTTGCTCGACCAGGCAGTGCGCGTCAGAGGGGGGCGGAGAAGGGTCGGTCATGGGGCCACGGTAGCGAAAAACAAGAACGTGTTCTAGTCTCGTGGCGTGGCCCTGAACATCGCCGATCTGTTTGAACATGCCGTCGACGTCGTTCCCGACAAGCCTGCCGTGCAGGTGGGGGATGACGTCATCACCTTCGCCGCGTTGGAGGCTGAGGCCAACAAGCTGGCCCACTTCCTGCAGTCCCGCGGTGTCGGGCCGGGTGACCATGTCGGCTTGTACGCGAAGAACAGCATTGAGCACGTCATCGCACTGGTCGCGATCCTCAAGGTGCGGGCCGTCGCCATCAACGTCAACTACCGCTACGTGGCCGGCGAGCTGGAGTACCTGTTCGACAACGCTGACCTCGTAGGCCTGATCCATGACCGCGTGTACGCGCCCCTCGTTGCCGAGGTCGCGCCGAAGTTCCCGAAGATCACGACGTACGTCGCGGTGCCCAATCCGTTGGAGCCGGACGACGATAGTGACCTTTCGTCCTTCGGCGGTGTGACGCTGGCCGCGGCAACTGCCGGCCAGTCCGACTCGCGCGACTTCGGCGAGCGCAGCCCGGACGACCTCCACATCATCTACACCGGCGGCACGACTGGGTTCCCCAAGGGCGTCATGTGGCGCCATGAGGACTTCTGGCGGGTTCTCGGCGGCGGTATCGACTTCATGACCGGCGAGCCGCTGGAGGAGTACGACCAGTCGAAGAAGGCGCGTGAGGACGCGCTCATCACGCTGCCGCTCAGCCCACTCATGCATGGTGGCGCTCAGGCGTCGCTGCTGATGCACCTCTTCGCCGGTCAGGTCACGATCCTCGAGCCGAAGTTCGACCCGGTCCGCACCTGGGAGATCGTCGACAAGTACGGCGTGCAGATGATGTTCATGACCGGCGACGCCATGGCTGTGCCGCTCATCGACGCATACGAGGCGGGTGGCTACGACGGCCAGACGCTGTTCGCCATCGCGTCGAGCGCCGCGATCTTCTCCAAGTCGGTGAAGGAGCGCTGGATGAAGGCCTTCCCCAACGCCGTCTTCACCGACTCGATCGGATCCTCCGAGGCGGGCTTCCAAGGCACGGGGCTGCAGGACGCGTCCGCGCTGTCGACCGACGGCCCTGTCATCTCGATCCCGCCCACCACGGCGGTCATCGACGACGACAACAACCTGCTCGACCCGGCCAAGGACGTCGGCAAGATCGGCCGCACGGCGCGGTCCGGCAACGTGCCGGTGGGCTACTACAAGGATCCGGAGAAGTCGGCCCAGACGTTCCTCACGATCGATGGCGTCCGGTATTCGATCCCTGGCGACTACTGCCGTATCGAGGAGGGCAACCGGCTCACGTTGCTCGGCCGCGGCTCCAACTGCGTCAACACCGGTGGCGAGAAGGTCTATCCCGAGGAAGTCGAGCAGGCCATCAAGGCCCACCCGGCGGTCTACGACACGCTCGTCATCGGCCTGCCCGACGAGAAGTACGGCCAGCGCGTTGCCGCGGTCGTGCAGCTGCGCAACGGCGAACAGCTCACCCTTGAGGACTTGCGGGAGTTCCTGCGCGCCAGCCTTTCCGGCTACAAGCTGCCGCGCGCGCTCACCATCGTCGCGGAGGTCCCGCGCAACGCGACCGGCAAGGCGCAGTACCCGAAGGCCAAGGACATGGCCCTCGCGGACAACGTGACCGTCTGACCATTCAACTTCAGGAGTTCGAAACCCATGCGCACCCAGCTGTGTGAAGCCTTCGGCATCGAGTACCCGATCTTCGCGTTCACCCCGTCCGAGCACGTCGCCGCGGCGGTGTCGCGGGCCGGTGGCCTGGGCGTCCTCGGCTGCGTCCGGTTCAACGACGCCGAAGAGCTCGACAAGGTCCTCGACTGGATGGACGAGAACACCGACGGCAAGCCCTACGGCGTCGACGTGGTCATGCCGATGAAGGTGCCGACCGAGGGCACGTCGACCGACCTGTCGTCGTACATCCCCGACGAGCACAAGAAGTTCGTCGACGAGACGCTGCTCAAACTTGGCATTCCGCCGCTGCCGGAGGGCGAGGGCCGCGAAGGCGTGCTCGGCTGGTTGCATTCGATGGCGCGCTCGCATGTCGACGTCGCGTTGAAGCACCGTCCGGTCCTGATCGCAAACGCGCTGGGCACACCCCCGACCGACGTCATCGAGCAGTGCCACGCGGCCGGACTCCAGGTTGCAGCGCTCGCTGGCGCGCCATCTCACGCGGTCTCGCACGTCGCCAATGGCGTCGACATCATCGTCGCCCAGGGCTACGAGGCTGGCGGCCACACCGGCGAAATCGCGTCCATGGTGCTGACGCCGGACATCGTCGACGCGGTCGGCCCGAACGTGCCCGTCCTCGGCGCCGGTGGCATCGGCTCCGGCCGTCAGATCGCGGCCTCCCTCGCGCTCGGCGCGCAGGGCGTCTGGACCGGCTCGATCTGGCTCAGCACGGAGGAGTACCAGCAGCTCAACAGCCATGCTGGCTGGGTCGAGGCGTTCCAGAAGGCGACCTCGTCGGACACCGTCCGCACCCGGATCTACACCGGCAAGCCAGCCCGCCTGCTCAAGTCCAAGTGGACTGAAGCGTGGAACGAGGACGATGCGCCCACTCCCTTGCCCATGCCGCTGCAGAACCTGCTGGTGGCCGAGGCACACAGCCGCATCAACGCCGCCGGCGATCCGGAGGTCGTCTCCATGCCGGTCGGGCAGATTGTCGGCCGCATGAACGAGGTCCGACCGGTCGCCGAGGTGATGGCCGACCTCATCGACGGCTTCAACGACGCGGTCAAGCGGATCCAGGAGATCGCCGGCTGAGCGCTCAGCGAATCCAGGTCTCGCCGAGTTCGGGCGGGAGGTCGCGTAACGTGCGCTTGAGCACCTTGTTCGTCGCCGTGCGCGGCAAGGAGTCCAAGGTCCGCACCACCGACGGCCACCCCGTGGGCGAGAGGTCGGGCTGGGTTTCGAGGAACGACCAGAGAGCGTCGGCCGTGAGCGGGCCGCGAAGCACCATGGCGCACGCGACCTTGTCGCCGACTCGGTCGGGG
>DATLCL010000306.1:0-9583 GCA_035526415.1 Aeromicrobium sp.
CAGCCAGAGCAGACGCTCACCGCCGGTGTTCGGCAAGCCGCCGTGGTGGTCGGAGTTGTCGCTGTCGCTGTCGCTGTTGTCGCTGTTGTCGCTGTTGTCGCTGTTGTCGCTGTTGTCGCTGTTGTCGCTGTCGCTGTTGTCGCTGTCGCTGTCGCTGTTGTCGCTGTCACTGTTGTCGCTGCCGCCACCGGTCGTCGTGCCAGTGGTCGTGCCAGTGGTCGTGCCGGTCGTCGTGCCGGTCGTCGTGCCGGTCGTCGTGCCCGTGGTCGTCCCGGTCGTCGTGCCGGTGGTCGTACCAGCGGCACAATCAGGCGTGGTGATGACGTTTGTGTCGAGTGTGACGGAGCCATTGCGTGCCAACAACCGTCCGACGATGTCCGCGCCGGTGTTCGCCGTAATGGACGTCAGGGCCATGATCGTGCCAACGAAATCGGAGTTGGTCCCCAGCGTGGCGGAGCTGCCGACCTGCCAGAACACGTTGCACGGATCAGCCCCGTTGATCAGCAAAATCGAGCTGTTCGAGGCGGTGATCAGCGTCGACCCGATCTGGAAGATGAAGACCGCGTCCGGGTTGTTCTGCGCGTCCAGGGTGAGCGTGCCGGTCAGGTTCAGCGATGACGACGCGGTGTAGACACCGGGTGTCAAGGTCAGACCGCCGAGGTCCCCAGGCGAGGTAAGGGTGGTGTCAGTAGCCTGGCCTGCTGCGTTGTTGTAGGCAGTGACCAAGTCTTTTTTGGCTTGCTTTGCAACCGCGTCATCGTTGTGCAATGCCCCGCCGAAGGTCCCGGGCGGGAACCCGGTGATCGAGTTCCCTGGGCTCACTCCCAGGTCTCCGGAAAGCACCGACGGGCCAGTGTTGGTGACCGATTGGCCGCCGAGGACAGAGAACGAAGTGGCGGTGCCAAGGTCCACCGAAGTCGCAATAGCCACTGCCGGAGACTGCCCCCCGACTGCCATCAGTCCGGCCAACACGAGAAGCGCCGGGGCAAGCGCAAGCGCCGCGACACGCTGCAGTCGATGAATAGAGGGGCGAACGCCACCCAGGCCTCGGAGCCGGCGGGGAGACGAATCAGAGTGTGCGTTTTTCATGATGGCGCTTTCTGACGAGTTGCCGAAAACCGGCCCTGGAACTTGACGCCTCAGGGAGGCGTGACGGGTGCTCGTGACGCGACAGTCTTACGGTCCAGATGATCTCTGAAAGGCACCGCCGGCATCGTGGATGGATGGGCTTGATGGTCCCTCGATATCGCGCTGTATGACTGGCCGAGGCGCCAACTGATCACCTGCCGAACATAACATCCATGCGCGCCTGTATGTATGTAGCCAACCGATCGACACGCCGTAGATTTCCTAGCCCTTTTTGTTACCTGACGAACACCGATCGGCCTGACCCAACGGGGGTAGCCTCCCTTACATGGTCCCTTCCGTCTGCGAGCGGTGAAGCCGCCCGCAGACTCACGGTCAGAGCGTCCGACTCAGGCTGCCCGCCGGGCTCGGACCCGGGCGGCGCTGATGGAGGCGACCGCGACCCACATCGCTCGGCATGGATACGCCGAGATGGTTCTGGAGCGTGTAGCCAGCGATGCGGGCTGCACGCGAGGGGCGCTCTACCACGTCTTCGCCAACAAGACAGAACTGACTCTGGCGGCCGTCGAATGGGCTTATGGGGCCTGGCGCGACGACGTTGGATATCTCTTTGTCGGTGGGGCGGGCGACGACCCGGTCGAAACGCTGATTGCGGTGGCACGGGGCTCCGCCGTGTACACCCGCCGCGGCGATGTAGCCAGAATTTGCTCGCGCCTCATAGCCGACTTCGAGGGAGTCGATCACCCGGTCGGTCGGATGGTCAGAAAAATCGCGGCCCATGTTCTCGACGACACAACTCGACTAATCACCGCGGGGCAAAAGGCCGGGGTCATTCCCTCAGGCGAACCGCCCCGCGAGCTGGCGCTCGCCTTTCATGCGACGATCGCGGGGGTCTTGAGGGCCTTCGCGGGGCAAAGGCCCTACGACATGCTTTTCGCCGAACGCGCCGCCTTGGGAGTGCTTGCTCTTCCACCTACCTCCGAAACGGGGAATGCGTGACCACGTCCGATTTGTGGACCGCGCAGGTCACCAACTAATAGTGGTTACCGAGCGAGTCTCGGTAGACCCGATGCCGATCCTGCGGCTTGACACCCGGCGCGACGCCACGTCGGGCGGGATGAAAGCGATGTACAGCACGAACATCGCGACCGTGAAGAAGGCGACGGCAAGGCTCAGCAGAATGAAGGTGTGCATGACGACGCCGGCGGCGAGGATCCACCACCGCCAGCGAGGGCTCCAGATCAGGATGCCCAATCCCACCTCTAGCGCGAGGGTGCCCCAGGTGGCGAGATTCATCAGGAGAGGGTCGGCCGACAACCAGGCGGGGACGGAGAAGGCGGCCAGGTCTGGAAGTCGGAGGGCGTAGGAGACCGCAGTCCCGTCATTCCACGTCGGTCCCGTGAGCTTCTCACGCACCGAACTGAGGTAGATGAGGGACAGTTGAACCTGCATGAGCCTCACGACCCATGGGGCGCGAATCTGTGCCGACCAGAACGAGCCGGCCGTCCGGCGGCGATCAAGTGAGAGCGCAGCGCCGCATGGACCCAGAACCATGAACAGTGCCTCGATACGGACGAGCGCGTCGCCGGCGTTGAAAACGAAGCCGTTCCGTCGTTCGAACGACATCACCCCGACGAAGACCACCAGCGCCGCGATGCGACTGTGCCATCCAAGCGTGAGCGCCGCACTGCCCGCCAGAAGGACGCACCACAACGCGAATAGGGCCCGCTCACTGCCGGCAAGACTGAGCAGAGTCCACTGTGCCCCGCCAGCAGGCGAATCGATCTGCACGGCCCTGGGTCCGAAAAAGTCGTCCAGGTATTGCAGCAGCGAGAGGGTCCACGCGACCGCAACGAGACCGAAGGCGATCCGAGCGAGCCCCAGGGTGGTCATGTCTGTCGGCTCGAACCAGAACCTGCGCCATGCGGCAATCGGACTCATCACCTGGGAACGCCCGGCAGCCGGAGCCGACATCACGGCCTCCCGGAGAGACGTTCGCTGTATATGAGCCGGTATGAACGCTTCGAAGGCGTCGCCGATCCAGGTGATGGGAGCGGTTCGATGCGTTCCACAACCTCGACGTACGTGGGACGTTCCGTCGGGCGAGTCACGTCGCGCACGACCCAGTGGACGAAGTCGGAGCGATCTAGCTCCGAGGATGGCGAAGCCACCCATTCCTTCAACTTCTGCCAGCGATACCAGGAGTACTGGCCGTAGACGGAGTTACCGCGAGGCGGCCGCCAGGTTCGCCGCTTCGCGTCCCCATCAACCAAGACATGTACCTCGATCGTTGTCGCTGAACGTGGTGGGCCGGGTGCGAACATGCCCCAGTCCTGGTCGAGCCCGGATGCCAAGGCGACTGGCCGCAACGCGGGCGCAATCGATCGCTGGATGGTTGAGCTGGGTAACGACCAAACGACACCGATCAGCACGACCATCACGACGACCACGCTGATGATGGCCTCACCGGCAACCGAATCCTCCAGGCGTTCCTGGACGGCGCCAAGGGAGCGCCACGTGCGGCGAAGCCCTGGGTCAGAACTCACTCAGCCCTCCACGTACACCCTGTGTCATGCCTCGGGCCGCCCTGAAGTCGGCCATGAATCCACCGTAGGGAGGACTCGGGGCACTTCAGGACAGCCGCGCCGGTCAGACGCATCAATCCCCCGCAAGCGGGAGGTGCCCCCAGCCGCATGCACATCAACCGCGGCAATCCCCCGCAAGCGGGAGGTGCCCCCAGCCGCGGCTGGGAAGTCAACCACCGATACCGGCCCTAGGCCGCTCCGCATAATCTTCACTTCGTGACCCAAGGCATTGATACGTCGGCGTTCGACCCCGACATCCGCGTCCAGGACGACCTGTTCCGGCACGTCAACGGCCCGTGGCTGCGCACGGCGGAGATCCCGGCCGACAAGGCCACCGCCGGCGCGTTCGTCACGCTGTTCGACGAGGCCGAGAAGAAGGTCCGCGCCATCATCGAAACCTGCCGCGATGAGCCGACCTCCGATGAGGAGCGCAAGATCGGCGAGCTCTACGCCAGCTTCATGGATGAGGAGCGGGTCGAGGAACTCGGCGTCACGCCGCTCGCCGGAGAGTTGGGCCAGGCCGATGAGTTCTCCGACATTGCCGGGTTGGTGCGCGTCTTCGGCTCGCTCGAGCGGGCCGGCATCGGAAGTGTCTTCGGGCTCTACATCGCCCCCGACCGCGGCCGGCCGGACCGGTACATCGCGCACCTGGTGCAGAGCGGCATCGGCCTGCCGGACGAGTCGTACTACCGCGAAGATGCATTCACCCCGATCCGCGACGCCTACATCGCCCATATCGCGACGATGCTCTCGCTGGCCGGATTCGACGACGTTGAGGCTCGCGCATCACGAGTGATGGATCTCGAGACCCGCATCGCGTCTCACCACTGGGATCGAGTGGCCTGCCGCGACACCCAGAAGACGTACAACCTGGTCGACGGTGGCGCGCTGCAGGCTCTCACCCCTCCGTTCGATTTCGACGCATGGGCGACCGCGGCCCGCATCCCTGCGTCCGCCTTGGCCGAGCTGATCGTGTCCCAGCCCTCGTTCCTCGAAGGCCTCGCTGAACTCCTGGTCGACGACGAACTCGACGCCTGGCGCGACTGGCTGCGCTGGCAGATCATCCACGCCGCTGCGCCGTACCTGTCGAGCGCTTTCGTCGATGAGAACTTCGCGTTCTACGGCAGGACGCTGAGCGGCACCGACGAACTGCGGCCCCGCTGGAAGCGAGGGGTCGGGTTCGTCGAGGGCGCGATGGGTGAAGCGGTCGGCAAGATCTACGTCGCCTCTGAGTTCCCGCCGGCAGCGAAGGCGCGGATGACCGAGTTGATCGACAATCTGATCGCCGCGTACCGAGCCAGCATCACGACCCTGCCGTGGATGAGCGACACGACGAAGCAGCGTGCCCTGGAGAAGCTCGACCAGTTCGTGCCCAAGATCGGACACCCGAACGAGTTCAAGGACTATTCCGCGCTCGAGACGTCGCCGGACGATCTCATCGGGAACGCCCGGCGAGCACTGTCGGTCGCCATGGACCGGGAGCTGGACAAGCTCGGCAAGCCGATCGACCGCAGCGAGTGGTACATGACCCCGCAGACGGTCAACGCCTACTACAACCCGACGATGAACGAGATCGTCTTCCCGGCCGCGATCCTGCAGCCGCCGTTCTTCGACCCGGCAGCCGACGACGCCGTCAACTACGGCGCGATCGGCGCTGTCATCGGACACGAGATCGGCCACGGGTTCGACGACCAGGGCTCGCAGTACGACGGCACCGGCCAACTCAACAACTGGTGGACCGACGACGATCGCGCCGCATTCGAGAAGCTCACGGCGGCCCTGATCGAGCAGTACAACGGGCTGTCGCCCGAGGGCGCCGACGGGCAGCCGGTCAACGGTGCATTCACCATCGGCGAGAACATCGGCGACCTCGGCGGTCTCGGCATCGGCTACAAGGCGTTTCAGCTGACCGCGCCGTCGGACGACCCGATTGACGGACTCACGCCGCAGCAGCGGTTCTTCCTGTCCTGGGCCCAGGCATGGCAGGCGAAGGTGCGGCCGGCCGAGGTCGTCCGACGCCTCACCGTCGACCCGCACTCACCGCCGGAGTTCCGGTGCAACCAGGTCGTGCGCAACGTCGACGCGTTCTACGACGCGTTCGGGGTGACGAAGGACGACGACCTGTGGCTGGATCCAGACGAAAGAGTCTCGATCTGGTGACCTAGAGTCCGCTCTGTGGACGTCCAGAAGCGCATCGTCACCGTCCTGTCGGCGACACAGGTCATCGGTTCCCTCGGCGTCGGCGCCGGCCTGACGATCGGCGCGCTCTTGGTCAAGGACATCACCGGGTCGACCGGGTGGGCCGGCCTGGCCACGGTCACGCAGGTGATCGGGGCCGCAACCGTTACCGTTCCGCTGGCGAAGTTGGCAGCCCGTACCGGCCGCCGCCCGGCCTTGGCCACCGGTTGGAGCCTCGGCTGCCTGGGCGCATTCGTCTGCATCCGGGCGGCGATCGCGGACTCCCTGCCCCTCGTGCTCCTCGGCCTGGCGCTGTTTGGAGTATCGACGGCGACCAGCCTGCAGGCCCGGTTCGCTGCCGCTGATCGGGCCATGCCAGAGTCCGTCGGACGCTCGCTGGCCCTCGTCGTATGGGCCGGCACCATCGGCGCCGTCATCGGGCCCAACCTGGTCGAACCCGGTGCGACCGTGGCGCACCGGCTGGGCATTCCACCCTTGGCCGGACCCATGGTGTTCTCGATGGCCGGTTTCGCCATCGCCGCGATCATGACCTTGGCGCTCCTGCGCCCAGACCCGCTGGAAGAGTCGCTCGGGCGCATCGTCGAGCGTCCGTCGATGCGCTCTGCCCTTCCTCACATTCGGGGCCCGGTTGCGCTCGCGATCTACGCCATTGCCACCGCCCACGCGATCATGGTCGGCGTCATGGCGCTGACGCCCGTGCACATGCAGGACCACGGCTCGGCCCTCCGCATCATCGGCATCACGATCAGCCTTCACATCGCCGGGATGTTCGCCTTCTCGCCCGTCATGGGGTGGGTCAGCGACAAGATCGGGCCGATGCCGACCATCCTTGCCGCGCAGGTCGTCCTCGTCGCCGCCGTGGCACTGGCCGGAACATCGGGTCACTCTGAGCCGCGGATCATGGCAGGCCTCGGTCTGCTGGGTCTCGGCTGGTCGGCGTCAGTCATCGCCGGGGCGGCGCTTGTGGCCAAAACCGTCCATGGACCTGCCCGCCTCCTCCTCCAAGGCATCACGGACCTCACGATGCACCTGGCCGGGGCGGCCGGAGGCCTGCTGGCCGGCCTCATCGTCGCGGGCTACGGCTACGGAGTGCTCAACGCAGCCGCCGGCGTACTGACCGTTCCACTCATCGTGGCCATCGTGGCCGCCACACAGCGGGCGAAGGTGCACGAACCGGCCCGCTGACACCATGGAGGCCATGGATGCCGCCGACGTGCGCCTGGTCTTCACTGCTGACGACACCACGGCCGCCGCGGACCTGCTGGACGCCTTCAATCGCGAATTCGGTGCCCCCACGCCCGGACCCGACGCCATCGCAGCCCGTCTCGCTGCCTTGCTCGGCGACCAGACGACGTTCGCCCTCGTCGGCACGCCGCCAGACTCGAGCGAGATCGTCGGCATCGCCCTCGTCACCTTGCGCACGAACGTCTGGTACCAAGGCTGGGTCGGCCTGCTCGACGAGCTGTACGTGGCGCCCGAACACCGCAACCACGGCCTCGGCACCTCGCTGCTGCGCGCCGCCGAGGCCGAACTCGTCGCACGCGGCGGAGAAGTCCTCGAAGTCAACGTCGACGGCGAGGATGTCGACGCCCAGCGCTTCTACGAGCGTCATGGCTACGTCGATCACGACGAATGGAGCGATCGGCCCTCCAAGATGTACTTCCGCGAACTGCGTTCCTGAAACCGAGAGGCTACGATCCGCTGGTGCGCCGCCTCTCGACGATCGACCGCAGCGAGGTGGCCGGGGCATTCGCCGATGTCGGCGTGCTGGTGCCGATCGCCGTGGCGCTGATCGTGACCAACGGCCTTTCTCCCACGGCGGTGATGCTACCGGCCGGCCTGCTGTACCTCGCGGCGGCTTGGGTCTATCGGTTGCCGGTTCCCGTCCAGCCACTCAAGGCCTTCGGAGCGATCGCCATCGCCAACGGACTGGGTGTTGACGCGATCGCTGCCGGCGCGCTCCTCATGGGCGCCATCTTCCTGATCCTGGGCGCCACCGGGCTCATCGACTGGGCCGCCCGGGCGTTCCCCCGGCCGCTGATTCGCGGCGTTCAGCTGACGGTCGGCCTTCTGTTCCTCAAGATCGCCTACACCCTCGTGGTGGAGCCGCCGGCCGCCTTCGTCGACCACACCGTGACCCGGCCTTGGCTCATCGGCTTGAGCCTCGGATGCGCCGTGCTGGCCCTGGCGCTCCGGCGCCATCCCATCGCCTTGGCGCTGATCGCCATCGCCGTCCTCGGCATTGCCCTGCGCGCCCGAGGATTCGCGTGGGGGCCCGCGTCAATCTCGCGTCCACACCTCGACGCCGCCACGTTCGGAGCGGCCTTCGTTGTACTGGTGATCCCCCAGTTGCCCCTGACATTTGCGAACTCCTGCCTGGCGACGGCGGACGCGGCGCGGACCTACTTCGGCTCGGCTGCGAAGCGGGTCCGTCCCGGACGCCTGGCGACCACACTCGGCGCAGCCAACCTGTTCGCCGGTGCGATCGGCGGCATGCCGGTGTGTCACGGCGCCGGTGGTATGACGGCACACCGGACCTTTGGCGCCCGCACCGGCGCGGCCCCGGCGATCATCGGTGCCACCCTCGTCGTTCTCGCCATCGTGTTGGGAGCAGGGCTCGCCTCGTTGTTGACGGCTTTCCCGCTGCCCATCCTCGCCGGCCTCCTCGCGGTGTCCGGGATCCTGCACATCGCACTGCTGCGCGACCTCGCTCGGCCGAGTCACTGGACGATCGCCGTGGGAATCGGCGTTCTCGGATTCCTGACGAATCTGGCCATTGCCCTGGCGGCAGGCCTGATCGTCTGGTGGGCGGCCGTTTGGATCAGTTCACGAGCACGGTCAAATCGGCCTACGCTCACGGGATGACGTCGACGCTTTCCGACCAATTCGAGGTCGTCAACCCGGGCACCCGCGCCGTCGTGGGCACACATCCCATCCACACCGCCAGTGACATCGCCGAGCGACTCACGTCGGCCCGCGAGGCTCAGCGCTGGTGGGCCGACCAAGGCTTCGCCGGCCGCAAGCGCGCCATGACGAAGTGGGTTCGGTGGCTCGCGGCACACGCCGACGAGATCTACGAACTCGGCCATCAAGAAACCGCGCGACCGATCCCGGACGTCCAGATGGAGTTCATCGCCGGCATCGAGGAGATCCGGTGGGCGGCGGCCAACGCGTCTCGCATTCTCAAGACCCGGTCGGTCGCCCCGGGCATCGCGCTCTTCAACTTCGCGGCCCGCGTTTCGCACGAGCCGCTGGGCGTCGTCGGGCTCATCACGCCGTGGAACGTGCCGATCTACACGGTGCTCAGCGGCACCGCCTGCGCCTTGGCGGCCGGCAACGCCGTCCTCGTCAAGCCAAGCGAGCTCAGCCCGGGTGTGGCGACCTTCGTCCTGGACGGCTTCCACCATGCCAACCCAGACATTCCAGCGGGCCTGGTCGGCCACGTGACCGGCCTCGCTGACACCGGCGCCGCGCTGTGCCGGTCCGGTGTGGACAAGCTGGCGTTCACCGGATCTGTGCCCACCGGACGCCGGGTGATGGCGACCTGTGCCGAGAACCTCACCCCGGTCGTGCTGGAACTCGGCGGCAAGGACCCGACGGTGGTCGCCCCGGACGCGGACCTCGACGCTGCCGCGAAGGCCGTCGTGTGGGGAGCGTTCTTCAACGCAGGCCAGGCGTGCGTCGGCGTGGAGCGGGTGTACGTCGTGCGCGAG
>DATLCL010000316.1:0-2163 GCA_035526415.1 Aeromicrobium sp.
CGAATGCTCGACTTCCACATCGAGCGCGCGAAGGAGTCGATGGACGCAGCCGGCGCCTACAAGATCGAGGTCGACCGGCTGATGCGGTACAGCGGCTGGCACCTACTCGGCACGGCGCGTATGGGCGACGACCCCAGGACGTCGGTGCTCGACCGCTGGAATCGCGCCCACGACGTCGCCAACCTGTACGTCGTCGACGGCTCGTGCTTCGTCACGTCAAGCGGCGTCAACCCGACATCGACAATCGTTTCCATCGCACTGCGGGCGGCCGACCACATGGTCGCGACCCGGGCTAACCAGGCCATCCCAGCATGAAACGCCACGCTCCCCCGAACATATTTAGGCCGGTCGGCGCATATTTAGGCCGGTCTGCACATCGCCCCACGTATCGGAGACCGTCGTGACCGAAGTCGGCACTTCGGATTCCGACAACCGTACCGTCGAGACTGGTGCGCCGACCGACCTCGAGGGCGGCATGCCTGCTACAGACGGCAATCAAACGGTTGCAGGACTGACGACCGGCGAGCGAACGGTCCTGCGCCAGATCGCAGACAGCCTGATCCCGGCCGCGCATGGCATGCCGTCGGCGGCCGAGATCGTTACCGACGATCGGCTGGCCTTCGTACTCCGCGCTCGGCCGGACCTGCTTGAGCCCCTCAAGGCTTCCTTGCGTCCGGAGTTATCACCGGACGTCCCAGCCAGGCTCGAGGGGCTAAAAGAAGAGCCGACCAACGTGTCGGCCCTCCAGTTGACGATCGTTGCCGGTTACTACACGGATAAGCGCGTCAAGGAGCTCATCGGCTACCCCGGCCAGATGGCCATCGACGTCAAATCGTGGCTGGTTCCGCCCTATATCGAGGAAGGGCTGATCGACGCCGTGCTCGCTCGTGGAGCCACGTGGCGCGACCCGTCGACCGGCCAGCGCATCGTTGTCGCTGACGCACCCCACACCTACGCCGAGCGCTTCACATCATCGGCACCACAAGGAGAAAACGATGGTCGCGACGGCGCCTGAGACGAAGACCGCGAACGACACAGAAGGCTGGCTCGACCAGTTCCGATCCGACTGGGACACCGGCACCGGCCGCGAGCGTGGGGTCAAGGAGCCGGCGACAGGTCGCCCCCTGCTGACCATGCGCGAGTCGACGCCCGAAGACGTTCGGCGCGCCTGCGCGGCCGCGGCTGCCGCGCAACCTGCCTGGGCTGAGGCGAACTACCAGGACCGTGCCGCGGTCCTGCGGCGCGCAGCAGAGATCTACGAGAAGCATCGGCCCGAGTTCGGGACGTGGACGCAACGCGAGACTGGCGCCCATCGCAACAAGATGCACCACGAGGCGAACTTCGCCGCCGGAGAGTTGCTTGCCGCAGCGACGATCCCGTGGCAGCCCTACGGCCAGCTTGTGCCGACCGTCCAGTCCGAGCGACTTTCGATGATTCGTCGCGTGCCGGTCGGGGTTGTCGCGGCGATCACACCATGGAATTCGCCGAGCGTCCTCGGGATGCGCGTCGTCGCCCCGGCACTCGCGCTCGGCAATGCCGTCGTCCTGAAGCCAGACCCCCAGACACCCGTCTGCGGCGGTGCGGTGTTCGCGGCGATCTTCAAGGAGGCGGGACTGCCCGACGGCCTGCTCCAGATCGTCATCGGCGATGCCGAGACCGGCCAGGCGCTCATTACCGATCCGGATGTTGACCTCGTGAGCTTCACCGGCTCCACGGAGGTTGGCCGCATCGTCGGCGCGGAGTGTGGCCGGCTCCTCAAGAAGGTCAGCCTCGAGCTCGGCGGTAACAACCCGCTGATCGTCCTCGACGACGCCGACCTGCCCGCCGCCGCGAGCGCAGGCGCTTACTCGAGCTTCCAGTTCCAGGGTCAGGTCTGTTTCGCGACCGGCCGCCACATCGTCCATCGCGCGGTCGCCGACGAGTACGTCGATCTCCTTGCCCAGAAGGCCAAGCGCCTCAGCGTCGGCGATCCATACCGCACCGACGTCGACCTCGGCCCGATCGTCAATGAGCAGCAGGTCAAGCGCGTCGACGACATCGTGCGCCGGACGGTCGACTCGGGCGGCGCACGGCTCGTCGAAGGCGGTACGTTCGAAGGGCTTTTCTACCGCCCCACAGTCCTGGCAGACGTCAAGCTCGATTCGCCCGCGTGGACGGACGAGA
>DATLCL010000317.1:0-2118 GCA_035526415.1 Aeromicrobium sp.
CAGCATCAGGACGGGCAGGATGAGCGCCAGCTCGACGATGCTCTGGCCTCGGGAGCGGGATCGGCGCCGATAGCGCGCCAGGAGCGATTGGAGGTGGCGCATCAAGGGTTCCTTGGGATACGGGTTTTCGAGGTGTGTCACGGATGCTCGGGCGAGCACCTTTCACGGTCCCTTGAAACGGTGCGACGGTGCATAGCCCGGACGGGTCAGCCGCGGGGGCTTGATGGTCCGGTCCGGGTCCTGCCGGAGCGGGCCGCAGAGCCGGCGACCTCGTGCGCGCGACCCCTCGAATCAGAAGAGCCGCGTCCCCCAAGACGCGGCTCTTCGGTTCCCCCGGCGGTTGGGGGCTATTTGATGAGCTGGAGCCCGATCGCAGATGTTCCCGGAATCGTATTGCCGCCGGGGATGATCGGGCCCGCGGTGACGTAGTTCACGAACCAACCCTTGACGCATCCGAGGAAGCCCGCGCCGGTGTCGGTCGTGGGCACCAGGGGCGTGCCCGGAGGGTCGTTGCACTGGTCGCCCTCGGAGCCCGCGATCAATACCTTGTCGATGTAGAAGACCGCCAGCGTGTGCACGTAGTACCAGGTGTTATTGCCGACGGTGTCTACGCCTTCCTGACCGGCAGGGCAAACGGCACCAGCGCCCGGATTGACGCGACAGGCGCCGTTATTGAGTGGGATGAGGATGGGCTTATGGATCCAGGCGCTCAGCTCTCCGTCGACTGACTCGACGTTCCCAGGCTGGGTTTGGAACCAATCCGGCAGATTGATGGTGGCGTTGATCGGTCCGGTGATCTCGTCCGGAAAGTTCATGCCCGGCACAAGGTCGAGTTTGCCGAACGCACCGGATCCACCGCTGGCGCTCTTGCAGAAGGGCAGGATCGCGTACTTCGGCGCAGTTGTGTCGCCCGTAGGGCCGAACGCGCCGCCGGGAAGCGATTCTGCACCGACAAGCGGCCAGTAGCCGGCTCCCGGGGTCGAACCGGGAGGCGGTGCCCCTACCCAGTTGCCCTGGAGGAGACTACCCGACGAGTCGCACTGGGAGACCTGCACCGGGAACGTGATCGGGAGGACGGCGCAGCCGTCGTCGTCGGCGATGCACGACGCGCTCAGCGGTCCTGCTACCACGGTCGCTTCGGCCGTCGCTGGGATCTGATCGAACCCGAAGACGCGGCTGAAGGTGGTGGTGACGGTGCGAGATCCCGTCGCTCGCACGCCCTCGGCGCCTGCGGGGATCGGGCCGCCGCCGGGTACCACATTGACGCCGATCGGCTGGCCGAAGTCATTCGTGTACTCCGCACTCCACCCAGCGAGATCGTTTGCGAGCGCACTGGCGGCCACGGCGTCGTAGACGTTCTGGTTCGTGCGCGTCGTGGCGCCGCCCATGTACTCAGCGATGACGACGGTGCCTGCCGTTGCCGCGCCATCGGAACCGTTCTGTGCGACGCGCTGCTGGGCGAAGAGCGCGCCGCCATCCAGCACGAGGCCGACCATGCCGACGATCGCCACGAGTGCGAGGACAGCCACGATCATGATCTGACCTCGCGCGCCGCGGCGAGGCCGGCGGGTGCGCTCGAGCGGTGACGGAACACGCATCGGGGTTGTCCTTTCGAGTTGCGGCAGGCTGGGCATCATGGCTGCCTTGGGCATGACGCCGAGCTGACGTATGCCGGGATATTGGGATTCGGGCAGACGAATTCGACTGGGACTTGCGATTCGGCCTTGAAGGTGATCGGCCCGATGATCTGGCCGATGACCGGCGTGATCGCACGCCAGTCCGACTCGGCAAGAACGATCGCGACGCAGCCGACAGCCATGGTGGAGCAGGCTGGATTCGACGCCGGACTCGTCAAGTTCGGCCCATCCTTCTGGAAGCGGACAAAATTCGGGTTGGCAAGGTTCGTGACCCCGGTCCCGAAGGTCATCGCCTGGACGCGCTGTTTGATCTTCGCCGGGTCCTGGTTGACCGCTGCGAGGCGCGCCCCTTCCCGAGCGGCGTTGGTCAGGCCGTTGTAGGCGAACACTGCCCGGCCGACGTCGAACACTGCCATCAAGAGAAGGATGGCGATGGGAAATACGAGAGCGAACTCGACCAGCGCCTGGCCTCGCCGTGATC
>DATLCL010000318.1:0-6546 GCA_035526415.1 Aeromicrobium sp.
CGGACGAGTTGGTCGACTCGATCACGCTCATCGGCGACGAGGACGCGATCCGCCGCCAGCTCCGCGCGCTCTGGGACGCGGGAGTGCGAACGCTCCTGCTGAACCCATTGGCGTCCGCCCCGGATGAGCGGGTCAGTCAGCTGCGTCGGCTCTCGGAGCTTGCCGGAGAGCTCAAAGCGGGGTTGTGAGGCGCGTGTCGTACGTCACGCGCGTCGTGGCGTCGCCGTGCTGCCGTGTGCCGTAGGCTGGAGGCCTCAGCTCGTTGAGTTCTCGCCGCGAGTTGGATGCACGTCGTAGCTTGACAATCTGCTCCGTGCTCAGCCCCGCCGAACTCTTCGGATCCCGCGGCTTCGGTGAGACACCGCACAGATAGCAAACCCTTGTCTTCTTTCACTTCCCTTGGCGTGCCCGCACGCCTGACCACCGTTCTCGCCGATCTCGGCATCGAGAACCCCACCCCGATCCAGGCGGCGACGCTGCCGGATTCCCTTTCCGGTCGTGACGTCCTCGGACGCGGCCGCACCGGCTCGGGCAAGACGTACGCGTTCCTGCTCCCGATCGTCGCCCGACTGTCGGACGGCAAGCGCGCCCGTCCCACCGCGCCACGTGCGCTGATCCTTGCGCCGACGAGAGAACTCGTCGGGCAGATCGACGCGGCGCTCGCGCCGCTGGCCCAGGCGTCCGGCCTCACCACCCGAACCGTGTTCGGCGGCGTCGGCCAGAATCCGCAGGTCACAGCGCTGCGCAAGGGCGTCGACATCGTCGTCGCCTGCCCCGGCCGGCTCGAGGACCTGATCCAGCAGGGGCACTGCAGCCTCGCCAACGTCGAGATCACGGTGCTTGACGAAGCCGACCACATGGCCGATCTCGGCTTCCTGCCGTCGGTCCGCCGGTTGCTGTCCAAGACTCCCCAAGGCAGTCAGCGGCTCCTGTTCTCGGCCACGCTGGACCGGGCCATCGACGGCCTCGTACGGCAGTTCCTCATCAACCCGGTCACGCACCAGGCCGACTCGGCGCAGTCACCGGTCGCCACGATGAGCCACCACGTGCTGCATGTCGATCGGGAGGCGCGTTTGCCGATCCTCGTCGACCTCGCCAGCGCGCCCGGACGCACCATGGTCTTCACCCGCACGAAGCGTGGAGCGAAGACCCTTGCTCGCCAGCTCAACGCCAACGGCGTCCCGAGTGTCGAGCTCCACGGCAATCTCAGCCAGAACGCCCGCACGCGCAATATGGACGCGTTCCACACGGGCAAGGCTGCGGCGCTTGTCGCGACCGACATCGCCGCCCGCGGCATTCACGTCGACGATGTCGCACTTGTGATCCACGCCGACCCGCCGACCGAGCACAAGGCCTACCTGCACCGTTCCGGTCGCACTGCGCGCGCCGGCAACGAGGGGACCGTCGTGACCCTGATGACGAGCGAGCAGTCCCGCGATGTCCGCGAGCTCACCAGAGCCGCCGGCATCAAGCCGACGACAACACGGATCGCTGGCTCGCGGCATCCGATCCTGGTCGAACTCGCGCCGGGGGAACGGCTGTTGCCCGGGGGGCTCGAGCCGGCTGTACCGACCGCGCCGGCTCGTCCGTCGCGGACGGGTTCAGGCGGCGGCTCGAACAACCGACGACGTCGTTCCAACGGGTCCGGCCAGAACGGGTCGGGACAGCAGTCCCGTCAGGGTCAGGGTCAGGGCTCGGGCGGCGGTAACCAACGTCGTCGGCCGGCCAACGGGACAGCGTCCCGGGGGCCGCGCAGCGCTGCCGACTTCAGCGCCGGCCGGCGCTAGCGTTTCAGCTGGGTCGCCAGGAAGTCGAGAATGGCGTCGACGGCTTTCTGCTGACGGTGCAGCGTGGTCGTGGCGTGCTTCATCCCGGGCATCTCGACCTTGATGAAGTTCTCGCCCAGCTCCCTGGTCAGGACGTCGAACCGCGTCCCGACCGCACGATCGCCGGTGAAGCGGGTTCCCAGGACGGGACATCCGTTGGCAGCACGATCCTTGACCGTCTCGAAGTCTGCCGGCGAGAGTCCCAGGTCGCGTCCGAGCGCTGGTGTGACCGCGAAGGGCGCGGAGGGCTGGCAGAGGACTGGCGCCGCGACCGATGGATCCACCATCATGCCCAGGGCGAATCCGCCGGTCATGCACATGCCGAGCGCCCCGACGCCCGGCCCACCGAGTTCGCCATGAACTTCGCGGGCCAGGCTGCGCAGCCAGTCGGCGATCGGCGCCGTCTTGCCGGAATGCAGGGTGACGAACTCGCTGCTGACGCACACCTTGCGGACCGCGGACGCCACGGTGGCCAGGTTGACCCGGACGTCAGGCTTGCCGAACAGATGCGGCATGACGACGGTGAAACCGGCGTCGACGATTTCCTCGGCGAACTTGATCACCGGCCGTGAGATGCCGGGGATCTCGTGGATGACGATCACGCCTGGGCCGGTGCCCTTGCGGTAGGTGCCATGCGTGACGCCGTCGAATGTGTGACTGCCCTGGGTCCAGCCGTCGAGTGGGTTCATGACGGGATTCTTGCAGCCGTGCTTCAGCCGATGCGTTCGGCGAGGGCCACCGTGATGCCGTCCGGCCCGCGGACGTACGCCATGAGCCACGCGTTCTCGTACTCGCCGATGCCGCCCACGAGCCCATAGCCGTCGGCGGCGAGGTCTTCGACGATGCCCCGTAGGTCATCGACCTCAAAGGCCACGTTGCGAATCCCGACTTCGTTGGCCATGGCTTCCGGCGATCCCGGAACGAGATCCGGTCGGACGAAGGTTGCCAACTCGAGCGCGGTGCCGCCGCCGGGCAGGCGCAGCATGGCGATCTCGGTACGCGAGTCGGGGATCCCGCAAACCGTGTCGAGGAATTCGCCCTCCATCGGCATCCTGCCCTCGAGCTCGAGACCCAACTTGAGGAAGAACTCCACCGCCGCGTCGAGGTCCGCGACGGTCACACCCACATGATCGAACTGCCGAATTTTTCCCATGCGCCAATCCTCACGTGGCGCGGGGGCAGAGCGCTGTCAGGCCAGACGCGCGGTGGCCTCGGCTGCGGCCGCCGCGGCAGCTGCCGCAACGCCTTCGACCCGCTCGGGCACCAACGGGGGGATCAAGGTGCCCGCCACGATGATCGGCAGGTCACTCTGCGCGATCGGGCGCTGGTGGGAGAAGGTGTCGAATCCTGCCTTGCCGTGGTAAGCGCCGGAGCCGCTCATCCCGACGCCGCCGAACGGCGCGGCGTGATTGAGGTACGCCAGCGCCGTGTCGTTGCGCGACACGGCACCGGACGTCGTCCGGAGCAGGAATCGCTGGAAATCAGCGGTATCGCCGCCGTACCAGTAGGACGACAGGGGATGCTCGCCTCCTGCGGCGTAGTCGATGGCCTCGTCGACGTCCGCGTAGGTGTGCACCACCAGCACGGGACCGAAGATCTCCTCGGTGTTGATTGCCGCATCCGGGGTGGTGTCCAGAAGCAGCGTCGGCGGGATCCGGCGGGCCGCGCTGTCGGGCACCCGGTCTCGCTCCGCATCGGGCACGACGACGACTTCGGTCGCGCCCTTGGACTTCGCGTCATCGATCAGCCCGGAGACTCGTGCGTAGTTCGCGTCGTTGACGACCGACACCACGTCCGGATTGTCGATGAAGGTGGGGAAGTGGGTGAGCACCGCCGCCTGGTAGGCCTCGACGAAGGCCGCCTTGCCGGATTCGGGGACGAACGCATAGTCCGGGCACAGGCATACCTGGCCGTTGTTGATGAGCCGGCCGGCGGCAATCCGGGCCGCTGCGTCAGCGACGTCGGCGTCCGGGGCCACGATGGCGGGGTTCTTGCCGCCCAGTTCGAGCGTGACCGGCACCAGGTTCTTGCCTGTGGCTGCCCCGACGAGACGTCCGACCTTGGGCGAACCGGTGAAGAAGATGTGGTCGAACCGAAGGTCGGCGAAGTCAGCGGCGGTCTGCACGCCGCCGTTCACGACGGTGACTTCGTCCGGGTTCATCCGCGACGCGACGGCGCGCGCGAAGACCTCGCCGGTGCGCGGCGTCATGTCGGAGAACTTGATCATCACGCGATTGCCGGCCGCGAGCGCTTCGGCGGCCGGCAGGAAGACGAGGAGCACGGGGAAGTTCCACGGGCCGATCACGCCGACAACACCTTTGGGGCGATTCTGGATGACCGCCGGAACGGCGCCCTCGATTCCAGGCGGCAGGTGGGTCGGTGCCATCCACGCGTCGAGCTGTTCCCGAGCTGCCGCGATGGTCGGCAGGCCGGACAGGATGTCCAACTCCAATGATGTGGTTATCGGACGGTTGCCGAAGTCGGCGTGGAGTGCATCGGCAAGTTCGGTGGCGTGCTCCAACACCGCGGCGACGAACCGGTCCATGCGGTCGCGACGAGTGTCGGCATCAGGAACGGGATCGGCGGCCTGCGCCGCACGCTGGGCGTCCAGCAGCTGCTGCAGTTGTTCGCGGGTGACTTCCGTGCTTATGGCGGTAACGGTCATGCGTCCAGCGTTTCAGCGGAACTTCCGGAAGCACATGGGCACGATGCACGAAGTGCCGAGCCCGATTGGTGCGCGTTGACACGAAGGTTGGCAAAGAAGTAGAACGCGTTCTAGTCTGACGCGCATGACCGCCGAGCCCACCGTCAACTCCTTCGTCGAGGTGACACACCCAGCGACCGGAGTCGCCATCGTGACGCTCAACCGGCCCGAGCGCATGAATGCGATGGCGTTCGACGTGATGGTGCCGGTGCGCGACTGCCTCGTCGAACTTGGCCGACGCAACGACGTGCGGGCGATCGTGCTGACGGGTGCGGGGCGCGGATTCAGCTCGGGCGCCGACCAGAAGTCCGCGGGGCGGCCGCCGCACGCCGACGGGTTGCCGAGACCTGCATACGCGCTGCGTTCACTCGAGGTGCTCGAGGACGTGGTCGGAACGCTGCGACGGCTGCATCAGCCGGTCATCGCCGCCGTCAACGGCGCCGCGATCGGCGGCGGACTGTGCCTGGCGCTCGCCTGCGACATCCGGATCGCGTCAAGCGAGGCGTACTTCCGCGCAGCTGGCATCAACAACGGCCTCACCGCCAGCGAGTTGGGACTGAGCTACCTGCTGCCACGGGCGGTTGGGTCCAGCCATGCTGCGGACATGATGTTCACCGGCCGCGACATCGACGCAGAGGAGGCCTCGCGGATCGGGCTCGTGTCGCGGATCGCAGATCCAGTGGTCGAGCACGCCGTCGCGATCGGGAGCCGGATCGCCGAGCTGTCCCAGCCGGGCATCGAGATGACCAAGAGGTCATTGCACGCCGGTATCTCCGCCGGCTCGCTGGAAAGTCACATGCCGATCGAAGGGATTGGGCAGATCTATCTGCGGCTGCTGACCGACAACTTCGAGGAGGCGACGCGCGCCCGCAAGGAAGGACGACACGCGAGCTTCCGTGACGACCGCGACGCCTAGGCGGCGTCTCGCTTTTCTGATGATGTTCGCCGCACGAACCACGACGCCACGGCCGCCGTGACGGTTCCAACCAAGCCGATCCCGACGACCATGAGGACGACCGCGACGATCCGCCCTTCAGCTGTCACTGGGTAGAAATCGCCGTATCCGACTGTGGTCACCGTCTCCGCAGCCCACCAGAGCGCATCGCCGTAATCGGTGATGGTCGCATGAGGCGCTCCCCGTTCGGCATCCAGAACCGCGAGCGAACCGAGTCCGGCTCCCATCGCCGCGGCCCCGGCCATGTAAACCACAGCCCGTTCGGCGAAAGAGTTGCCCGCGGAGCGGTCCAAGATACGCACGATTGCCACCAGGCGAAGCAGTCGCAACGGACGCAGCACCGGGAGAGTGACGAGCGCGACGTCATACCAATGCGCCAGCGCGTAGCGTCTGCGCTCCTCGGCCAGCGCGAGGCGAATCACCAGGTCGAGGGCGAAAACCGCATAGACCGACCACGAGACGGAGCAGTCGCAAAGGACGCAGCACCGGGAGAGTGACGAGCGCGACGTCATACCAATGCGCCAGCGCGTAGCGTCTGCGCTCCTCGGCCAGCGTGAGGCGGATCACCAGATCGAGGGCAAACACCGCATAGATCGTCCATGAGACAGCCGTGAAAAAGGATCTGAGACTTGGATCCATGCGTGGATCAAGGACCGGCCAGGCATAGGCGCCAAGGAAAGCGAATGCCAGCAGGATCAACGGCACCTCGGCGCGGCGCTCCCAGCGTTCTACTTTGCTCACGCTGGGAAGGCTATGCGTCGGCTGGGGCTGGTGTGGCAGGACGGCAAAAAACGTCCCGCGTAGACCGGCGAAAATTCTTAGAACATGTTCCATAAGTGCGTCATGGGTGCCAGAATCCGACCGATGCAAAAACGTATGCGTCGCTGGCACATCGTGCTGGTTATGGCGCTCCTCCCGATGACTTTCACTCTCGCCCGGCCCGATATGGCGGCCGCGGCGGCTGAGTTCACCGCCAGAGGAAGCGTCGAGCAGGTTGACGTCACCGGACTTGAGCCGGGTGCAACCGTGACGCTGCATGAGTCCGGCGGCAGTCAGGTGGC
>DATLCL010000021.1:0-11499 GCA_035526415.1 Aeromicrobium sp.
GCTTCAAACGATGCTCGAGTCCGGCGAGGTCGACGCAGTCCGCGCGGACGACGGCGAGACCCTGTATCGCCAGTGTGGACCGCGCCATCATCACCATCTGGTCTGTCGCAACTGTGGCCTGACCGTGGAGCTGGACGGCCCGAGCGTCGAGAAATGGGCGGCGAAGGCGGCCGACGACAACGGCTTCAGCGACGTCAAGCACGTCGTCGAACTGTTCGGCCTCTGCGCGGACTGCTCCAGCTAGGCCGGACGGCGCGGACACGGGCGACACACGCCGACCTGTGGAGGAATCCCTGGTCGCCCGGCCTGGACCTGCGATAGTCGAGACGATCCGTGCGAGTCCCGAAGGAGCGTCAGTGTCGGTACAAGTCGACGTCAAGACGCGACGCTCGATCCTGCAATACAACCTCGTCGGATTGTCACTGCTCGCCCTCATTCTTGGCCGGTCCCTGTACGCCCCGCTGCTCGCCGGGGACGCAATTCGGACCTGGTCCACGATGTTCGTCGCGATCGTGGTGCAGTCCCTTCCCTTTCTCGTCGGCGGCGTGCTCCTCTCATCCCTGATCTCGCGCTACCTGTCGGCGCGAGTACTCGAGCGGGCCATCCCGCGGAACCCGGTTCTTGCCGTGCCGGTCGCCGGAATCGCCGGATTCTCGCTCCCCGGCTGCGAATGCGCCGCCGTGCCGGTCTGTGACGGGTTGATGCGGCGCGGGCTGCCACCGGCCGCGGCGCTGACGTTCTTGCTCGCCGCGCCGGCCATCAACCCCGCCGTGATCGTCTCGACGACGGTCGCCTTTCCCAACAATCCGATGATGGTCGTAGCACGCGTGACCGCCTCCCTGGCGACCGCGGTGATCGTCGGCTGGTGGTGTGTCGGCCGCGGTGACCGGCTTGGCATGGTGCGCCGTGCCATTGCACACGAACATGGCGATGACTTCCTGGGCGGAGCGCTGCATGACTTCCTTCATGCCGGCGGCTTCCTGGTCCTTGGCGCGATGGCGGCGGCGGGCGTCAACACGTTCCTCCCCCGCACATGGGTGGACACCGTTGCACAGCAGGCCATCCTGGGGATCCTCACCTTGGCGGCCTTCGCGTTCATCGCTGCACTCTGTTCGGAATCGGATGCCTTCGTCGCTGCCAGCCTGACGGCGTTCTCCGACACGGCGAAGCTCGCCTTCCTGGTCGTCGGCCCGGCCATGGACATCAAGCTCGCGACGATGGAATCGGGCGTATTCGGAACTCGATTCGCCCGCCAGTTCGTCCCCGTCGTCCTGCTGGTTGCCATCTGTTCGGCGGCGCTCGTGGGAATGGTGCTGCTGTGAGGACCGCGACGCAGGGCCTGGTGACCGCCGTCTTGGGGATCCTCTTGCTGCGCATCGTCGCCACCGAGGACTACCTGCGTTACGTCCAGCCATGGATGCGTTGGCCGCTGGTCGTCACCGGCATCGTGCTCCTGCTGATGTCGTTCCGGCCGGCTCTCGGACTGGTGCAGCACGAGCGTGGCGTGCCGGGTTCGAGCTGGCTCCTCGTGCTTCCTGCGGTCGTCGTCTTTGCCGTGGCGCCCCCGGCCCTCGGCGCGTACATCGCCGAACGCCGACCTGCTCAAGCCCCGGCTTCCGCGCCCAACTTCGACGAGATCTCCGCGCCGACCACCACCGGCCCACGCCATTTGTCCGTCGAGGAGTTCACCTGGGGCGCTGGCCAAGCCGACGACCCGATGTCCCTCACCGGCAGCCGCGTCGAACTGGAGGGCTTCGTCAGCGCCGACCAGCAGGGTGGCTGGTACGTGACCAACCTGGTGATCTACTGCTGTGCTGCAGATGTCGCCGTCGAGCGAGTCAAGATCATCGGCCAGCCGTCGCCACCCCGCAACCAATGGGTGCGGGTCAGCGGAGTGTGGGTTGAGGGCACCGGCACATGGATCAAGGGGACGGGTCCCGATCCGGCCGATCCGGCGTCGGTGAGCGCCAACGAGGTCGTTGACATCCCAACGCCCAAGGACCCCTACAGCTGAACCCGGGCTCGCCCGTGGCCAATCACCCGGCACGCCAGGTAGATCCCGAAGGCGATGCTCGTGATGAACGGGCTGATCGGCAGCGAACCACCGAGCGCCAACAGGATGCCTCCGACGGCGGCTGTGACCCCGAAGGTCGCGCTGAGCAGCGGGACCGTGACCGGCGACGCCGATATCCGCAGAGCGGACGCCGCCGGCGTAACGAGGAGGGCCAGCACCAGCAGCGCTCCGACGATGTGCACGGCGACGGCGACAACCAGACCGACAGCGAGCATGAACGTGACGGAGACCGCGCCGCTCGGCAGGCCTCGCGCGGCAGCGACATCGGGGTCGAGGCTGTCGAACATCAGCGGCCGCCACGCGACGACCAGGATGCCCAAGGCCACCAGCGATGTCGCGATGAGCCAACCCAGCTGTGGTCCGTCAACAGCGATCACCTGCCCGGTCAGCAGGCCGAACTTGCTCGACGACCGGCCTGGATACAGGGCGAGAAAAAGGATGCCCAAGCCGAGGCCAAACGGCATCAGCACCCCGATCGCGGAGTTTCGGTCGCGGACCCTGGCCCCCAGGAGCCCGATGGCAAGAGCGGCGACCAACGAGCCAAGAATCGACCCCAGGACGGCACTGATGCCGAGCAAGAGCGCCGCGGCGGCACCGGCGAACGAGAGCTCGCTCACGCCGTGGACGGCGAAGGCCATGTCCCGCTGCATCACGAAGACGCCCACGATCCCGCCGACCACACCCAGCACCCCAGCCGCGACCAGCGAGTACTGCACCAGACTCAGGAGCTCGATGTAGCCGTTCACGCCAGGACCTCCACGTGGTGCGGCTCGTGGTGATCCGGCGCACCGAGCACGACGATCCGACCTCCAACGCGCGTCACCTCGACACGCGTCTGATACAGCCTGCTGAGCACGGTTGAGCGAAGAACCTGATCCGGCGCACCGACGCAGTAGGAGCCGGCGGCGAGGTAGAGCACGCGATCCGTGAACGACAGCACGGGGTTGATGTCATGGGTGACGAAGAGGACGGCCGTGCCGTGGCTGCGACGGCGCCGATCGATGAGACGACTTACTTCGCCCTGGTGGTTCAGGTCGAGGCTGATGAGCGGCTCGTCGCACAGCAGGATCGACGGCTCGGAGACCAGGGCCTGAGCAACCCGCAATCGTTGCTGCTCGCCACCGGAGAGCTGGCCGATCGGACGGTCGGCGAAGTCACCGGCTTGCACGGCGTCGATCGCAGCATCCACCCGCTCGCGGACGGCTCGGCGGCCGACCAGGCGGAGGCCCAGGCGGTGACCGTCGACGCCGAATCCCACGAGATCGCGCCCACGCATGGGCGTTCCGGCCGGAAACAGCCGCTGTTGCGGAACGTAACCGATGTGCCGGTCGCCCCGGGTCACCCGCCGCCCCATCACCGTGATCTCACCCGCCGTCAACGGCTGCAGGCCAAGGATGGTCTTGAGCAACGACGACTTGCCGGAGCCGTTGGCCCCCAAGACCGTGATGAACTCCCCCGGCATCACGTCCAGGTCGAGCCCGGACCACAACTCATGGTCGCCGAACGCCAGCGCTGCGTCCGCCAAACGCAGCACCGGCTCCTGCGGCGCGACCCCGACGACCTCACCCATGTTTGCTCAGCGCTGCCGTGAGGCGGTCGAGGTTGCCGTGTTGCCATGCGACATATGACTTGCCGTGCGGAAGAGTCTCGGTGAAGGCGACCACAGGGACGCCGGCCGCCTCCGCAGCGTCCCGGACCTGCTCGGTGGTTGCGTCGGCCGTCTGGTCGTTATAGGCCAGCACGGCGATGTCCTTGGGGCCCCCGAAGAGACCGAGTGTCTCCTTGAGTACCCGCGGCGAGACGTCGGCACCTTCCTCGACGGCCTCACTGAACGCCTCAGGCGTGCGATTGACCAGCCCAACGGCTTCAAGCAGGTACATGGGGACCGGCTCGGTGATCGCCACGCCTCGGCCACCCGCCGTCGCCTTCAGCCTCTGCTCGGCTCGCTCGAGCGCATCGACGCTCTTCGTGAACGCCGTGACGTTCGTCGCGTACTCCCTCGCATGGCTGGGATCGAGCTCACTCAGCTCGTCGCCCAGGGTCTTGGCGACCTTGATCATGGCGCCGAAGTTATACCAGACGTGCTCGTTGAATCCCTCGACGTGCGCGTGCCTATCCTCGTCAGGAGCAAGCCCGGAGATCTCGACGGCGTTCAGAACCTTTGGCTTCGCATCGCCCGACGCCAGCAGCGCATCCACGAACGGATCGAATCCGCCGCCGTTCTTGAGGACGACGTCCGCATCATCGAGTGCCAGGCGGTCCTTCGCAGAAGCCTCGTACTCATGCGGGTCCTGTGCGGGGTTCGTGATGAAGCTGGTCACCGTGGCCTCGTCGCCCGCGATTGACGCGGCAATGTCGCCATAGACGTTGGTCGAGGCAACGATCGAGACGCCACCGTCGCCGTCAGTCGACTGCGTCGACTTGCCGGAACAGCCGGCCGGCAGAAGCGTGAGAAGGAGTGCCGGCGCACCGAAGCGAGCAAAGGTCGAAGATGCCATGACCAGATGATAACGAGAATGATTTTCATTTAGCAACTGGGCTAGTGCCGAGAGCGGTCGAGACTCCCGGCTCCCCCGCGCAGTGCGCCGCGGAGGAAACCCGCGCCCCAGCACAGGTGCATCGTGGCCAGGACGATGGCGAAGCGCAGTCGATCGAGCAGCGAGCCCGATGTCGTCACCGCCGCGAACAGCAGCACGAGGACATACGCGAGAGGTCCGGCATACGCTGCGGACAGAACCCACGAGAGCGGCCCGGAGACCAGCCCGACACCCTGCAGCAGCCCGACCAGGAGGGCCACCACGAGGTTCACCACGAGCACCGGCGGGGCGAAGAACCGCAACGGATTGCGTCCCTTGTGCCGGCGGATGATCTCGGCCCGCCAGACGCCGGTCGAGTAGAACTGCTTGGCCAGGTTGCGCCAGTTGTCCCGAGGCCAGTAGCTCACCTTCAGCCGCGGATCGAGCCAGACGAGGTGACCGGCCTCGCGCAGCCGGAAGTTCATCTCCCAGTCCTCGCCGCGCAGCACCGACTCGTCGAAACCTCCGATCGAACGGATGGCGTCGCGGCGCATGATGCCCATGTACGCCGACTCCGCCGGACCGGGCTCGGCCGCGTACTCGTGGTACGACGCCCCACCCAACCCGAGCGCGCTGTTGTACGCCTTGGCCACGGCGGCCTGGAATCCCGGGCGGCCGACCGCGGCCATGATGCCGCCCAGATTCGCCGCTCCTGACCTCTCCAGTTCGGCCACACCGCGCGCGGTGTACCCCTCGGGCAGTTCGGTGTGCGCGTCGATGCGGATGACCACCGGATACCTCGCCTCGGCGATCCCCAGGTTCACGCCCACCGGGATGTGCCGCTTGGGGTTCAGCACGACGCGAATACGATCGTCGGCCGCGGCAAGCCGGGCGACCACCTCGTCCGTGCCGTCGCTGGACGGTGCCAAGGCAAGGATGATCTCCACCGGTCCGTCGTACTCCTGCGCGAGCACGCTGCTGACGGCTGCCTCGACATATTTGTACTCGTTGAATATCGGCATGACGTACGAGACGCCGACCAACGGCTCTCCTGTGCTCATGATGGGCTCACTCGTCGTCCAACCAAGCACGCAACATCGCCAGATCGTCGGGTGCTGTGATCTTTGCGGATCGACGGTGGCCGGCCACCCAGGCCACCGGTTGGTCGGGGAACGCCTTCAGTACGGCGGTGACGTCGTCAGTGGGTGATGTCTGCTGCTCGGCGGCCAAGCGCTCCCATGCGGCGGCCAGAACCGAGCAACGGAAGGCCTGCGGCGTTTGGTAAAGCCTGACCGATGAGCGATCCGGCGTGCTGGCGACGGCGTTGCCGTCCAGGATGACGACGCTGTCGGCGGGCTCGATGACCGTCGCCACCACATCGGCGCCAGCCAAGGCGGCTACGCAGTTGGCCACAACATCGCGGGGCACCAGCGGCCGCGCGGCGTCGTGGATGATCACGTGCGACACCTCGGGAGCCAGCGCAGCGAGCCCCAACTGGGTGGACTGGGCACGGCTGTCACCCCCTCGGATGACGCCCGCAATGCCTGCGTCGACCAGCAGGTCAGCGGTGCGCGCACGATGCTCCGCCGAGGTGACCACCCACGTCTCGGCGATCTCATCGGTCTCGGTGAACGCACGGACCGCGCGCTGCAGCACCGTCGTCCCGCCGAGATCCTCGAACTGCTTGGGCCGGCCGAATCGCTGCGACGAACCGGCGGCGAGCACGAGAGCAGCGACCCGCATGGGCATGATCATGCCTCCTCGCCGGCGGCGGGTTCGTACGTACGGCGGACAGAGATGTCGGCCCGAGTGGACGCATCGAACGCGAAGAGGGCGTCGGCGGCGCGGGCCGACGCGTGCCCGTCGTCGTGGTGGTTGAACCGCTTCTGCCAGGCGACAGAGCGATCGATGAACGTCGGCGCCCACGCGTCGATCGTGCGGAGAAGGTCGACGACCTCGGGCACGGTTCGCACGACAGGGCCGGGCGCGACCTCCTCCAGGTCGAAGTACGCGCCGCGCACCCTCGGGTCGGTGTACTCCTCGATGTCCGGTGTGTAGAACAGCATCGGTCGTCCGGTGACTGAGTAGTCGAACATCATCGACGAGTAGTCCGTGATGAGCAGGTCGGCGACCATGAAGAGCTCGTTGATCTGCGGATACGTGCTGACGTCGATGACGGCATCCGAGGCGACGGTCTCGCCGTCCTCGAGTGTGCGCACGTGGCCGCGCTGGAGGAAGGTGAACCCTTCGCCCACCTCCTTGGCGAGCTTGACCAGGCTGAGCAGCTCGACATTCTGGCTGGCCTCGCGCCACGTCGGCGCGTACATGATGACCCGCCGGCCCGCCGGGATCCCGATGCGCTCGTGGAGCATTGCGACCCGGTCCGGGTCGATGACGGCGAGTTCGTCGTTGCGCGGATAACCGATCTCGAGCACGGCGGATGCGTCGGCACCTTGGAACTCGTACGCCTGCTGGATGATCGGCGTCGTGTCGGCGTTCTGGGAGATGAACATGTCCCAGTTCGCGCGTTCGGCCCGGGCGCGGTCGTTGCGGCCGCCCCCCAGGAAACTGGCACCGCCGCGGTCCATGCCGATGCGCTTGTACATCGATCCGTGCCACGTCTGGAGCACGGTCTGGAACGGCTTCTTCACGTAACGTCCACGCAGCCACTCGTTGGTGACGATCCAGCGTGCCGACTCGCGAACGCGCCACCACTCCCGCGTCCCGATGACGAGCGGGATGGCGCCGTCCGGGACCGCGATCGAGCCGTCGTCCACCGACCAGTAGCGCGGCAGGTCAGGTCGGCGACTGGTGACTTCGGCGTCGATCGCGCGCGGATTGCAAGTGGCGCTGCGGCCGAAGAAGGACTCGAAGTACACCGCATCGAGGGGCTCAGCCGGGCCAAGAGCGAACTCGTTGAACAGTCCGCGCTGGTTGTGTGCCCCGTACTCGTCGACCGCCCGCGGGCGGGTCACGCGGATCAGCAGCTGAGGCTGGGCGTTCAGTTCGAAGCGGAGCCGCAAGTCGTCCCGGGAGTCGATGGTCGGGACATTCTGGACGAAGCGGCCGGTCACGAAGGTTGCGAAACGCGCCTTCTCACCCTTCAGGCCCTTGAGCCGGCCCTCGAGGGAGTATGCACCACGCTTGGGCGGAAGCTGCGGTCCTCCCCAGGTGCTGACTCGCAGCGGAGCCGTCGCGACGAAGTGTCCGTCGGGCGAGACCTCGTCGATCGAAACTGGGATCTCGGCGCGCGCAGCCGCCAAGACCAAATCGAACTTGTCCGGATCGCCGTCAAGCGAACCCGTCAGCCGCAGCACGTTCCCGTCGCGCACGACTTTGGCGACCACGACCATGTGCGGCACGTCGACGAATTCGACGGCACCCGATGCAGCCGGCCGGACCATGAGGCCATCGAAAAAGTACGAATCGTCCGTGATGGGAGCGCCGGATTCGGCGAAAGCCGACCATCGTGCGGGCGAACGCACCCCGGTTGCCGGGTCGATGAAATTCTTGCCGACCGGCAGGGTTCCGGTGAGTAAGATGCGGTCGCCGTAGGCCTCGGCGGTCAGCGGAACGGTTTCCTGCTTGGTCCCTCGCAGAACAGCTTGACCCAGCGCCGGCGAGAACTCAGCCGGCACGTCGATGGAGACGTCACGACCGTCCACCAGGACGGAGCGCGCCGGAATGCCGCGAGGCCCGACCTCGAGGTACGCGCCTGCGCCGTCGGGAATTGAGACCGGCCGGATCAGGTGGTCGCCTGCAGGACGCGCACAGACCGTGGTCGGAGTGCCGAAGACGTAGGTGTTCCGGACAGGGCCCCACGACCGCCGGACATCGCGGACGACCTTGGAATACAAGTCCCAGCGGCCGGGCGAAAGCTTTGCCAACTGCGCGGCCGAGAACCGCGCCTCCCAGGTCGATCCGCTGTAGTCGAGCTCAGCCCGGGCCGAGCCGCCGAGCACATCGCGGTCGGGAACGTGCCGCGTGATCGCCTTCGCCGCTCGGCCGCCCAGCCACACCGGCAGGCCCGGCCGCCGCAGGTACACCTCGTGGCGCGGCGACCCACCATGAGTCGAACCCCGCACGAACGACCACCCGCGCAGGACGAGGTCGTCGCCGTCCCACCGCACGTCCCGCAACGAGGACATCCAGCCCAGGTGGAGCCCGGGGGCGATGAGCCCCAAGAAACGAAATCCCTGTTGGGCGAACTCCACCGTGCCGCGCATCACCGGATTCGGTGACACCCGGGCACGGCGGATGACCCGGCGCAGCAGGTCCTTGAGACGTTCCTTCACCGCTCAGCCGAACACGTGGGCGTCGGTGCGTGCCGTCTCCAGCACACGCGCGAGCCACTGCGACTCTGACGGGCGCAGCCGGAAGGTCTCCCGCTCGCCTCGCCGGATCATCGAGCCGAACTCGGCGATCTCGTAGCGCAGGCCGTCGCCGTCGAACTTGTAGTAGTACTTCTTGTTGTCGGACTGGTTCTCGAAGCGGGCCTCGAAGTACTCGGTCTTCCACCACGGCGCCGGGACGTAGAGGTAACCCTCGGTGCCGGCGACGACGAGATCGCCCTCGGCCTTGACCCCCAGACCGGTTCGGGCCGACGCCACAGCATGCGGGTATCGGAAGTCGATCCGTGAATAGAGGTCGACACCGTCACCCTCGGCCTTCCACGACGTCGTGCGCATGTCGATGTAGTCCTCCCCCAGCAACTTGACGACGGCAAGCAGCGGGTAGGTCGCCAGCTCGGCGAGGCTGCCGCCGTCCTGCGCCGGATCGAGCTCACGGACATCACCGGCGGTGAGCTTGGTGAACGTGGCGTCCACCGTCCGGATGTCGCCGATCGAGCCACTGCGGGCCACAGCCACCATGCGCTGGAACCCCGGCGAGTAGGCCGTCTTGATTGCCTCCATCAGGACGACGTCAGCCTCCGCGGCGGCCGCCTGCAGGCGAACGACCTCGGCCTCGGTCAGGGCCATCGGCTTCTCGCAGAGAACGTGCTTCCCGGCGGCAATGGCCTGCAGTGCGTAGTCGACGTGGGTGCCGTGTGGCGTCGCGACGTAGACGGCGTCGCACTCCTCCAAAAGCTCGTCGTAGGAGCCCGCCGCGAGATCGAGTTCATGCTTGTCGACGAATGCCTTGACGTTCTCGGCGTCGCGCGACCACGCGCCCTCGATGTCGACGCCACTGACGTAATGGGACTCATCGACGAACCGGTGCGCGATGCGCCCGGTACCGGCAACGCCGATACGCAGGATGCCGGCATCCTCGTTGCGCAGTTCGGTGCTCGAAACGCCCTTGGTGCGATCGAGGTAGACGACCTTGCAGTAGTCGTTCAGGTAGTCGAACTTGCCCATCCAGTCCGAGCCGATGGCGAAGATGTCGACGCCGTACTTCTGGATGTCGTTGACCTTCTGGCCTTCGTATTCCTCCAGGATCACCTCGTCGGCCAGGCCACTGTCCTGCACGTTCTTGATGCGATCCATCAGCGACTGCTGGACGTTGAGCTTGCCGCGTGCCTCGTCGAAGTTCTCCGTCGTGACCGCCACGATCAGGTAGTCACCCAGAGCCTTGGCCCGCTCCAGGAGACGAACATGACCGTGGTGGAACAGGTCGAACGTCCCGTAGGTGATGACACGCATGGGGGTCTCCTGAATCCGGCTCGTCGTTGGGGGCACCTCTTGATGGCACGCTGGCTCCTTGCCGCCAGGGGATTCCCTCGGTCAGACAGCCTACTTGGCGCCACGATGATTAAGGTGGCGCCGAAGCCGCCCTCGAGATCACCCGTCGGCTCGCTACCGCTCGCTACCAAACCTGAGCTTCCGGCCTGGGCGACGGCTGTCCTGGTTGAAAGACGCCCGGGAGCTTCAGTCACGCGATTCGTCGTCCCTTGATTTCGACCGGCTGGCGTCGGTGGCCCACATGTAAGTCGTATAGACGACCACATTGGCTTGGTATCCACCTGCGGCCTTGTCGTATTCGCCGCCGCAGGTGACGAGATTAAGGACGGGCCGATCGCGGGAACTGCGTCCATACACTTGGCGGGCTGGGAATTCCTCGATCGGGTAGGTAACGACTCGGTCGACCTTGAAGTGTGCAACTGAACCATCGGCGAGTCGCACAGCGACGCGATCACCTCGCTCAAGCTGCCCTAGACGATAGAAGACAGCGGGACCACGGGTGGAGTCGACGTGACCCAGGATGACCGCGGACCCCGGTCGGCCTGGCGACGGCCCCAATCGGTACCAGCCCACGTCATCAGGGTCCTTTGGAACCTCGACCGTACGATCGTCGTTGAGGCCAAGTCCTTTGACATCGGCCGCCACGTTGATTGCCGGAATGCGTAGCTGAACAGGGCGTGTTTCCACCGGTGACCCGGTCAATGGCTTGGCAGAGAGGCCAGCTTCGGGCGTCGTCGCCCGGTCGACGAAGCGCAGGGCGCGCTGAATACCGGCCACTGCGAGCGAACCAATCACAATGACCAACAGCAAAGCCACAGCCCTACGAGCTCCGTAAGGTGGCGGCGCGTTGGACTTGCCGACGTACGTCATGTCGCTACGACGTGACGGCGCCACCCATGCCGGTGCGCGGGTGGCCCCTCGGGATCACTTCGCGGCCATTCGAGTCACTGTCGTCGCTGTCGCTGTTGTCGCTGTCGCTGTTGTCGCTGTCGCTGTTGTCGCTGTCACTGTTGTCGCTGTTGTCGCTGTCACTGTTGTCGCTGTCGCTGTTGTCGCTGTCGCTGTTGTCGCTGCCGCCACCGGTCGTCGTGCCGGTGGTCGTGCCCGTGGTCGTCCCGGTCGTCGTGCCCGTGGTCGTCGTGCCCGTGGTCGTCCCGGTCGTCGTGCCCGTGGTCGTCCCGGTCGTCGTGCCCGTGGTCGTCCCGGTCGTCGTGCCGGTGGTCGTCCC
>DATLCL010000039.1:0-13864 GCA_035526415.1 Aeromicrobium sp.
TTCGCGACCCGTGTTCGGCCATTGTGTCGATCACCTCGTCGTTGAGTTCCGCGAGGTTGCAGGAGCGGATGTAGTACCACCAGCCGTGCGGGAATCCCGCGTCGAGGCTGGCTTGATGGGCGACATAAGGCTTTGGCTGACACAAGTCGAGCAGCGGCGAGCCGAACCCCTTGAGCGGCCGCACCACCTCTTCGCCTTCCTCCACCGACCCTGCGTAGCAGCAGCCGACGATCACCGCATGCTTGCCGTGGAGCTCTGCAGGCACCGCCGGGGATGGGAGCACCCGGCGGAATGTAACGATCGTGGTCAGCTCGTCGGGAACGTCGGTGATCCAGTCGCGATAGAACCGGAGCACCTCGGGCGAGTCCTCCATCGCCCAGAGGACTGGCCCGGCGAGCACGACTGGCCCAACTGGGTTGAGGCGAAACTCGAACTCGGTGACGATGCCGAAGTTCCCGCCGCCGCCGCGCACGCCCCAAAAGAGGTCGGGGTTCTCCGTCTCCGACGCCTTCAGGAACCGCCCATCCGCCGTCACCAGATCGACGGACAGGAGCTGGTCGATGGTCAGCCCGTACTTGCGCTCAAGCCAGCCGACCCCGCCGCCGAGCGTGAGACCGGCGAGGCCTGTGTGGGTGACGATCCCGGCCGGGACAGCGAGTCCGAAAGCCTGGGTCTCTCGATCCAACTCGCCCAGCAGCACTCCAGCCTGAGCTCTCACAGTCCGTCCGTCGGGGTCGACGCGAACGCCCTTCATCTGCCCCAGATCGATCACCATCGCCCCATCGCTGACCGACAGCCCCGGGTAACTGTGCCCACCGCTTCGAAGCGCAACCACAAGTTCGTGCTGTCGCGCGAAGCGCACCGCGGCAATCACGTCGGCGACTCCGGCGCAGCATGCGATAAACGCCGGCCGCCGGTCAATCGAGCCGTTCCAGATCTTGCGCTGATCGTCGTAGGCGGTATCCGCGGGGCCAACCAGCTGACCACCGAAGGACTCCTCGAACTCGCGCAGATCGCTGTAGTCGACTCCGATCTCAGCACTGATTGCACTTATCGCATTCATCAGACTGCCCTCCCGGTAAGCAAGAGGTTACGACTTTCCGCTCGCGAGGGCTCGATTCCTGCATCGGCTGCGGAATCCGAGAAGTTTGACGTCGGGCCGGGAAGCACCTCTCGGCGCTCGGCCGCTCGCAGCGGCGAAATTTTGGGACCCGGGGCTACCGCCGACCCGACGTGAGGTTCAGGGTAACCCCTCAGCCCAATCCATGGTCACGTTCCACAGCGGCGGCGTGGCGCAGTTGTGCCGCCATGTCGAGGAGGCGGGCGGCGCTGCGGGGATCGGAGTCGTCGAGTTGGCCTCGCCCGACACCGACGATGTGGGCGAACGCCGCCGCGCGGTCGAGTGTCACGTCGAAGTCAGTGCCGACGATGCCGCGCAGCACGGTGTCGACCATGGCGATTACCTCATCCGGTCCGGGCGGTTCGACCACGCCCGCCAACACCTCGTGGACCGGTGCGTAGGCACGACCGGCCGCGAACTCCCGGGCTGCCTGGACGGGGTCGCCGTGAACCCATGTGCGTAGCAGATACAGGCGCCACAGTGCGCCGGCCAAGGTGTCGGAGCTGGCGTGTGACCAGAGATCGGCAAGGACACCCAGACCCTCGATGTCGGCCAAGGCGACGACGCGGGCGACCATGTCCTCGTCGACGTCGTCGCGCGGACCGCGGACCAGCAGCTGGGCGGTCCGGTGACCGGCTGCAGCGAGCTCGGCCGGATCGACGTCGTCGACCACGGCTTCGAACGTCTGGGGACCCGGCATCGCCGGCCGGCGGAACTCGCTCACGGCATCACCGTACGTCCGGCAGGGGTGTCACCGGCTGGTAAGCGCGCCGGCAAGGTGCACGGAGGTCAGCTCGACCTGCCATGGACGCGCTCCCGCGGCCGCGAGCGCGTCGGCCGTGGTGCCGGCCGAGATCGGCTCGGGGGGAGTCCATGCGAGAGCGCGGACGACGCCGGGGCTGATCAGGTTTTCGCTCGGCAGGTTGTGCTCTGCCGACAGCTTCGCGACAACTTCTCGGCACCGTCCGAGCCGGTCGGCGGCGTCGGGGTTCTTGTCGGTCCACGTCCGCGGAGGCGGCAGCCCTTCCCGCCGCTGGGACGCCGTCGGGAGATCGCGTTCGGGCAGATCGAGCGCTGCGGTGACGGCGTCCATCCACTGGTCGAGAAAGCGGCGCGGACCGCGGTTGCGCATGATGCGCATGCCCTTCAACTCGGCCAGTGACGGTGGCGGGCTGACGGCGAGCTCGACGATCGATGCGTCCGCCAGGATGCGCCCCGGTGCGACGTCGCGCTGTTGTGCGATGGCGTCGCGGGCCTCCCAGACGCTGCGGACGATGCCGAGCGCGCGTCGTCCGCGGGCCCGGTGCATACCCGACGTCCGTCGCCAGGGCTCCTCACGGCGCTCTGGACCAGTGAATGTCAGCAACGCGTCGAACTCCTGGCGTGCCCACTCGAGCTTGCCTGCCTCTGCGAGCTCGTCGGCGAGAAGGCCCCGCAGCTCGCAGAGCACCTCAACATCCAGTGCGGCGTAATCCAGCCAGCTGTCGGGGAGGGGACGCGTGGACCAGTCGGCGGCGGAGTGCTCCTTGGCCATCGTCCGGCCGAAGTAGTGCTCGACCAGGGTGGCCAAGCCGACGCGCGGCAGGTTGAGCAGGCGCCCGGCGAGCTCGGTGTCGAACAGTGCATGGGGACGGAGCCCGACTTCGGCCAGGCAGACGAGGTCCTGTGATGCCGCGTGCAGAATCCATTCGGTCGTGCCGATGGCGTCCTGAAGCGCGCCTAAATCTTCGAAGAAGAGCGGGTCGATGAGGCCGATGCCCGCGCCGTCTCGCCTGACCTGGATCAGGTAGGCGCGCTGCGAGTACCGGTAACCCGACGCACGCTCGGCATCGATGGCCACCGGGCCCGATCCGTCGGCAACCGCGCGGCAGTAAGCCTGCAGTGCCTCAGTGGTTTCGATGACCGGGGGTCGAACCTCACGCAGCTCCAACAAGGGTGCTGGTTCGGGGGCGGACTCAGTCGTCGGCCCGGTATTGGCTTCTTCGCTCGCGTCGTTCAACTCCCGCGCGACCGCCTACGCGGAAGCTGGGTGACGCCGGGCGCCACCGGTGGGAGGCCGGCCAGTGTGCACAGCAGGTCGGACCACGCGGTGACGTGCGCGCCAACACCTCCGCCCGGCGTCCACGACGCTCGCAACTCGATCTGCGCGTCGGCACCATCGGAGGCCATTTCGCCGAAGCCCTCGGTGTGGACGATCGTCACCGAGCCGCTGAACGCGTGGAATTCCGCGTCGTGGGCTTGGAGCGCGTCGGTGAGCCACGTCCAGCCGACGCTCGGCAATGACGGATCGGCGGCCATGTCCGCCTCGATGTCGGCGCGGGCAAAGGTCACGCAGCGGAACGTGCCGTCCCAGGCGTCGTTGCCGGCCGGGTCGTGCAACAGGATGAACCGGCCGGTTCCGATCTCGTCGCCGCCCGGCGACACGACGTCTCCACTGATGGCATGGGCGAACGGAGCGATGCGCTGCGGTGCCGGGATGTCGTCCACGACGACCTCGGGCCGTATGGATGCGCTCGCGATCGCGTCGACGGCGTCGGCGAAGGCGGCACCCTCGATCTGGTTCCGGACTCCCACAGGGTCGATCGTAAGCCGAAGCCCGCTGCGCAGCGTGCCCGACGTGCCGTCTCTGAGACAATCCTCGGGTGAGTGCGTTCCTGCAGGCTTGCCGCGGCGAGGCCACTGATCACACCCCAGTGTGGTTCATGCGGCAGGCCGGTCGGTCTCTTCCCGAGTACCGCGCCGTGCGCGAAGGCATCCCGATGCTGGAGTCCTGCTTCCGCACTGATCTGGTTGTCGAAATCACGATGCAACCGGTTCGTCGCTACGGCGTCGACGCGGCCATCTTCTTCTCGGACATCGTCGTGCCGCTCAAGGCCATCGGTGTAGATCTCGACATCGTCGCCGGCACAGGTCCGGTGGTCGCCGATCCCATCCGGCGCGCCGACCAGCTCGATCAGCTGCGCGACCTCGAGCCAGACGACGTCGCATCGGTCACTGATGCTGCCAAGGCCCTCGTCGGCGAACTCGGCGGAACACCGCTCATTGGGTTTTGCGGAGCGCCGTTCACGCTGGCGTCGTACCTGATCGAAGGGCGGCCTTCCCGCGATTACCGCCACACCAAGGCACTGATGAACTCCGACCCTGAGTTGTGGCATGCCCTCGCCGGGCGCCTGGCCGCGATCGCCGGCCAGTTCCTGCGCATGCAGGTTGAGGCCGGAGCGTCCGCGGTGCAGGTGTTCGACTCTTGGGCCGGTGCGCTTTCGCGCGCGGACTACCAGACATTCGTCGCGCCCCACTCGACGGCCGTCTTCAATGCGGTGGCTGACCTGGACGTTCCGCGCATCCATTTCGGCGTCGGCACGGGGGAGCTTCTGCACGACATGGGGGCGGTGGGCGCGGACGTCGTCGGCGTCGACTGGCGAATCCCGCTCGACGAGGCCGCACGCCGGGTCGGTCCGGGCAAGTCCCTGCAAGGCAACCTCGATCCGACGCTGCTGTTCGCTCCCACCGACGTCGTTCACGCGCGGGCATCGAAGATTGTCGAAGAAGGCAAGGCAGCGCAAGGACACGTGTTCAACCTCGGTCACGGCGTCCTGCCCGAGACCGATCCCGACGCGCTCGCCCGACTGGTCGACTTCGTCCACTCATGCGAGTAGCGGTCGTCGGTGGCGGCATTGCCGGGTTGGCGGCAGCTCGTCTTCTGCAGGAGCGTGGCCTCGATCCGGTGCTCTTTGAGAGTACCGATCGTCTGGGCGGCAAGCTGCGGCTGGAGACGATTGGCGATCTGACGCTCGACGTCGGAGCCGAGGCAATCCTCGCGCGGCGACCCGAGGGTGTCGCCATGGCTGAATCGGTGGGGTTGGCCGCGGAGGTCGTTCACCCGGAAACGACCCAGGCGTCGATCCTTGCGGCCGGTGCGCTCCATCCGCTTCCGCGGACGGTGATGGGGATTCCGACCGGACCGGTCGACTTCGTCGCCATTGAGCAGCGCAGTATCCCGCTCCCCGACCACGACGTGTCGATCGCCGAATATGTTCGGCAACGCGCGGGCGAGGAGGTGCTGGACCGACTTGTTGCCCCGTTGCTCGGTGGCGTCTACGCCGGTGACCCGGAGCGGCTCTCGCTGGCAGCAGCGGGGGAGCAGTTGAAGCTGCTCGGCGCCGATCCCGTTGCCGTGGCCTCGCAGGTGCCAGAACGGGATGGCTCGCCGGTCTTCGCTGGCATCGACGGCGGCGTGGGGCGGCTGCCGGCCGCGATCGCGGCTGGCCTCCCCGACGTCCGGACCGATGTTGTCGTGCGGGGATTGGAGCGTGCCGACGACCAGTGGTTGGTGCGGACAGGTGCGGGCGACGAACGCGTCGATGCGGTGGTCCTGGCCACTCCTGCGCCGGCGACGTCGCGTCTGCTGGCCGAAGTTGCGCGCCGCTCGTCCTTCGCGCTCGCGGACGTCGCGGTGGCCAGTGTCGTGATCGTGACCTTCGTCTTCGACCGGGAGCTGGACCTACCCGGCTCGGGGTTCCTGGTGTCGCCGAGCGAGCCAGTCACCATCAAGGCGTCCACGTTCTCGTCGAACAAGTGGGGATGGCTGAAGGTCCCGGGCCGGACCGTTCTGCGGGCGTCTTTGGGGCGCGCCGGTGAACCGCTTCTCTACAACGACGCGACCATGACCGAACTCGCGCTCGCCGACCTGCGATCAATTCTCGGCAGCCTCCCCGCCCCGGTCGCATCGCATGTCCAGCGCTGGGGCGGGGGGCTTCCCCAGTACGCGGTTGGACACCTGGAGATGCTCGACACGATCGCCGCCGAGCTGGCGCATCTTCCAGGGTTGGCCGTTGCCGGCGCCACCTACCGCGGCGTCGGCATCCCGGCGGTGATCGCCTCGGCGCAGGGTGCGGTGGAGAAGCTGTCGGGCGACTTGGGAGACTGGGAACGTGACCGGTAACGGAAAGCTCGCCAAGGAGATCAACGCGACCATCCGCTACACGATGTGGTCGGTGTTCAAGCTCGACCTGCCCTTCGGCGAGGACGACCGGGCGGCCGAGGTCGCCGAGGTCGAGGACCTCTTCACCAAGCTCGCTGCCGACGACGTCGTCGTGCGCGGCACGTACGACGTCAGCGGTCTGCGTGCGGACGCGGACCTGATGATCTGGTGGCACGCGCCGACCGCCGACGCGCTGCAGGCGGCCTACAACGCATTCCGCCGGACTGCGGTCGGCCGGCGGATGTCAGCGGTCTGGTCACAGCTGGCCTTGCACCGGCCGGCTGAGTTCAACAAGTCGCACATCCCGGCGTTCATGGCCGACGAGACGGTCAAGGATTACGTCTGCGTCTACCCGTTCGTCCGCTCCTACGAGTGGTACCTGCTGCCCGATGAGGAGCGCCGCGACATGCTGCGCGAGCACGGCATGCAGGCACGCGACTATCCGGACGTCCGCGCCAACACGGTCGCCGCCTTCGCGCTGGGCGACTACGAGTGGATCTTGGCCTTCGAGGCTGACGAACTGCACCGCATCGTCGACCTGATGCGCGAGTTGCGGGCGTCGCGCGCACGTCGCCACGTCCGTGAGGAGATCCCGTTCTTCACTGGCCGGTCGCACTCGGTGGTCGAACTGCTCTCGCTCTGGCCTTGAGCGCCGGATGTCGATTCTCGAGGTCCTCGGCGTGGAGAAGCCGATCATCCAGGCAGGGATGGGCGGTGGCGTCGCGCGCCACGAACTCGCTGTCGCAGTGTCCGAGTCGGGCGGCCTCGGCACGATCGCCGTCCAAGGACCGGAGGCCATCGAGCGCGAGCTCGCTCTGGCCCGAGAGCTCACTGATCGACCGATCGCCGTCAACCTGATATTGCACTTCGCCCGGCCGTCCTGGTTTCGCGCCGCCGACAAGGCTGACGTGGTCGTCACCTTCTGGGGTCGGCCCAAGCGAAGGACGTCCGGCGTCTGGGTCCACCAGTGCGGTTCGGTTGCGGAGGCGCAAGCCGCGAAGGGCGCTGGTGCAGACGCCGTGATCGCTCAAGGCGTTGAAGCCGGCGGACATGTGCGTGGAACGGTCCCCGGCCTCGAATTGCTGGATCGCGTCCGCTTCGCCCTCGGGCCTGACTACCCGGTGTTGCTCGCCGGCGGGATGGCCGAGCGGGCCGACGTGGTGCAGGCCTTGGACGCCGGGGCAACCGCCGCGGTTGCCGGCACACGATTCCTCCTATCGCCCGAGAGCGGTGCCCATCCGGCCTACAAGGCTCGACTGCTGGACGCGGAAAGCACGGTGCTCACCGAACTATTCGGCCTGTCATGGCCGGCGACGCATCGCGTCGTGCCGAATGCGGCCACCGACGCGCAACTTTCGGCCAGCGGCGACGTGCCAAGGCTGAACCGGCTGATCAACCGCATCTCGGCGGTCGGCGCCAAGCACACGCCCGACCGGGTGCTGACCGCGCTCGTGCAACGGCAGCGCCCCACCAGCCGACTCCTGACGCCACTCTCGGCTGCGGACGGCCTCCCGCCGAGTTTCGTCGATGCCGGGCCGCTCTACGCCGGCGAAACCGTCAGTCGCATCAGCAGCCTGATGTCGGCCGCCGACATCGTAGACGCACTGACCCCGTGATTGCGCTCAGTCCGGGCGCTGGCGCAGCGCCACGCCGTTGATGCAGAAGCGCTGGTCGGTGGGCGTCGGGAACCCCTCGCCCTCGAACACGTGACCCAGGTGCGAGCCGCAGTTCGCACATCGCACTTCGGTGCGGACACTGCCGAACGAGCGGTCCTGGATGTACTCGACTCGGTCCTCGGCGAGCGGCGCGTAGAACGCCGGCCAGCCGCAGTGCGCGTCGAACTTCGTGTCGCTGCGGAACAGCTCGGAGCCGCAGGCCCGACACTCGTAGACCGCCTCGGTCTCGTCGGTTTCGTACGAGTGGCTAAAGGGCCGTTCGGTGCCGGCCTGCCGCAGGATGCGGTACTCCTCGGCGCTCAGTGTCGCTTTCCACTCGTCCTCGGTCTTCTGGACTTCGTACTCTGTGCCGGTGCTGTCCATGGCTTCGAGATTAGTCGGCAGAGGGTGAAAATCCGGGCGTGAAATCTGACGGGTCGATTACGACTGGTCGATCCTGGTCCAGCGGGTGAACAGGACGTCGCCAACCGGGACGACATGCGCGAGCCGCATATCCTCGGCCACCGGTAGCCGGCTGTGCGCGATGCGGGTGGCGTCACCGGCAGTGAGGACCGGCGCGATCGTCAGGCAGAGGTCATCGACAAGCCCGTTGGAGATCAGTTCCCCGTGCAGACTCGGCCCGCCCTCGCAGTTGATCTTCAACCAGCCGCGCGCGGCAAAGCTGGCCAGGACTCCCGGCCAGTCCACCGTGATGTCGCCGTGGGCCATGATTTCGACCCCAGCGGCAGTGAGTTCGTCAACCCGCTCGGCCGGGGCGTCCGTCGTCGTCACGACGACCACGCCGGGGGCCTGCAGTCGTTCCGGGATATCCAACCGTCGGCTGGCGATGGCGATCGGGACGGTGGACTTGGGCCCGTAGTTCTCGATCCGGGCCGTCCCGGCGCCGACGAGGACGACGTCGGCGATGGACCGGAGGTAGGCGAACAGCTCGGTGTCGGTGTCGCCGCCCAGCGACGCCGTGACGCCGCTGACGTCGTGCGCCGCGCCGTCCAGTGTCGTGACGAAGTTGGTGCGCAGCCACGGGCGGTCGACATCTGGAAAGGCATAGAGCCCGAGATCGAGCGCGGGATCGATCACCATGGGGCGAGCCTACGTGCAGCGAGCGAGTGGGCCGGGTGCTTGCACGAGTGCTCCGAGCGAGCCAACGTTGAAGCGCCGCGGAGCGGTGCGACTACGGGCATAATTTCGGCCATGAGTCTCAGTGAGCAGCTTCGATATCGCGAACCCTTGTCCGACGTCGACGCGCGGTCGACGCTCGGATTCGTCGGGGACATCGCCGAGGCCAAGTCTGCGGTCAAGAAGATGCGAAGCGAGCTGGCCGAGCTCCAGGAGAAGCTCTACGCGAATGGCCTTTCCGGCGACAGCCTGTCGATCCTGCTGGTGTTGCAGGGTATGGATACGTCGGGCAAGGGCGGAGTCATCGAGAAGGTGGCCGGGTCCGTCAACCCGCAAGGCGTTTCCATCACCTCGTTCAAGAAGCCGACCGAGGAGGAACAGGCTCACGACTTCCTGTGGCGCATCAACAAGGCTCTTCCGCAAGCGGGCAAGATCGGCGTCTTCGATCGATCGCACTATGAGGATGTCCTGATCGTCCGCGTTCACAGACTGGAATCCCAAGGCGAGATCGAACGCCGCTACGAGGCGATCAACGAGTTCGAGAAGGCCTATGTCGAAAGCGGCGGGACAATCATCAAGTGTCTCCTGCATGTGGACAAAGACATCCAGAAGGAACGGTTCGCGTCGCGCCTTGAGGACCCGGAGAAGCTCTACAAGTACCGGCCGGGCGACCTCGACGAACGCGCCCGGTGGGACGAGTACACCGAGGCCTACCAGTTCGTCCTCGACCGGTGCTCCACCGACATCGCGCCGTGGCACGTCATCCCTTCAGGCCACAAGCCATATCGCAACTGGGCCGTCGGAACCCTGCTGCTGGAGGCGCTGCGCGACCTCAAGCTGGACTGGCCGGCGCCGAACTTCGACCTCGAAGCCGAGAAGCAGCGCGTCGCTGAGTGCTGACGAGGATCACACGTCGGCGAAGAGCGAATCCAGATCGACCAGGTCGACCGCGCCGACGGCGTAACGAGCCAGGATGATCTCGGCGATCTCCCGGTCCGCGCCGAGCGGTTCGGCAACGGCAACGGCTCCGGCCTCCTCGGCCAACTCCATCACGCGGTCCGTCAGGTAGCCGGGAGCGAGGAACAGCAGGCCGACGGCAATGTGCCGACGCCCATCTGCGCGCAGCGCACGAACGGCTTCGCCGGCGGCCGGCGGAGCCTGCGACGCGAACGCGGCGACGGTCGGCAGCTTGTGCCGCTGGCCCCATTGACGCGCGGCGCGCGCGATGGCGGCGTTGACGACCGGGTCGGACGAGCCGGCTCCGGCGAGCACGAGGCCGTCGAGTTCGCGCACCCGATTGTGAGCGAGTGATTCACGCAGCCGGCGGTCAAGAACGTGGAACACGGTCGGCTCCAGACCGAGAACGCCGGTCAGCTCGATGCGGACGCCGTCGTGGCGCGCCTCCGCCGACGCGATGACGGCCGGGACGTCGACCTTCGCGTGGTAGGCCTCCGAGAGCAGCAGCGGTACGACGACGATCTCGTCGTGGCCCTCGGCGACCAGTCGCGCCACCGACTGCTCGAACGACGGCTCGGCGAGCTCGAGGAACGCGGTCTCGATGCGGAGGTCGGGACGCATGCATGCGACCGCCTCGGTCAGGGCTTTGATGGTGGCGACAGAACGTGGATCACGGCTGCCGTGCGCCAGCGTGATGAGAGCTGGTGCGGTCATGATGCATCCCTCCTTCCAAGGGTCTTGCTGGTTGTGATGGGCCTTATCGGAGAAGTTCTTCCTCGGCTCGGGCCGCCCATTGGGCGAACGGTTCGCCGTCGGCGCGGTCCTTGAGGTAATTGCGGGTAACGGTCTCGATGTAGTCCGGCACGTCCACCGCCGTGACCTTGTGGGCGCGCAGCTTGCGGCCGAACGCGGGGTTCTCGCCCAAGAGCCCACCCAGGTGAACCTGGAAGCCCTCGACCTGGTCGCCGGCGTCGTCCATCACGAGCATTCCCTTGAGCCCGATGTCGGCGACCTGGACCCGGCAGCAGGAGTTCGGGCATCCGTTGACGTTGACCGTGACTGGGACGTCGAGGTCGGGCACTCGGGTTTCCAGCTCGCCGATGGTGGCCGTGGCGCGGTCCTTCGTTTCGACGATCGCGAGCTTGCAGTACTCGATGCCCGTGCACGCCATCGTGTGCTGGCGCCATAGCGACGGGCGGGCCTCCAGGCCGATGGCCCGCAGGTCCCCGACGGCGTTCTCGATGTCGGATTCGGCGATGTCCAGCAGCAGGATCTTCTGGTGCGCAGTCGTGCGGATCCGGTCAGAGCCGTACTTCTCGGCAAGGTCGGCAAGCTGATTCAGCACGGTGCCGGAGACGCGACCCACGATTGGCGCGGCGCCAATATAAAACGTGCCGTCCTTCTGCCGATGGACGCCGATGTGATCGCCCGGTTCGGTCCGCAGCTCCGGCGCCGGGCCATCGCTCAGCTTGCGGTGCAGGTATTCATCCTCCAGCACCTGGCGGAACTTTTCGGCGCCCCAATCATTGACCAAGAACTTGATGCGCGCCTTGGCTCGCAGGCGTCGGTAGCCGTAGTCACGGAAGAGCTCGACGACGCCCTTCCAGACCGAGGGCGCTTCGTCCGTCGACACCCACACGCCAAGGTCCTGCGCGATGAACGGATTGGTGGAGAGGCCGCCGCCCACCCAGACGGCCCAGCCGGGGCCGTGCTCGGGGTGCACCACACCGACGAGCGAGATGTCGTTGATCTGTGGGACCACGTCGAGGCTCGGGTGGCCGCTGATCGCCGTCTTGAACTTGCGCGGAAGATTGGCCAGCTCCTTGAGCCCGATGTAGTCACGCTCGATCGTCTTGATGAGATCGGTGCCATCGATGATCTCGTCTTCGGCTACGCCCGCCACGGGGGAGCCGAGGATGACGCGCGGGCAGTCGCCGCAGGCTTCCTGCGTGTGCAGGCCGACAGACTCCAGACGGTTCCAGATCTCCGGCATGTCGACGATGTCGATCCAGTGCAGCTGGACGTTCTGCCGGTCGGTGATGTCGGCGGTGTCGCGACCGAACTCGGTCGAGATGCCGGCGATCGTCCGGAGCTGCTCACGGCTCAGTTGGCCGCTGTCGATGCGGACGCGCAGCATGAAGTAGCGGTCGTCGAGCTCCTCCGGTTCGAGCGTGGCGGTCTTGCCGCCGTCGATCCCGGGCTTGCGCTGCGTGTACAGGCCCCACCAGCGGAGGCGTCCACGCAGGTCAGCGCCGTCAATGGAATCAAAGCCCCGGTGCGCGTAGATGTTCTCGACACGGGCGCGCACGTTGAGCGGGTGGTCATCCTTCTTGGACTGCTCGTTGCCGTTCAGCGGCTCGCGATAACCGAGCGCCCACTGGCCTTCGCCCGGCTTGCGACCAGGGCGTGCGGTGCCCCGGGCGGGGGCAGTGGTGGGTGGATCGTTGGCCATGACTTCCTTCAGGTGGGGAGGGCGGACGCAGCAGCGTTGACGCGAGCGTGGGACCTCAACAACACACAGGAAGCATGACGCAAGTTTTGCTGCCGAACACGCTGGTCACCAAGTCGCTATCTTGAATTGTGAGACGTTCGCTCAGGATATGGACGACTCGGGGTGCGTGTGGCGTGGTCATGCGGCCTCAGCATCAGCCGGCGTGAGGATCCCGATGACGTGTGCTCCGGCGAACGCGGCCACCAAGCCGACTCCCGCGGCGATGCCGGCGGTTATCCAGCCGATGATTCCGGCTGTGGCCAAGCCGACCACCACGGCAGGGTTGAGCGCGGTGGCAAGCCCGACTCCGAGAGCCGAGGCGCTCGCGACCGGGCCCAGCCCGGCCCACGCCGCAGTCTCACCGCCGTCGATGGCCAGCACTGTCCACGAGGCCAGGAGGCCGAGGAACGCGACGGCGACACCGACAGCAACCGGTGATGGGTCCGTCCAGGTCAACGCGCCGCCCAGCTGGCTGTCCAACCCGAGTGCGGCAAACCCGGCCGCGACGGCGCCGACGATCTGCGCGGCGAGCAGCGGCAGCAGGTTCGACACCGGCGTCCGTCGCACCGCTGCCAGGGTCACCGCGGCGGCCGCGCTGGTCAGCGGGAGTCCGGACGTCTGCTCTGTTGAGTGCAGCGCGGCGAGCCAGGTGACGAAGGCTGTGACGAGGGCGACGGCGGCCACCGCAACGGTCGCATCGGGGGCGCGGAGCGCGAGAGCGGACGAAAACGTGATGACGGCACTGAAGACGGCTGCCGCCGCAAGGGAACGCATGTGGCTACGGTAGTCGCCATGTCGTGGGACGAGCTGAGCACCACGCTGCGTCGGCTCGCAGCACGAACCACGTCCACCTGCTTCACGTATCGGGTGACCGGGCTGGCCGCCGAGGCTGCGTTCTTCGCGATCTTGTCGCTGCCGCCGCTGGTCTTCGGTCTCGCCGGCACGATCGGGTATGTCGCCCAGAGTTACGACGTCGCCCAGATCGCGCTGTTCAAGACACGTGTGCTGTATCTGGCCTCGCAGGTGATCACGCCGACGACCGTTGACCAACTCATCGAGCCCACCCTGGATGAAGTGCTCGGCGGGGGCCGGTTTGACGTCGTTTCGCTAGGTTTCGTGCTGGCGCTCTGGTCCGGTTCGCGGGCGCTCCACGTCTTCATCGACACGATCACGATCATGTACGGCCTTGGCGGTCGCCGCGGCATTCTCAGGACGCGAGCGCTGTCGTTCGCCCTCTACATCGTGGCGCTGATCGTCGGGATCGTCGTGGTGCCCCTGGTGCTCGCCGGCCCGCAAGTCGTCGCCGACACACTTCCGCGGGAGGCGATGTTCCTACGGCGTGCGTACTGGCCGCTTGTAGTGGTGCTCTCGGTCGGGTTCATGACGACCCTGTATCACCTGTCCGTGCCCGTGCGGAAGACGTGGCGTTCCGGCCTTCCGGGCGCGTTCTTCACCATCGTGATGTGGATCCTGGGCAGCTATTTCGTGCGCTGGATCCTGGGTTTCGGCACTGTGGGCACCTC
>DATLCL010000037.1:0-9290 GCA_035526415.1 Aeromicrobium sp.
GAATACGGCGACGCCGACGCTCTGCGGGTCGGCTCACTGGTGGTGGCAGTGGGCAATCCACTGGGCTTGGCCGGCACGGTGACCGCCGGAGTCGTCAGCGCACTCGGCCGCAGCATGCCGGCGCGCACGCGCACCGCTGGCCGGCTGATCGAGGATGTCATCCAGACCGACGCCGCCCTCAATCCCGGCAACTCCGGCGGTGCGCTGGCCGACAGCCGCGGCCGGGTGGTCGGCATCAGCACGGCGGTAGCCGGTATCGGGCTCGGCTTGGCCGTGCCCATCAATGCCACCACCCATCGCATCATCCAGGCGCTAATGAACGATGGTCGCTTTCGACGCGGCTACCTCGGCCTGGTCACCACGCCCGCTGCTCTGACCCCGGTGCTGGCGGAGCGTTTCCACCAGAGCGCGGCGCTGCGTGTCGTCGAGGTCGTCGACAACAGCCCCGCCGCCGTCAGTGGCCTCCGCAGCGGCGACCTCGTACTCGCCGTGGACGGTGTGCCCCTCGGTGACGCCCAGTCGCTTCAGAAGCGGCTCTTCGCCGACGCCATCGGGCAGCGGATGGAAATCACCGTGCTGCGCAACGGCGCTCTTGTCGACGCAGTGGCAGTGCCGACCGAGCTGGCGGTTTGATGCGCGGCGATGCCGTCGAAGCGCATGGACACGGGGGGTCCCTCCCGTACCTAGGCGTCATTGCGCACACTTCGCAATGTGACGTATCCGCGGCAAGTTAGCTCGATTCTCGGGATGGTCGTATTCAGGTGCTTCTGGTTCATCGTTCCTTCATGTCGACCTCGGAGGGTTCGTTCTTATGACGATTTCTGGCATCCCTTTGCACCCGCTCGTAGTTCACGCGGCCGTGTTCCTGGCGCCAGCGGCGGCTCTGATCGCCGTGCTGTTCGCGGCGCGTCCGCCTTGGCGGTGGGCACTGCGTCACCCCTTGGCCATCGCGGCCGTAGGAGCTGCCGCGTCAGTTCAGTTTTCCGCCATGACGGGGGACGCGCTCTCGGCATCGCTGGGCAACGACCCGAATCGTTCCCTCATCAACATCCATGAGATGTGGGCCGGTCGCCTTCAGACGGTGGCCTGGGCACTGGCCGCTTCTGCATTGGTTGCCTGGTGGAGCGTGCCGCACGGTTCACCAATCCCCGGGCACGAGCGCGCACACCCTCCAGTCGCTGGGGCCGTGACGCTCTCACGCATCGCCATTCCCCTCATCTTCATACTCGGTGTCGCGACGGCGGTGCTGACAGTGCTGACCGGCCACGCAGGCGCCGTCGCGGTCTGGTCGGGGCGGTAGCCCGCGGCGTAACGGGCTCTGACGCCGGCGGCAGCTGTGACAGCGCGGAGCCAGATTCGAAATCGCAGATCGTGGTTCATCGAACGATCGTCCACAAATGACGCAGGATCAGATTGCTTCGGCCGTTTCCAGGTCGAAGAAGTGCAACGAGTCCCCGGCGACGGCCACCCTGATCGTGCTGTCGACGTCGGCCGGCGCGTCGGTAGACAGTTGCGCGACGAAGAAATTCTGGAACAGGTCGAACTCGAAGTCATCCTCAATGGCGGTCAACTGCTCCTCGACCTCGGAGTCGATCTCGTAGCCAAGGAAGACTGACTGCGTCTTGCCACCCCATTCGACGTCGTCGACGCGACCCTCGAACTCGATCGGACGCAACAGCCGGTACGACTCGGCCTTGGACGCGTCGAAGCAGTGCTCCGGCCTGATACCGACGACGACGAGTTCACGCTCGCCGATGCGGTCGGCCTGCTCGAGCGACAGCCGCACATCGCCGAACGGCAGGCTGAGCTTGGATCCATCCACCTTTGCAGGCATCAGATTCATCACCGGAGATCCCATGAAGCCGGCGACGAACAGGTCGGCCGGGGTTTCGTAGATCTCTCGCGGCGATCCCACCTGGTGAACCCAGCCGAGGTTGATGACAGCCACCTGATCGGCCAGTGTCGCGGCCTCCTCAGGCTGCCTGGTGGTGAAGATCGAGGTGCGCCCGAGGTCAGCCTGCCACTGGACCGTGACCGACCTAACGTGCCCCCTGATGCGCGGCTCCTGCACCGAGAACGCGTCGTCGAAAAGGTAGCCGGACGCCTCCCGAACCAGAGATCGGCCGAGCGCGGTCCGCTGCCGTTGCGCTTCGTCCAAGGCGGAAGGCCGCTCATCCAGCACGGTCGCCAGCGCCAGCAGGTCGGCGACCTCCTCGACCAGGGCGTCGACTTCGTCCTCCGGCTGCTCACGCCGCAGCAGCGCGGCGAACGCCATGTTGTCGTATGCGTCCAAGTGCGGGTGCAGCAAGTAGTCGGAGAAGACCATGGAGAGGTTGCGGTCGCGCGGGCTCATGCGGTTCGCGACAACGTCGGCTATCAGGACCTCGCCCTCCGTGGGGTCTTGCAGCCCAACGAGGATGCGCAGCAACGTGGTTTTGCCGGCGCGCGGGGGCCCGCAGATGGCCAAGCGATCGCCGGACGGCACCACAAGCGAGACGTCGTCGAGAACCCGCGTCCCCTCCAGCAGATCGAGAGTGATGTTCCGGAACTCGATGTCGGTCATCGATACGTCCTTCCCAGCAGGAGCAGGATCTTCCGCGGCACCGCCAACAGCACGGCCAGCGACGGGAGCAGCAACAACAACGCCAGCGCCACGACGGCAGAATCGCCGGAGCCGTCGGCGTCGCCGGAGGCGAAGATCATCGTCGCCGGGAGAAGCCTGGACGACTGGCTGGACATCATCACGGCCCCGACGGCGAGGTCGTTCAATGCCACCACGAATGTCATGAAAGCAGCCACCAGGAGCCCAGGGCCGATGATCGGCACCACGAAGCGGCGAAACTCGTCACCGGTGGACGCGCCTTCGACGCGGATCGCGTCGCGCAACGTCCATGGCACGTCGCGCAGCACCGACACGCACAGCCACGTCGCCAACGGAACCGTGAGCAGCAACATGGGGATCACCGGTGTCAGCCGGAAACCGATCAACCCGAATGCTCGCAGCTGCTCGGCGATCGCGCCTTGGAAGACGATGAGTGGGGCCAGGATCAGCGTGACGACACTGAGGTAGATGCGCGACGCAACCCTGCTGTGCTCACGAATGAGCGATTGGGCGGCCGGGATGGCGATGGCCAGCGAGATGAACGTCGCCACGAAGGACACCAAGAGCGAGTTCAGGAGCGCGCCGCGCAGGTTGGCATCCCCAAGCGCCTCGCGGAATGCCGACCACTCGAAGCGCTGCGGCAGCATTGCAGCGGGCGTGCCCAGGTCGGGCGCAGCGGCAATCGTGAACATCCAGAGCAGCGGCGCCAGCGTGAACACGATCATGAACTCGAGGCCGACGACCGACCAGACGGACACGCGCCGCGGTGAGTCGGAGATGATGACGCCCACCGCGCCGGTGACCATAAGCACGATGGACAGGGCGAGCCAGAGGCTGCGATCCGGGCCCACGACGCGCAGGATGCCGTAGTTCGCCAGCACGAAGCCCAGGAGGAACGCGGTGGCGGAGGCGGCAAGCCGCGAACGAACGGTGGGACTCATAAGGCCCTCCGCACTTGCATGAGAAGTGTCAGCAACAGGCCCAGGCCAGCAGCCAACAGGATGAGCAGCAGAGCCATCGCCGCACCTAACCCGACCTCGAAATCGGTGAACGACGTGGTCCAGACCAACTGCGACGCCGTCGAGAGATCACCCAATGCATCCGCCGTGAGGACCGGCGCATCGATGGACCGCAGCGCGTCCAGTGAGCGGTATAGCGCTGCGACGGCGACCGCCGGAGCGACGGCGGGAAGCACGACGTGTGTGAGGCGCTGGCGTGCGGTGGCCCCATCGGCGATCGCGGCGTCGAGGAGCGACGGCTTGACCCGGCTGAGGCCTGCCAACAGGATCACGGTCGTGATGCCGGTCCCGCGCCAGACCTCGTGCGACAACAGGGTGGCAAGCGCGGTCAGCTGACCGCCGCCCGGCTGGACCCGGAACCATGCGACCGCAAACCCGTCGACCCAGCCGTCGCGCCACGCCGTTGCCACGGCCGCGGGCATGAGAACGAACGGCACGAGCAGCAACACCTGCACCCACGGCCCGCCGAAGGTGATGCGCCGAAGCGTCCCCGCGAACGCGGCACCGAGCAAAAGTTGAGCGAGGACCGAGACCGTGACGACCACCAAGGTCAGCGCGACGGCCAGCCACCAGTCGCGCCCGTCGACGACGTCGATGAAGTTGCGGACGTGCACGAATCTGCTGTCGTCCGGCGCAGTCAGGGAGCGCTCGAACAGCGAGACGACGATCAGCCGCACGAGCGGCAAGACGGTGAGAACGGCTAGGACGCCGACGAGTGGGCCGAGGTAGACCCACGGATTTCGTTCGACATGCCCGGCAGGAGCGTAGGAGCGCTTCCTCAGCCGGAGCATCTTCGACCGCTGGCGGCGAGGTTTCGCCGGCGCGGCATCGTCGGTGTCCTCCGGAAACTCCTCCAGCTTCTCGTCGGGAAGCTCGTCCAAGGCCTCCTCCACCGCGTCGTCCAGCGTCTCGGCCATCGACTCGTCTACCTCGTCGGGCGCCTCGTCGGGCGCCTCGTCGGGCGCCTCATCCGGATGCCGGCGGTTCCAGGGGGCCTTCATCGCAGTCCCCCGCCCACCAGCTTGGCGACGGCTTTAGCCGATTCCTTGGGCGTGTGGTTGGGCGCCACGGCCGAAAGTGGAGTCCACGCGGAGTCGATTGCCCTCTCCGCCAGGTGCCAGTACGGCGTGGACGGCACGTTGACCCCGGCGCGCGCAGCGGTCAGCAGGGTCTGGGCATAGGGGACGACCCGGCGGACCTCGCCGTCCTGGTAGACCGACGAGCGCGCAGCGCCCCGGCCGGAATTCACCATGATCTCGGCCTGTGAATCGTCGGACGTCAGGCATTTGACGGCCGCAAAGGCGACCTTGCGGTTCTCCGATGATTCCGGCACGGCCAGCGCGGCGGCCGCCATCGGGGACTTGCTTCCGCCGCCGATGACCGGGTAGCGCAGCGGTCGCATGTCGGCGGCAATCGTCACGACCTCGCGGGCCGTCCGCGCCGACGCGCGCGCCACCAAGAAGGCGCCACGCGTCCCGGCGAACTCGGTCAGCGCCCGGTCCGAGGGGCCGGCACCGAGGCCAGAGGCCATGTAGAACTGGATGATCCCGGCGGCGACCCTGCCGGCATCGGAATTGAGGTCCACCTTGGGATCGCGCCCGGTTCCGGCGATCACCCGGCCGCCGGACTCCGCGACGAGCCCGAGCACCCAGTCGCTGACGCCGGTGCCGTCAGCGTTGTCGACCTGCAATGACGCACGGATGCGGTCCGCGCCGGCCAGCAGTGCGTCCCAGCTGACCGGCTTATTGGTGTCGATGCCGGCCCGCTCGGCGGAGGCGCCGCGGAACCACAGGAGCTGCGGATCGACCCACCATGGCACGGCGACCAGCTTGTCGCGGTAGGTCGCGGCCTCGGCAGCCTTCGGGATGACTCCGGCATCCGACGCCAAGGCATCGGGCAGCGGTGCGAGGAACCCGGCTGCCGCAAACTCGGCCGTGGACGCCGAATCCAACGTGAGGATGTCGATGTCGTCGTCGCCGGCCGAGAGCCGGCGCACGAGGTCAGCTCTCCGATCCTTGAGCAGGCTCGGCAGGACGCGAACTTCAATGCGGTAGCCCTCGGCGACATCACTGCACCGACGCGCCAGAGCCTCTTCGCCGACACGATCGGGCAGGGTCCACCACGTCAGCGTCTTGGTCTGGTTACCCCCGCACCCGGCCAGCGATGCTGAGAGAGTGAGTGCGAGAACAAATTGGATGAAATTCCGCGTTCTCACCGGCGCCACTTTGCCACATCAATGGTGCTTGGAAGCCCAGATCAGAGGGCTACGTCCTCCAACATTTCGGTTACGAGTGCCGCGATGGGCGACCGCTCCGAGCGGGTCAGGGTGATGTGGGCGAACAGAGGGTGTCCCTTGAGCCGTTCGACGACGGCGACGACACCGTCATGACGTCCCACCCGCAGGTTGTCGCGCTGCGCGACATCGTGGGTGAGCACCACTTTTGAGTTGGCGCCGATGCGGGACAGGACGGTGAGCAGAACGTTGCGTTCCAAGGATTGCGCCTCGTCGACGATGACGAACGCATCGTGCAGTGAACGTCCCCGGATATGCGTCAGCGGCAGCACTTCCAGCATGCCGCGGTCGAGGATCTCTTCGATGACCGGCGTCGTCGTGACGGCGCCCAAGGTGTCGAACACGGCTTGCGCCCAGGGCCCCATTTTCTCTGACTCGCTGCCGGGGAGATAGCCGAGTTCCTGGCCGCCGACGGCGTACAGCGGACGGAAGACCACCACCCTGCGGTGTTGTCCGCGCTCCATAACCGCCTCGAGGCCCGCGCAGATGGCCAGCGCCGACTTGCCCGTGCCGGCGCGCCCACCCAGCGAAACGATGCCGATCTCCGGGTCGAGCAGGAGGTCGAGCGCCACCCGTTGCTCGGCGGACCGGCCGTGGATGCCGAACGCGTCGCGGTCGCCGCGCACCAACTGGACCTGCTTGTCGGCGGTGACGCGGCCTAGCCCGCTGCCCTTGTCCGAGATAAGCACCAGTCCGGTGTGGCACGGAAGGTCGCGCGCATCGGCGAGATCGAGGGTGCCCGATTCGTACAGCTCGTCGAGGTCGACACTTTCGACCTCGACCTCGGCCATGCCGGTCCACCCGGACTCGACCGGAAGCTCGGCACGCGGTTCCTCAGCGCACAGGCCGACAGCAGAGGCCTTGACGCGCATCGGAAGGTCCTTCGAAACCAAGGTGACGTCGTGCCCCTCGTCGGCCAGATTGCGGGCGACGGACAGGATGCGCGTGTCGTTGTCGCCAAGCCGGAAGCCGGCGGGCAGCGAGGACGCGTCGGTGTGGTTCAGCTCGACCCGTAGTGTGCCGCCGACCTCGCCGACCGGCAGGGGCGCGTCGAGGGTTCCGTGCTTGATCCGCAGGTCGTCGAGGAAACGCAGCGCATTCCGGGCGAAGTAACCGAGCTCGGGGTGGTGTCGCTTGGCCTCCAGCTCCGTGATGACGACGACGGGGATGACGACCTCATGCTCGGCAAACCGCGACATGGCGGCGGGGTCGGCCAGAAGGACGCTGGTGTCGAGAACGTAGGTGCGTGGGGCGGTTGGCGTTTTCACCGGCACGGATGTCTCCTCGGTGGCCCACGCGCGCCCTGCGCGAGCCCACAGTTAGTCGTTCTGGCAATCGGGGCGGTGGGGCTCAGGGGCGAGCTTCAGCACACCTCGAAACTAGCCCGGCCGGACCTTCTTCCGGCGCGACGACACGCCCACAACGGATTACTTCCCGAAGCGGCGTTGGCGGGCGGCGTAGGACCGGAAGGCACGCAGCAGATCGACCTTGCGGAAGTCCGGCCACAGCACGTCGCTGAAGTAGAACTCGGAGTGGACGCTCTGCCAGAGCAGAAAGCCGGAAAGCCGCTGCTCACCAGAGGTTCGGATGACGAGATCCGGGTCAGGCTGGCCCTTCGTGTAGAGGTGTTCGGCGATGTCGTCGACCTCCAGCGTGCGGGCCACATCCGCCAGCTCCAGGCCCTCGGCCGCCTTCTCCAGCAGCAGGGAGCGGATGGCGTCGGTGAGCTCCTGGCGTCCGCCGTAGCCGACGCACACGTTGACCCGCATCTCGTGGTTGTCGACCGTGCGCCCGGAGGCCTCCTTGAGCCGGATCACCGACTCGGCCGGCAGGAGCTCGAGGCTGCCCATGAGCGTCAGCCGCCAGCGCCCGTCGTCCGCCAGCCGGTCGACGAGAGTCTCGACCGCGCCGAGGATGCTCGCCAACTCATCCGGCGGACGCTGCAGGTTGTCGGTGGACAGGACCCAGAACGTGACTCTCCCGACGCCAAGGTCGTGGCACCACCCGAGGAACTCGTCGACCTTCGCCGCGCCGGCGGCGTAGCCCTTGTTCAGGTCGGCGCCGGCGTCCTTGGCCCACCGGCGATTGCCGTCGACGATGGCCCCGACGTGGTGCGGCATCTGCTCGGGACGGAGTTCACGCGCCAGCCGACGTTCGTACACCCCGTAGAGCAGGTCACCGAAACCCATGGCGCTAAGTTCATCACATGTCGACGCCCCTGCCCGACTCCCTGCGCGATGCGGTCACCGAACTCAAGCCGAAGCTGCGCGGATGGCTGCACGCGGCGATGGCGCCCTTGGCGTTCTTCTCGTTCCTCGTCCTGCTCGTCCTCGCCAAGAGCATGCTCGTGCGAGCCGGTGCCGCTGTCTTCATGTTCTCGGCCACGATGCTGTTCGGCGTCAGTGCGGTCTACCACACCGGACGGTGGGGCGCCCGGGCCAAGACCATTTGGAAGCGCCTGGACCACGCCACCATCTTCGTCCTGATCGCCGGCTCCTACACACCGTTCTGCCTGCTCCTGCTGACGCCGACTCACGCCGCGATCATGCTGTCGCTGGTCTGGGGCGGAGCGCTGCTCGGCGTGATCTTCCGCATCTTCTGGGTGAGCGCCCCACGCTGGCTGTATGTGCCGCTGTACCTGCTTTTGGGCTGGGCTGCGGTCCTCTACGCCGGCGAATTCTTCCGGCGAGCGCCGACCGACGTCATGGTGCTCATGATCGTCGGCGGTGGCCTCTACACGATCGGCGCGTTTGTCTACGGCTTCAAGTGGCCGAATCCGTCACCGCGCTGGTTCGGGTTCCACGAGGTGTTCCACGCGTTCACCATCGCCGCGTTCGTCGTCCACTACATCGGAATCAGCCTGCTGGCATACCGAGACCACGTGGGTCCGTGACGGGCAGATCGCAGACGAAGTCGCGGCAGACGTAGGCGGCCGGTTTGCCGTCGACCTCGGTGCGGCCACGGAAGAGCGGGATGTCCAAGCCCGCCTCGCCGGCCACCACGACGGCACTGCCATCGAGCGCCAGCGCCGCCCGATGCAGCTCCCGCCGTGCGGTCCCGTCCGAGCCGACGATGGCGACCTCGATCGGGCCGGCGATCATTGCCTCGGCGGCAGCCATCGACCATCCGGCGAAGCGTGGTGCCCGCTCGATCAGCGTCGAGAGGCGTCCGAGGGCGGCCTCGGCCGCGTCGCGGTACCGCCGTTCTCCGGTCAGGGCGGCGAACGCGATAAGCGCATGCAGCAGGGACGACGTGCCTGACGGATGAGCGTTGTCCGAAGGATCCTGCGGCCGCACCACCAGTGCCTCAGCGTCGTCGGCAGTGTCGAAGAAGCCGCCCTCGCCGTCGGCGAAGTGCTCGAGGGCGCGATCCAGAA
>DATLCL010000046.1:0-3179 GCA_035526415.1 Aeromicrobium sp.
CACGTGGACCGAATACGGCGGCGATCGCTTCGTCTCGGCTGTCGAGAACGGCCCGCTTTGGGCCACCCAGTTCCACCCGGAGAAGTCCGGCGATGCCGGCCGCCGCCTGCTCGCGAACTGGATTGCGACGCTATAGGGCCACGAGTGTCGCCGATAGGATCTCGGGGTGAGTGACTACCTCGAGCTGCTGCCTGCTGTGGACATCAAGGCTGGCCAGGCAGTCCAGCTCGTTCAGGGTGTCGACGGCTCGGAGCGGATCTTCGGTGACCCGATCGAGGCCGCGGTCCGCTGGCAGGAGTCCGGCGCCGAGTGGCTCCACCTGGTCGACCTCGATGCTGCATTCGGTCACGGCAACAATCGCGAGCTTCAGGCCGAGATCGTCGGCCTGCTCGACATCAAGGTTGAGATGAGCGGCGGCATCCGCGACAACGAGTCGCTCGAAGCCGCCATGGCGACGGGCTGCACGCGCGTCAACATCGGCACGGCGGCGCTCGAGCAACCGGAGTGGTGTGCCAAAGCCATCGCGACGTGGGGCGATCGGGTCGCCATCGGCCTCGATGTGCGCGGGACGACGCTGGCCGCTCGCGGCTGGACCCGCGACGGCGGCGATCTGTACGAAACGCTCGAACGGCTGGATGCGGAGGGTTGCGCCCGCTATGTCGTCACTGACGTCAACAAGGACGGAATGTTGCAGGGTCCGAACCTCGATCTCCTGCGCGATGTCTGCGCGTGCACGGACGCGCCCGTCGTCGCAAGCGGCGGCGTGACGACGCTCGATGACATCCGAGCGCTGATGACGCTGGTCCCGCTGGGCGTCGAGGGAGCCATTGCCGGAACGGCCCTCTACGAAGGCCGTTTCACGATCGAAGAGGCTCTCGCCTTGACCAAGGGCGCGACCAAGGGCGCGCCATGAGCCTCGCCGTCCGCGTCATCCCGTGCCTCGATGTGGATGCCGGCCGCGTCGTCAAGGGTGTCAACTTCGTCGACCTGCGGGACGCCGGAGACCCCGTGGAAATGGCGAAGGTCTACGACGAGCAAGGCGCCGATGAGCTCACGTTCCTCGACATCACGGCGTCCAGCGCCGGCCGGGAGACGACGTTCGACGTTGTCGGGCAGACCGCTGAGAACGTCTTCATCCCGCTCACGGTGGGCGGCGGTATCCGCTCGGTGGACGACGTCGACCGGCTCCTGCGTGCCGGCGCCGACAAGGTCGGCATCAACACCGGTGCAATCGCACGTCCGGACGTCATCGACGAGATCGCGAAGCGGTTCGGCAACCAAGTCTTGGTGCTCAGTGTCGACGCCCGTCGGGCCGCTGACCAGCCCAGCGGATTCGAGGTGACCACACACGGTGGTCGCCAGTCCGCCGGCATCGACGCGCTCGCCTGGGTCCACGAAGCCGCCGAGCGCGGCGTCGGTGAGATCCTGCTGAACTCGATGGATGCCGACGGCACCAAGGACGGCTACGACGTCGAGATGATCCAAGCCGTCCGCGAACGCACGTCGGTTCCGCTCATCGCGAGCGGCGGCGCCGGCCGGGTCGAGCACTTCGTCGAAGCCGTCGAGGCCGGTGCGGACGCCGTCCTTGCCGCCAGTGTCTTCCACTTCGGCGAGCTGACGATCGGCGAGGTCAAGGATGCACTCCGGACGGCCGGCCACGAGGTCCGCTAGCCCAAACCTGAGAGACTTAGCGGGTGAGTTCTCTCGATCCCGCGATTGCCGGACGGCTCAAACGCGACGACGCCGGTCTTGTGACGGCCGTCGTTCAGGACGTCGACTCCGGCGATGTCCTCATGGTCGGCTGGATGGACGACGAGGCGTTGCACCGCACGCTCACCGAGAAGCGTGCGACCTTCTGGAGTCGGAGCCGCCAGCGGCACTGGACCAAGGGCGAGGAGTCAGGCAACTTCCTCGACGTCACCGAGGTTCGGCTCGACTGCGACGGCGACACCGTGCTCGTCCGTGCCAACCCGGCCGGGCCGACGTGTCACACCGGGGCTCGGACCTGCTTCGACGCGGACCGGTTGCTTTGACGATGCCCAAGGTCGTCCTCGGCCTGCTGGCGACAGGCGCCGTGGCGCTGTTTGCCGTGACCCGCGCGTGGGCATCGGCGACGGTCCGCACGTCGGGCCTACCGACAGACCACGTGGCGGTCTCCGGGGTCGATGCAGCACCGATCCTTGCCGGCCTTGCCGTAGTGATCATGGCTGCCGGGCTGGGTGTCGTCGCCGCCGGAGGCCGGCTGCGCCAGCTCATCGGCGTCCTGATCGCAGCAGTGGCCGGCTTAGCCGCGCTGCGCGCGCTCACTCTCAACCCCGGCGGCCCGGCGCTGAGCCGCGCATTGAAGGATTCGCCTGCGTACATCGGCGGCGCCAATCCGCCGGTGAACGGGGCGGCTTGGCCTTGGCTCAGTGCGCTGGCCTTCGTCGTCGCAGCCGCACTGGGAGCGGTCGTGGCTGTTCGCGGCCGCGCGTGGCCGAGGATGTCGGCGCGCTACGAGCGTGAGGCGCCATCTGTCGCCGAACCGGCTGACGAAGCGGACCTCTGGCGCGCCCAGGATGAAGGCCAGGACCCGACGCTCGGAGATGAGCCCCGCTAAGGTGTGCGCATGCATGGATCGTCACCTGCCGCCTGGACCGCAGTCCTCGTCGCCCTCGTGGGCATCACCTTGGGTGGTATTGCTCTGATCCCGACGCCGCACTGGACGCTGTTCTGGGCCGGCGTGATCGTGTCGCTGGCGTCGCTCGTTGTGGGCAAGGTCATGGGCGCAGCTGGTCTGGGTGCTTCCGACTCGCACTGACGCGCCCGATGACGCGTACAGCTTGAGCCGCACGGAACTTCTGCGGGCGCCGACGCTGGTCGCGGCCGGCGGGCTTGGCGCGCTGACACTGCTGCGCTTCCACGACCCGCACCAGTCGGGGTCTTACGGCTACTGCCCGTTCCTGCTGCTGACCGGCCAACCGTGTCCGGGATGCGGCGGCCTGAGGGCCATGAACAACCTCACCCACGGCGATCTCGTCGGTGCCCTGAGCAGCAATGCCATGGCCGTCGTCCTGCTGGTCGTCATGGGCGCCGCGTGGATTGTCTGGTTCTTCCAGCGCTGGCGTGGCCGGCCGGCGCCGTTGCTTGCCGCAAACTCGCCGGTGCTGTGGGGCTTGGTTGTGGCGTTCTTCGTATTC